>CANFVA010000072.1 GCA_947450255.1 Comamonadaceae bacterium
ATGCCGCCGTCAAGCACCAGGATTTCTGACAGCACGCCAGCCGAAGGGGCAGGCACTTCGAGCACCACTTTGTCAGTCTCGATTTCAATAAGTGTTTCATCTGCGGCAACGCTGTCGCCTACTTTTTTCTTCCACTGCAGCATGGTGGCCTCTGCCACAGACTCAGACAGTTGGGGAACTTTTACTTCTACGATGGCCATACGATTCTTTCAATGAATTTGCGTTTTCTGGGTGCTGCCTTACTTGGTCAACACCACGCCTTTGAGCTTGCCGAATGCGCCATCGACAAGTGCTTTTTGCTGTTCCTGGTGCAGGTGCGAATACCCCACGGCGGGCGAGGCCGAAGCGGCGCGACCCGAGTAGGCGAGCTTTTGCCCGTCGAGCATGTTTTCATGGATGTAGTGCTGTACAAAAAACCAGGCGCCCTGGTTTTGCGGCTCGTCCTGGGTCCAGACGATTTCGGTGGCGTTCGGGTATTTCTTAATTTCGTTCGCAAAAGCCTTGTGGGCAAACGGATAAAGCTGCTCGATACGCACAATGGCAACGTCGTCCGAACCGCGCTCCTCGCGCTTTTTCACCAGGTCGTAATAGACCTTGCCGGAACACACAACGAAGCGCTTGACCTTCTCGGCCTTGATCTCTTTGACCTCGCCGATCACCGTCTGAAAGCCTCCACGGGTGAACTCGCTCAGCGGCGAGGTCGCGTCTTTGTTGCGCAGCAGGGACTTGGGCGTCATGATCACCAAAGGCTTGCGCACATTGCGCACCATCTGGCGGCGCAGCACGTGGAAGATTTGGCTGGCGGTGGTGGGTTGCACGATTTGCATATTGGTGTCTGCCGCCAATTGCATAAAGCGCTCCAGGCGCGCCGAGCTGTGCTCCGGACCCTGGCCTTCGTAGCCGTGTGGCAGCATCAAGGTCAGGCCATTGACGCGGCCCCACTTAACTTCGCCCGAGGCGATGAACTGGTCAATCACCACTTGCGCGCCATTGGCAAAGTCGCCAAATTGGGCTTCCCAGATCACCATGGTGTTGGGGTCGTTCGAGGCATAGCCATACTCAAAGCCCAGCACCGCTTCTTCGGACAGGATGGAGTCGATCACGACAAACGGGGCTTGCCCGTCGGCCACGTTTTGCAAAGGTACGTAGGTGCCAACGTCCCATTTTTCACGGTTCTGGTCGTGAATAACCGCATGGCGGTGAGTAAAGGTGCCACGACCGCAGTCTTCGCCCGAGAGGCGCACCGGGTAGCCGCTAGCGACCAAGGAGGCAAAAGCCATGTGCTCGCCCATGCCCCAGTCCACCGGGATATCGCCCCGTCCCATGGCTGCGCGGTCATCATAGACCTTGCGTACCAGTTGGTGCGGCGTCACGGTGGCAGGTATGGTAGTCATGCGCTCAGCCAAGCGCTTCCATTCGCTCAGGGGAATCGCGGTATCCCCTACATCGGTCCATTTTTTACCCAAAAACGGCGCCCAGTCCACAGTGAACTTGGTCTTGAAATTGGTCAGCACCGGGTCTGAGGTGTTGCGCCCTTCGTCCAAGGCGGCGCGGTAGGCTTTGACCATATCGTCGCCCAGCGATTCGCCCAAACCTTGGGCTGTGAGCTTGTCGGCAAACAGCTTGCGGGTGCCGGGATGCGCGCCGATTTTTTTATACATCAGCGGCTGTGTCAGGCTGGGGGTGTCCTGCTCGTTGTGGCCGAGTTTGCGGAAACAAATAATGTCTACCACCACATCCTTGCGGAACTGCATGCGGTATTCCAGCGCGAACTGGGTAGCCAACACCACGGCCTCAGGATCGTCGCCATTGACGTGCAGCACCGGCGCTTCCACCATCTTGACGATATCGGTGCAAAACGCGCTGGAGCGCATATCGCGCGGATCCGAGGTGGTAAAGCCAATCTGGTTGTTGATGATGATGTGCACCGTGCCGCCGGTGGTGTAACCACGGGTTTGGGCCAGTGCCAAGGTCTCTTGGTTGACGCCCTGCCCGCCAAACGCGGCGTCGCCATGCACCAGCACCGGCAGCACTTGTTTGCCCTGCGGGTCCGAGCGGCGGTCCATGCGCGCGCGCACCGAGCCTTGGACCACGGGGTTGACGATCTCCAAGTGCGAGGGGTTGAAGGCCAGCGACAAATGTACCGGGCCCCCTGGCGTACTCACGTCCGAGCTAAAGCCCTGGTGGTATTTCACATCACCAGCAGTTAGCTCTTCGGGTGCGGTGTGGTCAAACTCGGCAAACAAATCCTTGGGCTGCTTGCCCATGGTGTTGACTAGCACATTGAGGCGTCCCCGGTGCGCCATACCAATGACGATCTCTTGGACGCCCTGGCTGCCCGCGACTTGGATTAATTCATCCATGGCGGCGATAAAGCTCTCCCCGCCTTCCAGCGAGAAGCGTTTTTGCCCCACGTACTTGGTGTGCAGAAAACGCTCTAGGCCCTCGGCGGCGGTGAGGCGGCCCAGGATGTGTTTTTTCTTGTCGGCGTTGAAATTGGGCTTGCTGCGTACGCTTTCCAATTTTTGTTGCCACCAGCGTTTTTCGTCCTGGTCGGTGGCATACATGAACTCGGCGCCTAGCGTGCCGCAATAGGTCTCGCGCAGGGCATTGAGCAGTTCGCGCAGCGACATGCTGTTCTTGCCGAAAAAGGTGTTGCTGGTGTCAAACACAGTTTCCTGGTCGGCATCGACAAAACCGTAAAACGCGGGGTCCAGGTCGGGAATGTGCGGGCGCTCGGTGCGCTTGAGCGGATCCAGATCGCCCCAGCGCTGGCCGACGTTGCGGTAAGCCGCAATCAGTTGCTGGGCGGCGGTGCGTTTGCGCCCCATTTCAGCATCGGCGCTGGCCAGCACCACGCGGGTGCCGCCCGACTTGGCGCGTTGGGCAAAAGCATTAACCACCGGCAGATGCGCCACATCGCGTGCATTGCTACCGTCAGCGGCTGGCACATGCTGCAAAGCGTCAAAGTAGTCGCGCCAGGTATCGGGCACGCTGCCGGGGTTGTCGAGGTAGTTTTCATACATCTCTTCGACGTAGGGCGCATTGCCGCCGAAGAGAAAAGTGTTGCCCAGATAGGCTGAATAGACGGACGAACTCGTACTCATTTTTCGCTGACCTCCGTTTCCCTCCGGGGAAACATAAGCTGGTTAAAAGACCTTCCGCTGTACGGCTTGACCGGATGGCGGATGCGACGTTGGCGCGGGGCGCCTTGGTTACGGGGCGCATTGTGCCATCGAAACCGGGCCCGCTCGCTCGGGCCATTGGGGGGCAGGCTACCTGGGCCCGGGCTGGGCTACATCAAATCCCGGATTTGTTGCAGCGCCGACGGGTCTTCCATGGTGGTCAGGTCGCCCGGGTCGCGGCCTTCGCACACCGCCTGGATGGCGCGGCGCAGCAGTTTGCCGCTGCGGGTTTTGGGTAGCACCGTGACAAAACGGACCCGCGAAGGACGACCGATCGCGCCAATGGACTGGTCCACCAGCTTCATGATTTCACCCTCCAGGGCAAAGCGGGCTTTGTCATCGACCAGTCCGTTGGCGTCTTTGACCACCGCGAATGCCATGGCGACCTGGCCTTTGAGGGTGTCAGCGACGCCGACAACCGCCACCTCGGAGATATTGGGATGACCGGAGATGCATTCTTCGATCTCGCGGGTGCCTAAACGGTGCCCGGCAACATTGATCACGTCATCGGTACGACCCAGGATGAAGTAGTAGCCGTCTTGGTCGCGTGTGGCCCAGTCAAAGGTGCTGTACACCAACTTACCGGGGACACTTTTCCAGTAGGTGTTGACAAAGCGCGCATCATCCTGCCAGACGGTTTGCATACAGCCCGGCGGCAATGGGCCCTCGATGACCAAAACACCTTTTTTTTCTGCGCCGTGCAACTCTTCGCCAGTCACTTCATCGAGCAATTTGACGTTGTAGCCGTACATGGCGATGCCCGGGCTACCGAATTTGCTAGGCGCTTTTTCGATGCCATTGGCAATTGTCAAAATCGGCCAGCCGCTTTCGGTCTGCCAGTAGTTGTCGATGATGTCCTTGCCCAGGCCCTCGCTAATCCATTGGGCGGTGGGCTCATCGAGCGGTTCGCCAGCGAGGAAGAGGCTGCGCAAGCTGCTCAGGTCGTAGCGTTTGAGCAGCGCAGGGTCTTGCTTTTTCAGCACCCGGATGGCCGTAGGTGCGCTGAACATCACGGTCACTTTGTACTTCTCCACCAAGCTCCACCAAATGCCGCCGTCGGGGCGGATCGGCAGGCCTTCGTACATGATGGTCGCCATACCCGCAATTAAGGGACCGTAAACGATATAGCTATGGCCCACGACCCAGCCGATGTCACTGGTGGAGAAATAGGTCTCTCCGGCCTTGCCACAAAAAATGGTCTCCATGCTAGCGGCCAGGGCTACCGCATAGCCGCCGGTATCGCGCTGCACGCCTTTGGGCTTGCCCGTGGTACCGCTGGTGTACAAGGTGTAGCTGGGGTGGGTTGAATCTACCCATTCGCAGGGCACGACGGCGTTGTGGTGCTTGGCCTGCAAGCTGGCCCAGTCGTGGTCACGACCGGCGGTCATGGCCATGGGCGCCAGTTGCCGGTTGACCATCAAAACGGCTTGTGGCTTATGGCTAGACAAAGCCAGCGCTTCGTCCAGTAAAGGCTTGTACGGCACCACTTTGCCGCCGCGCGAACCGGCATCGGCGCTCACCACCACCACCGGCGAGGCATCTTCAATGCGCGAAGCCAGCGACACCGAGGCAAAGCCGCCAAAGACTACCGAGTGAATGGCACCAATGCGCGTACAGGCCAACATGGCAAACGCAGCCTCGGCCACCATCGGCATATAGATGAGCACCCGATCGCCTTTGCGCACGCCCAAATCCTGCAGCGCAGCCGCCATGGTTTGCACATGGGCATGGAGTTGGCGAAAGGTATAGCATTGTTCGGTATCGGTCTCGGTGGACACTGCGATCAGGGCCACCTGATCGGGCCGGTCTTGGAGGTGGCGGTCCACTGCGTTGTGGCACAAATTAGTGGTGCCGCCGACAAACCAGCGCGCAAATGGTGGGTTGCTGTAGTCGCAAATCGTGGTGGGCTGGGTCTGCCATTCGATGCGCTGGGCCTGCTCGGCCCAAAAGGCGTCGCGGTCCTGGATCGAGCGGCGGTGAAAGGCTGGGTAATCGGGCATGTCGGTCTCCACTTTAGGGACTACGCCGGGACCGCGTAGCTGGACAGATTATGGACACGCAACTTGCTAGTGGCTGACTAGGTGTACGCGCCAGCGCGCGCCGCCGGGCCTTATTTAATCAAGGCCTGCACGGCCCGAAACTGGGGATGATCGGCATGGCGCAGCCACTCAAAGGCGACCATTTCAGTGGTCAGCAACTCGGCGCCAGCGCCGGCCAAGCGATCAAAAGCGGCATCACGGTTACGCTCGGTCCGCGAAGTGCAAGCGTCGGTGACAACCCATACCTCGAACTCATCCTCCAGCAGGGCCAGCGCAGTCTGCAGCAAACAAACGTGGGCTTCGCACCCGGCCAACACGATGGAAGGCCGGACGTTTTGCTCCGGCGCTGGTTTTTGCAAATGCTTGGGCAGGCTGCGTGCATTGCCACCCACCGGCTTGGCCGTGGGGCGCAGCAGCTCGGAAAGGCCCTCGTCCACGCCACTGAAATGCGTTTTTTGCAGGCTGCGCAATAGGCGGGCGCCGACCAGCGCTTGAGTAGCCTCCCCGAGCGACTCGGCGGTCGTGCCGAGACGATCCGGGCTTTGCTCGAGCAGCACAGTGGGGACTTGGAACAGCGCCGCCAGCTTGGCCAGGCGCACCGCGTTGGCCAGAACTGGCGTTGCATCGAACAAGGCTGGCATCAAGCGCGCCTGGTAGTCCACCAGCACCAATTGGCTGTCTTCAACATCGAGCAACATGGGCACACTTTCCAGCGACTAAAAGCGCCTAGCATAACCAGTACAGCGAAACGCTACGCGCACCACCAAGGTGCGGAGATAGGCATGGGCACCGAGCGCCCCGGTGCGCCATAAAGCTTGGGCGCAGGCGTCGATGGCTGGAAACACCCGAGAAATTTATGGATATATTTTATATAAATCAAGTATTTATTTAATTTAATTAATGTAATTTATACATTAATTGGGACGCCTTTCCGGTTAAAATCAACACCATGCATTGGCTCGTTCGTATCTTTCTTTGTCTGATTTTTGTATGTCGCATCAGCGCAGCGCAAACCGCGCCAGTGGCCGACGATTTAGGCAAGTTTTTAGGGGATAAAGGCTTGATTGAGCGTATCAGCGAGGCCGGCAACCAGGTACAGAACCAGGCATCGGACTTGGTGCTTGGCGCCATGGCCTTTTTGGGCGTACCTTACCGCCGGGGCGGCAACAGTGCCGAAAACGGCTTTGATTGCAGCGGATTTGTCAAAGCCATGTACGAACAAACCATCGGTTTAGTACTTCCGCGCAGTGCAGCGCAGCAAGCAGCGGCTACCCAAACCATCGAAAAAGCTGAGCTTCGTCCCGGTGATCTGGTGTTTTTCAACACGATGCGCCGCGCCTTCAGCCATGTGGGCATCTACGTAGGAAATGGCAAATTTATCCATGCACCCAAGCCCGGTGCAGAAGTTCGCGTCGAAGACATGGGTCTGGCCTACTGGGCGCGTCGTTATGACGGGGCGCGACGCGTGGCCAGCGGCGCCAACGCCAACCCTTAAGTGGGAGTAAGCGCCGCTAGCCAAGTTTTGGCCCGATACATAAGTAGGGCCAAGCCTGTTGAGCGCAGAGGGCGCTTACCCCCTGGATCGCATTAGGCATGTACAGCCAAGCCGCCTACAATTTCCTACCCCTGCGTGGGATTCCGCCAACCGGCACTATCCAATAAAGCGGCCTATGACTAGCCACCCTGAACGCCCCATCCGCCACCAATACGAAGACTTGCTGCGCCACGCCTATACCCAAGGCGTGCGCAAGCAAGACCGCACTGGCACCGGCACCACCAGTGTGTTTGGCTACCAGATGCGTTTTGATTTGCGCGAAGGCTTTCCACTGGTCACGACCAAAAAAGTGCATTTGCGCTCCATCATCCAAGAGTTATTGTGGTTTCTGACCGGTTCAAGCAATAACAACTGGCTCAAAGAGCGCGGCGTCAGTATTTGGGACGAGTGGGCCAGGCCCGATGGGGAGCTGGGGCCGGTCTATGGCGTGCAATGGCGCAGCTGGCCGACGCCAGACGGTAGACATATCGACCAGATCAGCGAGCTGATGGCGACCCTCAAGAGCAACCCCGACTCGCGCCGCATGATCGTGAGCGCCTGGAACGTGGCCGATTTGTCGAAGATGGCGCTCATGCCCTGCCATGCCTTTTTTCAGTTTTATGTGGCGCCCGCCGATGGCCCAGGCAGCAAGCCGCGCCTGAGCTGCCAGCTCTACCAGCGCAGCGCAGATATTTTTTTGGGTGTGCCTTTCAATATCGCCAGCTACGCGCTGCTCACGCACATGATCGCCCAGCAATGCGATATGGACGTGGGCGATTTCATTTGGACCGGTGGCGATTGCCATGTCTACAGCAACCACCACTCCCAAGTAGAACTGCAACTGAGCCGCGCGCCCCTGCCCTACCCCAGACTGCATATCAAGCGCCGCCCGGCCAGTATTTTTGACTACGCGTTTGAGGACTTTGAGGTGCAGGGCTACACCCCGCATCCGGCCATCTCGGCGCCGGTCGCGGTCTAAGCACGCCTGATGGCCACCCGCCTGCACCTGATTTATGCGCGCGCCGCCAATGGGGTGATTGGCGCGAACAATACCTTGCCCTGGCACCTGCCCGAAGACCTGGCGCATTTCAAACGCCACACCCTGGGCTGCCCTGTCATCATGGGCCGCAAAACCTGGGACTCACTACCCACCAGATTCCGCCCGCTGCCGGGCCGCTTGAATCTGGTGGTCACGCGCCAGCCCGATTGGCACGCCCCAGGCGCGCAAGCCGCTACCTCCTTGCAAGACGCACTAGCGCAGTGCGGCGCTGCGCCCGATGCCTGGGTGATAGGCGGCGCGCAAATCTACGCCCAGGCCTTGCCGCTGGCGCACAGCGTGGTAGTGACCGAGATAGCGCTGCAAGTCGATGGAGATGCCTTTGCGCCGGAGCTTGACGCCGCGTGGCGCGAGAGCAGCCGCGAAAGCTATGTTTCGGCCAAGGGACTGGCCTATAGTTTTGTGCACTATCAGCGCGCCAAGGCGCTTTAAGCCATGCAATTTGCCACCTGGAACGTTAATTCTTTAGCCGTGCGCCTGCCCCAGGTGCTCGAATGGCTGAGCGCCAACCCGGTCGATGTGCTGGCCCTGCAAGAGACCAAACTCACCGACGACAAATTTCCGCATGATGCCTTTGCGCAAGCCGGTTACCAGGCACAATGGTTTGGGCAAAAAACCTATAACGGCGTAGCCTTGGTGACCAAGACCGAGGCTAGCGACGTGGTGAAAAATATCCCCGGTTTTGAAGACGACCTGGCGCGTGTCATTACCGGCACGGTGCAAGGTGTGCGCGTAATTGGTGCGTATTTCCCCAACGGCCAGGCGCCTGGCAGCGATAAGTTTGAATACAAAATGGAATGGCTCAAGACCTTGCGCCATTGGGTCAAGACTGAGTTGGCAGCGCATCCACAATTGCTGCTGATGGGTGACTACAACATTACGTTTGACGACGCCGATGTCTGGGACCCCGAAGGCATGCGCGATCAAATCCACTGCACCGAGGAAGAGCGCTACCACCTGCGCTCGCTGGTGGCTATGGGTTTGCACGACAGCCTGCGCCTGTTCCCGCAGCCACCCAAAAGCTATAGCTGGTGGGATTACCGCGACATGGCTTTTCGGCGCAACCGGGGCCTGCGCATTGACCACATTTTGATTAGCCAAGCCCTGCGCGAGCGCGCCACAGCCTGCTGGATTGACAAGACACCGCGTAAAAATGAACGGCCCAGCGACCACACGCCGGTAGTGCTGACGCTGGACGGTGCAGCCTAAAGCACCTGCATTTATTCTTCCGAAGACAGTGCCAGTTTTTTGTCCAAGCCCAGCTCTTGGATTTTGCGGGTGATGGTGTTGCGGCCTATGCCTAATTTGGTGGCCGCTTCGATGCGGCGGCCGCGGGTATTGGTCAGCGCGGCCTGAATCATGCGCGCCTCGAAACGGCGTGTCAGCGTGTCCCACACTTCGCCATGACCGCTGCGCAGCAGGGTCAGCGCCTCGTCTTCAAGTTCAAGCTCCCACCCAGTCAGCGGCGGCGGCGCCGAGGCTGCGCGGCCCGACACGTCGGTCGAGGGCCAGACCATAGCGCCCGTATCGCTTGCGCTGCCGTCGACTCGCAGACCCTGTGGATGTGCTGAAGACTCTGTGTAGCCATTGACATGCACCGTGCTAGTGCCATCGGGCGCCACCTCTGTCATCATCTGTGCCGCGCCTTGGTGCCTGGAGACACCAAATTCGGGCGGAAGGTCTTTGGGCTCGATGACCTGTGCTGGTGCCATGACGGTCAACCAATGGCAGACGTTTTCGAGTTGGCGCACATTGCCTGGGAAAGCAAAATTTTCGATCGCCGCCAAGGCGCTGTCAGCGATACGCTTGGGCTCCACGCCGAGTTGCTTGGCGCTGTGTTGCAAAAAGTGGCGCGTGAGCATGGGAATGTCTTCACGGCGCTCGCGCAAGGCCGGTAAGCGCAAGCGAATGACGTTGAGCCGATGAAACAAGTCTTCGCGAAATGCACCTTGTTGGACCCGCAGCTCCAGGTCTTGGTGCGTTGCGGCGATGACGCGCACATTGGCTTTGATAGCGCTGTGGCCGCCGACGCGGTAAAAATGCCCATCGCTCAGCACGCGCAGCAAGCGGGTTTGCAGCTCAAAGGGCATATCGCCGATTTCGTCCAGAAACAAAGTGCCTTCATCGGCCTGCTCAAAGCGCCCGCGCCGCTGCGCTTGTGCGCCAGTGAATGCACCGCGCTCGTGGCCGAACAGCTCGCTTTCCAGCAATTCTTTGGGAATCGCAGCCGTATTGATAGCGACAAACGGTCCGCTGGCACGCGGGGAATGTTTGTGCAGCGCGCGTGCCACCAGCTCTTTGCCCGAGCCGGACTCACCGGTGATCATGACCGTGACATTGCTCTGGCTCAGCCGTCCAATAGCGCGAAACACATCCTGCATGGCGGGCGCCTGACCCAGCATTTCCGGCGTATCGGCCAGGCGCTCTTCGGCCACTTCCTCACGCTGGCTTTCTTGTACCGCGCGGCGAATCAGTTCAACGGCCTTGGGTAAATCAAAGGGTTTGGGCAGGTATTCAAATGCGCCGCCCTGAAAGGCACTCACTGCGCTATCCAGGTCGGAAAACGCGGTCATGATGATGATGGGCAGGCCGGGCAGCTGGGCCTTGACTTTTTCCAGCAGGTCTAAGCCAGAGCCGCCCGGCATACGGATGTCACTGACCAGAATCTGCGGAACCTCATCGTCATTGGCCAGCGCTGAAAGTACGTCACGCGCATTCGAAAAACTGCGGGTCGGCATCTGCTCGCGCAACAAAGCCTTCTCCAGCACAAAGCGGATGGACTGGTCATCATCTACGATCCAAATCGGCTTCATCGGTGTGCTTTCTACAAGGTTTCCAACTAAGGTAAGGGAATCAAAATTTTGAAATCCGTGCGGCCCGCTTGGCTATCGACTTCGATCTGACCATGGTGCTGTTGTACAAAGGTTTGTGCCAGTGTCAGCCCCAAGCCGGAGCCGCCGTCTCTGCCCGATACCAGCGGGTAAAAAATGCGGTCCTTGATCGAATCGGGTACACCCGGTCCGTTGTCTATGACATGCAATTCCAGTGCCAGCCTGTAGCGCATTTTTCCGAAAGTGACTTGGCGCGCAACGCGGGTGCAAAAAGTCAGTTGCGCATCACCCTGCGCAATCCGCTCGGACAAGGCTTGGCAGGCGTTGTGCGCAATATTGAGAACGGTTTGTATCAGTTGTTCCAAATCGCCACGAAATTCGGGGATAGAAAGGTCGTAGTCGCGCACCACGCGCAGACCCTTGGGGAATTCGGCCACGATCAGTGAGCGCACACGCTCGCACACTTCGTGGATATTGACGTCGCCCACCATATGCGGACGCCGGTGGGGCGCCAGCAAACGGTCCACCAAGGTTTGCAAGCGATCGGCCTCGCGGATGATGACCTGGGTATATTCACTCAGACCGCTAGAGGCGATCTCCAGTTCCAACAACTGCGCCGCACCACGTATGCCTCCCAGCGGGTTTTTAATTTCGTGGGCCAGGTTGCGGATCAACTCTTTATTGGCCTGGGCTTGCTCGGCCAAACGTTCCTCGCGGTCTTGGCGGGTTTGCTGTTCTTGGGGTACCAGCTCGACCACAAAATGCGCATGGTCTTCGGCATCGGTCACGATGATGTGCACGGGTAGCAGGTCTTGGCCATTGCGCCGTAAAAAACCGTCGTAACGCATGGCGGCAAACGCATGGTGTGAAGCGCCACCAAGGGCTTCGTGCAGCGCCGCGGGATCAGTGAACACATCGGCCAAACTGGCGCCCACGATGGCTCGGCGCGAAATCCCCAACGCATCCTCCAAGGCAGCATTGGAAAAAACCACTTTGGCATCGGCTTGGACCACGGCCACCAGGCTGGCTAGTAAATCAAAGCTGGGGTAATCCATCTTCCCGCCCATCATGTTCAGGGACTGCTTGCCGCGCGGACGGGCAGGCGCGCAATTTCACGCCGCAGACTGGCGATGTCCGCCTCGGTCCGGTCCAGACGCGCTTTGATCTCCGCTTTGCGGTCCAGGTATTTCTGGTGATTGCGTGATTCGGTCGCCAGTTTTTCCGGCTCACCGTCGTTGTACTCTTGTTTGATTTGTACCAACTGGGTTTGCGCCTTACCCAACTCCGCCTCCAAAATAGTGCGCGCCTCCATGTCCTTCGCGCGCTGTGCCGGTGCATCCTGCCGCACTGCCGGTCGCGCTATTTTGGCGCCGGAGGCTTTGTCGGCGGGCACCACAGTCACATTTCCGGTGGTTATCAGGGTGCAGCTTTTCTCTTGCGCGCGGCTAACGATGTTGGTGTACTCGTTGCCACAACGGTAAATGCGGTCCTGCGCGTGGGACGCCAGTGCGCTCAGCACACCAACTAGCAGGCAGCAATTTAGAAGCAATGGTTTGCGTGTCATGGGCGGTTCAACAAAAAAGACGGCCGCAGCCGTCTTTTCGTGCGAGGCCTTGCGACACTACCGCGAGACTTGCAAGCGCTTGCCCACAAGCCCGCCGGTTATGCCGCGCAGACGGCATTACAGCGAATAATACATATCAAATTCGATAGGATGGGTGGACTGGCGCAGACGCGTCACTTCGCCCATTTTGAGTTCGATGTAGGCTTCGATCATGCTCTCGGTAAACACGCCGCCCTTGGTCAGGAAGGCGTGGTCGGCCGCCAGGCAATCGAGCGCCTGGTCCAGGCTGTGGCAGACGGTAGGGACCAAAGCATCCTCTTCCGGTGGCAGGTGGTACAGGTCTTTGGTAGCAGCCTCGCCGGGGTGGATTTTGTTTTCCACGCCGTCCAAACCGGCCATCATCAGCGCCGAGAAGCCCAGGTAGGGATTCATCAGTGGATCGGGGAAACGTGCTTCAATACGGCGACCTTTGGGGTTGGCCACAAAGGGGATACGGATCGATGCCGAGCGGTTACGCGACGAGTAAGCCAGCTTGACCGGCGCCTCATAGCCGGGAACCAAACGCTTGTAGCTGTTGGTGCCAGGGTTGGTGATGGCGTTGAGCGCGCGGGCGTGCTTGATGATGCCGCCGATGTAGTACAG
>CANFVA010000073.1 GCA_947450255.1 Comamonadaceae bacterium
AGCTTTAGCGCATTCAACGGCTTAGGCGTACCGGCTCCGACCGAGATGCGCTACAGCGCACCGCCCAGCGCGCAACTGGCGATGTTGGAGCCCCGCATTGGCAATAATCCGAACTTGATGGGCTTTTTAGCGAGTTCGGGAGCGGTGCGCTAGTTCACAACAGGCGTAAAGCGGCACTGGGTATATGCGTTGCCAAGCCTATGTACCCTTCGCTCGGCGCTGGTACGCAGGCCTTACCATGCGTGCTGGCGTGCTCAGCCTGCGCGCAGATTGAGGAATGGGATATGCAATTCAAAGCGGTTGTCTTCGATGCCTATGGCACTTTGTTCGACGTGTATTCGGTGCAGCACCTGGCCGAGCAATTGTTCCCCGGTCAGGGGGCGGCATTGGCGCTGGCCTGGCGGGACAAGCAAATTGAATACACCCGCCTCATCACCCAGTCCGACCCCAACCCCTCCCAAGGCAGCCGCTTTTACCAGTCGTTTTGGGATCTCACGCGGCTGTCTCTGCATTACTGCCTGGACCGGCTCCAACTCGACCGCAGCCAGGGACAGGACGAGGCCTTGCTGGGCCAGTACGCCAAGCTCAGCCCCTTCCCCGAAAACCTGGAGGTCTTGCGCCGCATCAAGCAACAGGGCCTGACCACGGCGATTTTGTCCAACGGCAGCCCTGACATGCTGGCATCCGCTGTGCAAAGCGCGGGCATGCTGGACGTGCTAGACCATGTCATTTCAGTCGATAGCCTGCGCCTTTTCAAGACCGCGCCCCAAGCCTATGCGCTGGTGCAACAAACTATAGTGTTGCCACTGGCGCAGATATTGTTTGTATCCAGCAATGCCTGGGACGCACTGGGCGCCAATTGGTATGGCTTGCGCACCCATTGGGTGAACCGGCAAGGACTGCCCTTTGAAGCGCTGGCGCCCCGGCCCGATTACAGCGGCGCAGATTTGTGCTCGGTTTTACGCACTTTGGAACTAGAGGATTAAGCACCATGCTGGTCAAGCAAATATGGACGGGTAACGACTACCGCAATTTCAATTACCTGGTAGCCTGCCCCGAAACCGGCGAGGCCTTGGCCATCGACCCTTTAGACAGCCAAAAATGCCTCGCTGCGGCCAAAGACGCGGGTTGGGAGATCACCCAGATCCTCAATACCCACGAACACCACGACCACACCGGCGGCAACCAAGCTATCGTAGATAAAACTGGTGCCGCCGTGCTGGCACACCACAAAGCCAAGGACAGCATCCCCGGCATGACGCGGGGCCTGTCGGCGGGCGACATCATCCAAGTCGGCAAAACCGTGGAGTTGGAAGCGCTGGACACACCAGGCCACACCATGTGCCATATTTGCCTGCGCTCGCATACCGAGCAGCCAGCCTTGTTTTCGGGCGATACGATGTTTAACGCGGGCGTCGGCAATTGCCACAACGGCGGCGACCCCGGCACCTTGTACCAAACCTTTGCGCAGCAACTGCATGGTCTACCGGACAACACCTTGGTGTACCCGGGCCACGATTACATCGAAAACAATTTGCGCTTTACCCTGGACCGCGAGCCCGGCAATGCCGCTGCCCAAGCGCTGCTGGACAAAGTGAAGGGACAGAACCTGGACCAGCCTTATGTCAGCCAGTTGGCCGATGAGCGCCAGGTCAACACTTTTTTCCGCTTGGGCAGTGCGGGAGTGATTGCGCGCTTGCGGGAGGCCTATGCGGAACTGCCTCCGAACCCGGACGCTATGACGGTGTTTTTGAAACTGCGCGAATTGCGCAATCGCTGGTAAGTTGCAAGGTGCCGGGGCCTAAGGCTTTTTGTCAAAGTCACTTGCATCATGCCGCTCGGCCAACTGGTTGTCCGGCTCGCCCCAGGTGCGGTTGACTTTGCGCCCGCGCTGCACGGCGGGGCGTTTGGCGATGGCGTCGGCCCAGCGGATGACGTGGGTGTATTCCTGCACTTGTAAAAACTCACCCGCCTCGTACAGTTGCCCTTTGGCCATGGCACCGTACCAGGGCCAGACCGCCATATCGGCGATGGTGTAGTCCTCACCGGTGAGGTAAGGGCGTTCGCCCAAGTGCTTGTCTAGCACATCCATCTGGCGTTTGACTTCCATGGCAAAGCGGTTGATAGGGTATTCCATTTTGCTGGGCGCGTAGGCATAAAAATGGCCGAAGCCGCCGCCTAAAAATGGCGCGCTGCCCATTTGCCAAAACAGCCAGGACATGCATTCGGTTTGCAGTACAAAGTCTTTGGGCATAAAGGCGTCAAATTTTTGCGCCAAGTACCACAAGATGGCTGCGGATTCAAAAACGCGCACTGGCTTGGGGCCGCTGCGGTCGAGCAGCGCCGGGATCTTGGAGTTGGGGTTGATAGCCACAAAGTCGCTACCAAACTGCTGGCCTTCCTGGATGTTGATCAGCCAGGCGTCGTACTCGGCGCCAGTGTGGCCTAGCGCCAGCAATTCTTCCAGCATGACGGTCACTTTGATGCCATTGGGCGTGCCCAATGAATACAGTTGCAGCGGATGCTTGCCTACCGGCAGTGCTTTTTCATGGGTGGCGCCCGCGATAGGGCGGTTGATATGGGCAAATTTGCCGCCGTTTTCTTTGTCCCAGGTCCAGACTTTGGGTGGGATATAGGCATGGTTATCGCTCATTTAGTGTCCTTTGAATTGCGGGGCACGCTTTTCCACAAAGGCTTGTGCAGCGCCTTTGTGGTCTTGGGTCTCAAACGTGCGAATCATATGGGGCGCTTCCACATCCAACACATCGCCCAGCGAGCCACGCAAGGCCGTATTGAGGTTTTGCTTCATATAGCCAACGGCTACGGTGGGCAGCGCGGCCAGCTCCCGAGCCCAGACCTGGGCGGCCTGGCGCAGCTGGTCGGGAGCCACCACACGGTTGACCAGGCCGATGCGCAAAGCTTCTTCACTTTGCACCACTTGGGCGGTGAAATACATTTCACGCGCTTTGGCCGCGCCCACCAGGTAATTCAGAAAATAGCTGCCGCCAAAGTCGCCCGATAGTCCAATTTTGGAAAACGCGGTCGTGAACTTGGCATTGCTGGACGCGATGCGCATATCGCATGCCAGCGCTAGCGAAAGGCCTGCGCCCGCAGCGGGGCCGGGTACTACGGCCAAAGTGGGTTTGGGCATTTCATGCAACCAGCGGGCGGACTCCATGATCATGCGCAAAGCCTGGGTGCGCTCCTCAAAACCCAGCGTCTCGCCCTGGCCTGCGGTCTTGGCAAAGCCCTTGACATCGCCGCCTGCGCAAAACGCGTCGCCTGTGCCGGTCAGCACCACCAAACGCACGCCGCGGTCGGCTGCCAGCCGGGCCAGACTGCGCTCTAGCTCGATCAGCATAGGCCGCGTCATGGCGTTGCGTGCTTCGGGCCGATTCAAGGTCAGGGTGGCGATACCGCCTTCGATATGTTCCAACAGTTCTTGGCTCATGGTGTAGCTCGCATGGGGTTCAGAAAACAAGGAGGGGAAGGGCTTGCACCGAGGAACTCAGGCGCCCAGCAAGGCGGTTTTGGCTCCTTGGTATTCGCGCTTGAAGCGCGCGACCAACTCACCGGCGGGCACGACCTCGCGGATTGCGCCAATGCCTTGGCCGCAGCCCCAGATGTCTTTCCATGCTTTGGCCGCATTGGCGCCTTCGCCACTGGCGAAGTTCATTTTGCTGGGATCACTTTGGGGCAGGTGGTCCGGGTCCATGCCGGCATTGCGGATACTGCCTTTGAGGTAGTTGCCGTGGATACCGGTGTAGAAGTTGCTGTACACAATGTCGTCGGAATTGGACTCGGTGATCATCTGCTTGTAGCCGTCGACTGCGCGCGCCTCGTCGGTGGCGATAAAGGCCGAACCGATGTAAGCGAAATCCGCGCCCATGGCTTGCGCTGCCAAGATCGCGCCGCCCGAGGAAATCGCTCCCGACAGCGCCACCGGGCCGCCAAACCACTGGCGAATCTCGGCCACCATCGCAAACGGACTTTTCACGCTGGCATGGCCGCCGGCGCCCGCAGCCACCGGGATCAGCCCGTCGGCACCTTTTTCAATCGCTTTATGGGCAAACACGTTGTTGATCACGTCATGCAACACCACGCCGCCCCAGGCCTGCACCCCGCGGTTGACGTCCTCTCGGGCGCCCAAGCTGGTGATGACGATGGGCACTTTGTATTTTTCGCAAACCTGCATATCGTGCTCGAGGCGGTCATTGCTTTTGTGCACGATCTGGTTGATGGCAAAAGGCGCTGCGGGCGACTCGGGGTGGGCTTTGTCATGGGCGGCTAGCGCTTCAGTGATTTCGGCCAGCCATTCGTCCAGCTGTGCTGCCGGACGTGCATTGAGCGCGGGCATGGAACCCACAACGCCCGCTTTGCATTGGGCGATCACCAATTTGGGGTTGCTGATGATAAAAAGCGGCGAGGCGATAACGGGAAAGCGCAGGCCTTGAAGAACCGGCGGGAGGTAACGGGCGGGAGCGGTCATGGGAGGATGGAGTGAAGGTTAGGTAAGGGACAGTCACCCATTAGCATAAGGCAGTGCCCAGAGCGCCGATCTCACCAAGGTGACAGCCGTTGCGGGCGTTTTGCCCGCGCTTGAGCGCTGGCGGCGCCGCAGCGCGCCAGTTCGTGGTAGCCTATGCTTACGTTTTTGGAAAATATATTGCGCTATGCGGATCAAATTTTGGCAAATAGGGTGTGTGGCACTGGCTTGGCTCACCCCTTGGTGTGCGCACGCTGCCTTAGGGGGGCTGCCTTTTGCGGCCGGCGTTTCGGCCGAGGTTGACGCCCGGGTGGCCAGCTACCGGTCCGTTCAGGCTGGCCAAGGCTACCGGGTCTACCCAGTGGACTTGAACAATGGGACACTGGTGCAGGAATTTGTCGACGCCTCCGGCCAGGTGTTTGCGTTGCGCTGGAGTGGCTCCGGCCTGCCGGATATGGGCATGCTGCTAGGTGCCCACCTACCCACCTTCAAAGCTTCGGTCCAGGCGGCCAAGCAAGCGGGCAAGCGTGGCGGTCCGGTGCTGGTGCAGTCCGGCGGTTTCGTCCTGCTGTCTACCGGCGCTATGGGCGCTTTTCAGGGCTACGCCTATTTGCAGGCCTTGGTGCCGCCGGGCCTGAATGTGCAATCGCTTTTGAAATAGTGTGCGGCCTATGAAGCGATTTTTCTGCCTGTTGACCTTGCTAACGGTTTTGGTGGCCTGCGGAGGCGGTTCATCGAGTGGTCCCACGGCAGACGACAATAGCAATGCGGTAACTGCAAATGGAACCAATGTCCAGGGCATGCCCTCAGGCCTTGGTACCAGTAATTCGCAAGCGGATGCGAACGTTATCGACTTGATCGTAGACGGAGGGCCCGATGGCAGTCAGGCAAACTTGCTCTATGCAAGCGTCACAATTTGCAAACCAGGCAGCACCAGCTTGTGCAAAACCATAGACCATGTGCTCGTAGATACGGGCTCGGTGGGCTTGCGCTTGTTGGCCACTGCAGTGCCGGCGGATTTGCAACTGCCCGCGGCCAAAAATGCCAAGGGCAACGTGTTGCTAGGGTGTGCCAATTTTTTGGACTACTCCTTCGCTTGGGGGCCCTTGGCTTTGGCCGACGTGAAGCTAGGCGGCATGACCGCCACCAATACGCCGGTGCATTTGGTGGGGCATGCGGACTACGTCGGCTCGCAGGCCAATTGTTCTTCGGGCAACGCTATTGTTAGCGCCAGCGACCTCGGGGCCAATGGCATTTTGGGTGTGGGTCTGAGCCAGCAGGACTGCGGCAGTATTTGCGAAACGCTAGGAGGCTCGGGCCAATCCAACGGCAAATACTTCGCCTGCACAAACTTCGCCTGCAGCATTGTCACCAATACTCCGCTAGCAAGCGATAAACAATTGCAGCAAGTTATTGCGCGCTTTCCCACCGATAACAATGGCTTTGCGATTCAAATGGACAGCGTTCGCGCAGCAGGAGCAATGACCCTCGCCGGCAAAATGGTTTTTGGCCTGGGAACGCGCAGCAATAACCAATTCCCCAACTTCCAGGTACTCGCGACCAGAGGTCAGGGCCTGCTCACCGGTGCACTGCGTCGGGACGCTTGGGCATTCGATCTGCGCTTTTCAAGTGCTTTTTTGGACACCGGCTCGAATGGCATTTATTTTGATACCTATGACATTGTCGATTGCCTCACCGGTGTGGCCAAGGGGTTTTATTGTCCGCGCACCGAACTGGTATTTGGGGTGACACTCGAAGGTGCCTACTTTGCACAGGTGCAGCGAAGTTTCACTATCGCCAACGCCGCCAATTTATTTCAAACAGGCCGTGCCGCTTTACCTGGTTTGGGCGGTCCCATCAACGCCTCCGGCCTGCTCGATTTAGGCTCGCCATTTTTCTATGGCCGCACGGTGGTGCTAGGTATAGAGGGTAGGACAAGCACAGGTGTCGGTGCCTCGCTCGCCACCGGGCCGTTCTACGCGCTGTAGTGCAGCGACTTCGACCTCTCGCTACGCAGCCTTCGCCAAGGCCAGCGCCACCTGCTGGACCAGTGCCGGCCCTTTGTAAATCAGTCCGGTGTAAATCTGTACCAAGTCAGCCCCGGCTTGGCGTTTGTCCAACGCGTCTTGCGCGCTCAGGATGCCGCCTACCCCGATGATGGGGTAGTTGGGCCCCAGGGCGGCGCGCAATTGTCGGATGACAGAGATGCTGGCCTCGCGTACCGGGGCGCCAGACAGCCCGCCCGCTTCGTCACCGTGGGCCAGGCCGCGCACGGCATCGCGGCTGAGCGTGGTGTTGGTGGCGATCACGCCGTCGATGCCGTGGCGCAGCAAAGCGGCGGCGATCACGCTGATTTGGTCTGGCACCAGATCGGGCGCGATTTTCAAAAAAATCGGCGTGCGCTTGGGCAATTTTTGGCCCCTGGAGTCAAACACCGCGTGGTGCTGCGCCAATTCTTCGCGCCGCTGGGCTATGGCCGAGAGCAGGGCATCTAGCGCGGCGTCGCTTTGCAGGTCGCGCAGGTTTTTGGTGTTCGGGCTGGAGATATTCACGGTCACGTAGTCGGCATGGCCGTACACGCCTTCGAGGCACGTGAGGTAGTCGTCGGTGGCGCGCTCGATCGGCGTGGTGGCGTTTTTACCGATGTTGAGCCCCAGCAAAAGTTCGGGGTGGCGGGCGCGGCGCAGCCGTGAGGCCTGCACGTTGGCCACAAAGGCGTCCAGGCCATCGTTGTTAAAGCCCATGCGGTTAATCAGCGCTTGCGCTTCGGGCAGGCGGAACATGCGCGGCTTGGGGCTGCCACTTTGCGCCAATGGCGTGACGGTTCCCACCTCCACAAAGCCAAAGCCCATGGCGCCCAGGGCGTCGATGCAGCGGGCGTTTTTGTCCAGGCCCGCGGCCATACCCACCCGGTTGGGAAAGCGCAGGCCGGCAATCGTCACGGGGTCGGCGACCTGGGCCTGCGCGTAGGCCCAATGCAGCGGCGTGCCTTGGGTGCGGGACAGGGCTTGCAGCGTGAAATCGTGTGCGGCCTCGGCGTTCATGCCAAATAAAAAGGGGCGAACCAAGCCGTAAGGCACCAGAGACATCGGATAATTCCTGTTGATTTGTATTGCAATAGTGCGCATTGTCCCCCATGGTTTCTATGTCCCAAGCTACCGCCTCCCCATCGCCCAATAGCCACCCCCTCACGCAGGATGAACTTAAAACGCTGGTCGGACGCGCGGCCTTGGACTATGTGGTGCGCGGACAATGGGTGGGTGTGGGCACGGGCTCCACGGTGAATAAATTTATCGACGCCCTGGCCAGCATCCGCCATGAGATCCCTGGGGCGGTATCGAGCTCGCTTGCCAGTACCGAGCGCCTGCGGGCGCTAGGCATCGAGGTGCGCGATGCCAATGAAGTCGAGCGCCTTGCGGTCTATATCGACGGCGCCGATGAGATTGACGGCAAGGGCTACATGGTCAAAGGCGGTGGCGCTGCGCTCACCCGCGAAAAAATTGTGGCTGCGCAATCAGACCGCTTTGTGTGCATTGCCGATGCCTCCAAACAAGTGCCGGTGTTAGGCAAGTTCCCCTTGCCGGTAGAAGTGATACCCATGGCCAGTGCGCGCATCATGCGCCAGTTCGCTGCGTTGGGCGGTCGCGCCAGCATCCGCATGGCGGCAGGTAAGCCTTTGGTCACCGATAACGGCCAGCAACTCATTGACGTACAGGGCTTGGCGATCAAGGACCCCTTGGCCTTTGAGGCCGAAGTGAGCCAGTGGCCTGGCGTCGTAACCGTGGGTGTGTTCGCGTTTCAGCGGGCGACTATTTGCTTGCTAGGCACCGATGCGGGTGTGCAAACGCTGCACTTTGATTAGGCAGCCACCAAAGGCTTTGCCCCGCTAAACCTTCACGTTGGCAAAGGTGGCGTGCTTGTGCATATTCATAGCCACCACCACCCGCCTGCCCTCGGTGGCAGGCACCTCGTGCGTCAGGATGCCCGGAAACATCACCAACATATTGGGCTTGATCGCCAGCGGGTATTTACCGGCAAACACGATAGGCGCACTGTTTTCGTGGGATTCCAGGTAGATCGAGCAGCTGAAATCCGAAGGGAAGTGGTTGTGCGGAATTGTATAGCTGGCTTCTTCGTAAATGATGCCCCAGCATTCGCTGACGATCATTTCCATATTCAGCGCATCTAGGTCCGCGGATAATAATTTGCTGGCCTCTTTACTCACCTGCAAAACAACCTGCATGAGCGGCCCGAACTTATCGGTCAGCAAATGGCTGCGCCAGGGGCTCATGTAAGTGGCTTTGACATTGGATGTGGGCGAGAGCGGATGGGTTTCTCGCAACTCGTCAATCGCCATGCGCGCCAATTGCAAATGCGCTTGCAAAGGCGACAAATCTGCCACAAACACCGGTATATCGGCATGGGCCATAAAGGGCTGAACAGCAATCATGTCAAAACGACCTCGGCAATACTGCGGTGGTAGGCTTTTTGCGCCCTTATAGATAAACCCTGTGGGCTGTGCGCCAGCGCGCAAGAAGCCCCGCCTCCCCATGTCGCCTACCGACCGTATGGGCCCGCGCGGCGCGATTTTAGGCCCATCTGGAGAGTCTTAGCCGTGTTGGACCGGCGCTTGGACGGCCACCTACCGCTAGATTTGACATTGATCAAAGTTTGCACCGCCTTCGCGGAAAAAAGAGCGACCCCAAGGGGCCGCTTTTGCTAACCGGGCGTTAACACGTATTTCTTGGGAGTGCGTCCGCCGCTCGATACAAAACCGACGGCCACCGGTCTAGCAACGTCGCAGGCTGCAAAACAGGCCGTCTGGCTCGGTGGAATTGGCGTAGAGGCGACCCGGCTCCAAGACCAGGTGGTCCAAAAAGCCCGCAGCTTGTAGTTGGCTCAACTTGTCTTTAAAGCCATAACTCTCCCATACTTCCATCTTGACAGTAAACACGAAGTAAGCGCCAGCAGCAAGTACGCGGATTACCTCGTTTAAGCAGGTGGCACGTACGTGGCCGCTGGTAAAGGTGCCGCTGCAGATCGCCCCCTGGTAAGCGCCGTCAGCCAGCGGTAAACGGGCGTTCAGGTCGGCGCCCATCAAATGGCGGTAGCCGCTACGTTCGCGCGCCACAGCCAACATCTCGGGCGAAATGTCGATCCCGTCAATCCGCTCAAAGCCGAGCGCTGCCAATGCGCGGCCCGCTAAACCGGTGCCGCAGCCAATGTCCAGCACCTGACTGGCACGCTGGGGCAACAAGACCGCCAGGCGGTCAGCCAGCAGCCCAGGCGACTGGTACTTCAGACCGTCGAGCATGGTGCGGTCGTAGCGACGGGCCCAATCGCGGTACAAGGCACGGGACTCTTCCTGGCTGGACAGTCCATAGGCGCGCCGCAGCAGTTCCTGCTCGTTGTGTGGCAAAGCGTCGCTCGTGGTGTTGGAAAGGCTCATGGTGTCAAAGGCTGGTGCAGGCGCATAAGGGCAATAGCGGAGCACCGATAATGCCACGCCAACCCCGTGCCCCAAGACCAGCCAAGGGCACATCGACACGTTGGACACGCTCCAAGGACATCTCTCATGAAACGACTTACGCGAACGCAAAGCGCTAATGTGCGCTTGGATCGATCTACGGGTGACGGGCAAAACGCCATCGCCGGTTCGCAACGCCAAGCCAGTGTCCAAGGCCTGACCGACCCGGCGCTTGGCGCTGCCGGTGGCGCCGAAAGTCAAACGAGCTAGCCATGGAAAAACCGCATATCGTGGTGCTCGGTGATACCGAACAGGCCTTGCGCCGCTTGGGCGACTGGCAGGCCACCGACCGGGGTGCACAAGTAAGCGTGCACAGCCAGCCATTGCAGGGCGCGGCCTTGCTGCAAGCCATGCAAGAGGCCGACGTACTGGTGCTGCTGCGCGACCGCATACCGCTGGACGCGCAAACCATTGCGCAACTTGCGCGCCTGCGTTACGTGGTGTTTACCGGCTCGCGCAACACCACCCTCGATACGGTAGCCTTAGCGGCGCGCGGCATCCCCGTCAGCTTCACTGAATGGGGCCCTTCCAAAGAAAGTACCTGCGAACTGACCTGGGCGCTGATCTTGGCCGCGACCCGCCAACTGGCGCACTACAGCGCCTTGCTGGCGCAAGGGCAGTGGCGGCCCGCGCAGGCGCAAGCCTTGCCCAGCGTACTGCATGGCGAGGTGTTGGGCCTGGTGGGCTTGGGCGAAATCGGCAAGCGCGTGGCCCAAGTCGGCAAAGCGCTCGGTATGCGGGTGCTGACCTGGAGCCCGAACATGACCGCTGAGCGCGCCGCCGCTCAGGGCGTGCAGGCCGTGCCCTTGGAGGAACTGCTGGCACGCGCCAAAGTGCTCAGCCTGCACCTCGTTCCTTCTGCCAGCACCCGCCACCTGATCAATGCCGAACGCTTAGATTTGATGCGGCCCGATAGCTTGCTGGTCAATACTTCGCGCTCGGCGCTGATTGACACGGGCGCATTGGTCGATGCCTTGCGCGCCGGGCGCATCGGTATGGCGGCTTTGGACGTGTTTGACACCGAGCCCCTGCCAGCGGACAGCGCTTTGCGCGATTGCCCGCGCCTCTTGCTTACCCCGCACCTGGGTTTTGTGGCGGAGCCGGTGTACCAAGCTTTTGCCGATGGCGTGCTGCAATGCTTGCAAGCGTTTATCGACGGCCAGCCCTTACCGCGGCTTTTGAAAGCAGCACCATGAAGCAATCGATGTGGTCTTTGGGGTGGCGCACCCTGTGGCGTGATGTGCGCTCGGGCGAATTGCGTTTGTTGGTAGTGGCGGTGACCCTCGCCGTTGCGGCTCTCACAGCGGTAGGCTTTTTTGCCGACCGACTGCAAGCTGGTTTACAGCGCGATGCACGCCAGTTGCTTGGAGGCGACGCGGTGATCGCCAGCGACCGCCCAGCCCCCGCCGTGTTTGCCGAACAAGCACGCAGCCTGGGCCTGGCAATCGTCAATACCCAAAGCTTTCCGACCATGGCGCGCACCACGCAGGCGCATGGCGGCAATAGCAAACTGGTGGCCTTGAAATCGGTAGAGCCGGGTTACCCCTTGCGCGGCACCTTGCGTATTGCCGATGCGCCGGGGGCGCCTGAGCGAGCCGCGGGCGGCATACCCGCGCCGGGCTCGGTCTGGGTGGATGCCCAATTGCTCGATGCGCTAGGCATTGGCGTGGGTGACAGCCTGCTGCTGGGCGAGCGCAGCTTGCGGGTAGCGGCGATCATCGTGATCGAGCCCGACCGTGGCGCAGGCTTTATGAATTTTTCGCCGCGTGTGATGCTCAATAGCCAAGACCTGGCTTCCACTGCCTTGGTGCAACCCGCTAGCCGGGTGAACTACCGCCTGGCCGTGGCGGGCGAGGATGCGCAAATCAAGCGCTTTGTGGATGCGGCAACACAGCGCATCAAGACCGGCCATGGGGCGAACGCGGATGACACCACGAAGGCTGCAACACCATCGCAAGCCAAGGTGTCCAACACCGAAGAGGCGGCTGTCGAAGCGGACAAAGGCGCCGCCGCCGACGAACCCTTGCGCGGCGTGCGCATCGAATCCACCCAAACCGGCCGCCCCGAAATGGGTCAGACCCTAGACCGCGCAGAAAAATTCCTTTCACTTGTCGCTTTGTTGGCCGCTTTGCTCAGTGCGGTGGCCGTGGCCCTGGCGGCGCGCGCGTTTGCCGCCAAGCATTTGGACGACTGCGCCATGCTGCGCGTGCTGGGCCAAAGCCAGCGCACGATTGCAGGGGCCTATGCCTGGGAGTTTGCGTTGGTAGGTTTGTTTGCCAGCGCGCTAGGGGTGTGTATCGGCTTTGGCGTGCATTATTTGTTTGTGCTGCTCTTGGCCGGTTTGGTGGATACGCAACTGCCCCAAGCTAGCTTGGCTCCAGCGGCTTTGGGATTGGGCATGGGCCTGACGCTCTTGTTTGCGTTTGGGCTGCCGCCGGTATTGCAATTGGCGCAGGTGCCGCCACTGCGCGTCATACGCCGCGATGTAGGCAATTTGCGCCCGGCATCTCTGGGTGTGTTGGCACTGGGTGTCGGCGGTTTTGCGGCCTTGCTGTTGGTGGTGAGCAGCGATGTGAAACTAGGCCTGATTGCGGTCGCCGGTTTTGCGGGTGCGGTGCTAGTGTTTGCCTTGCTCAGTTGGCTGGCCATCAAGCTCTTGCGCGCTAGCGTCAACGAAAGCAGTGCGCCGCGCGCCCTGGTGCTGGCCACACGACAAATAGCAGCGCGGCCCGCGTTTACCGTGGTGCAGGTCAGTGCTTTGTCGGTGGGCTTGCTGGCGCTGGTGCTCTTGGTGTTGCTGCGCAC
>CANFVA010000074.1 GCA_947450255.1 Comamonadaceae bacterium
ATGAATATGCTCAGCCAAGGCTTTCCCAAAGCACAAATGATGGTCTGCGGCGTGCTCGGCCCCAAGAGCAATGCGCATGGCCCCAATGAGTTTTTGCATGTGCCCTACGCCAAGAAACTGACGGCGGCTGTGGCGCAAGTGATTGCCCGCTTTCCTTGATACAGGTACTTTGCTATGGCTGATACCTCCACGCTTTCCCAACTTAGCCTGGCCCCAGGCATGCAATTGGCGCTGCGCGATTGGCCGCTGGCCGATGCGGCGCTGGCCAAAGCGCAAGTGCTTATCGTGCACGGCCTGGGCGAACACAGCGGGCGTTACGAGCACGTAGCGCAAAAACTCAATAGCTGGGGCTACGCGGTGCGCAGCTTTGACCTGTGGGGCCACGGCCTGTCGGACGGCGAGCGCGGCAGCATGCGCGACGAGCACGCCATGCTGGACGACCTGGCTGCGGTGGTGGACCATACGCGCAAGGGCTTGGTGCCGGGGCAATCGCTGGTCTTGCTAGGCCACAGTCTGGGCGGCTTGTTGGCGGCGCGCTTTGTATCGCTGCGCATGCGGCCCATAGACGCCTTGGTTTTGTCCAGCCCCGCCTTAGACCCCGGCCTCAATGCCTTCCAAAAAATGCTGCTGGCCACGCTGCCGGGCATCGCGCCCAATCTGCGCGTGGGCAATGGCTTGCAAGTGAAATACCTTTCGCACGACCCGGCGGTGGTTGCCGCCTACCAGGCCGACCCTTTGGTGCACGACCGCATTTGCGCGCGCTTAGGCTTATTTATTGCGCAGGCTGGGCGCGCCGTGTTGGCCACCGCGCCGCAATGGAGCACGCCCACACTCGTGCTGTTTGCCGGGCAGGACAAACTGGTCAGCCCACAAGGCAGCCGCGACTTTTTGAAACTTGCGCCAAGCACGATGGTGCAATCACTTTGCTTTGACGCGCTGTACCACGAAATTTTTAATGAAGCGGATGCCGCACCGGTGTTCGCGGCTTTGCAGCAATGGCTGCAAGTGGGTTGGGCCGATCTCGCAGTGACGGCCTAAGGCGAAGGTTCAGGCAAGCGGGTCAGGCCAACAGCGCTAAAGCGGCCAAGGCTGCTGTCTCCGCACGCAAGGTGCGTGCGCCCAGGGACTGCGGTGTGAAACCGGCCTCCATGGCCAATGCTTCTTCAGCGGGGCTAAAACCGCCTTCGGGGCCAGACAAGAAAATAACAGGCTGGCTGCTGGCCATACCGTTCCAGGCCCGCAAGGGCATCGAGCCTGCCTGCAAAGACAGCAGTAATCGCGCAGGCGCGCTTTGCGCGTGCGCAGCATCGGGCTGAGGGCCGTCACGCAAAAAATGCGGCAAGCTTTGCACCGGGTGCACCAGAGGCACACGGTTAGCGCCGCACTGCTCGCACGCAGATGTCGCCACCGATTGCCAATGCGCCATCTTTTTCTCTGCCCGCTCCCCAGAGAGGCGCACGACGCTGCGCTCGCTGGTCAAGGGGTAGATGGCGGCCACGCCCAGCTCGGTCGCCTTTTCTACCAGCCAGTCCATGCGCTCGTTGGCCGGCATCACCACCGCGATGGACACGCTGCGCGCGGGCTCACATTCACGCGCGGTGTGCGCCCCCACGCGCACTTGCACCTGGCTGCGGCCCATCAGCAAAATTTCAGCGTCGAATTCGCCTGCGGGAGGCAGCGCTTGCAAGCCCCAATCCCAGCCGGGGCCGTGGTTGAACAACGTAAGTGTTTGGCCTGGCTGCATGCGCAAAACCTGCACATGGCGCGCCGGGCCAGGCGGCAAGTCCAGCACCATGCCGGTTTGCAAGGGGGCGGGGCAGTAAAAGCGGGGCATTAATGCTGGGCGCTTGGCAAGCGCAATTCAAAAAAGGGCGACAAAGTCTTACACCCGCCCAAAAGAAAAGGCCTGAGGCGGCGCAATGCCCTCAATACGCTCCACCAAGCGCAGCAAGGGTTTAAGTTCGCGGTAGCGCCCGCAGGTGGCACGGATATAGCCGATAAAGCGTGGCGTATCAGCCAGGTATTTGGGCTTGCCATCGCGCAAAGTCAGGCGGGCGAAGATGCCGGCAATCTTGAGATGCCGTTGTAAGCCCATCCATTCGACCGCGCGGTAAAACTCGCCAAAGTCATCGCCTACAGGCAAACCGGCCGCGCGTGCTTTTTGCCAGTAGCGAATCGTCACGTCTAGGCAAAAATCCTCTTCCCAGCTGATAAAAGCATCGCGCATCAGGCTGGCAATGTCGTAGCTAATCGGTCCGTAAACCGCATCCTGAAAATCGAGCACACCCAGAGGCTGGGCGCGCCCGCTGTCCATCAGGTTGCGCGGCATGAAGTCGCGGTGGACATAGACCGCGGGCCAGGACAAGTTGTTGGCGATGATGGTTTCAAAGGCCTGGTCCAAAACTTTGCTTTGCGCCGCATCCAGCTTTATGTGGCGGTGCTGCGCGATATACCACTGCGGGAACAAATCGATTTCGCGGCGCAAGCGTGCGTGGTCATACGGCGGCAAGACGCCGGGCTGCGAGGCTTTTTGCCAGGCGATCAGGGTATCGACCGCTTGCAAATAGACGTCCAGCGGTGGCGGCGCGGCCGGGTCGATACGCTGCATCATGGTGTGATCGCCCAAGTCGGTCAGCAGCATAAAGCCCTGCGCCGAGTCCCAATCGAGCACTTGCGGGCAATGGATGCCGGCCTGCTGCAGCAAGCCGGCGACGTGGACAAAAGGCGCGCTGTCCTCTTTGTCGGGCGGAGCATCCATCACGATCAGGGTGGGCGCAAAGTCAGTGTGTCGGCTATCCAAACGCAAATAGCGCCTGAAACTAGCGTCCGCCGAGGCCAGGCGCACACTGTCTGGCTCCAAAGCAAAGCGCGCCTGCAAGGATTGCAGCCACGCAGCAAACGCGTGTCCGCGACGGGTATCGGCCCACAGCACGGGTGCAGACGCAGACGCTGTGGGGCTCTCACGATGGGGGGCCGCGAGGGCGCTTGCAGGAACGGGATCTTGCACCGATGGGGATACGCCGCCCAGGGGGAAATTAGGGTCAGTAAGGCTCATGGATAATCCATTGTCCATCTTTTTGCACCCCCACCTTGCCAACTCCCCTGCCCATGGTCCTAGCGCGCCGCTTGCAGCCTGCCCTCGCGGGGTTTGCAAAAACCGGGATCTTGATCCCGATCGGACTGCTCAGCACGCTGGTCCTGTTTGCCGGGTCTGCGCACGCGCAAATCGATACGTCGGCCGATGCTGGACCGATCAGCCTGATGAACCAAACGTCGCAACCATCTTGGTCTTTCCTGTCTGGCGACACCCTCAGCGGCCACGCGGAAAAGGAATTGCAGCTCGAAGGAAATGCCCAACTGCTGCGTTCGGATACGCGCATCAGCGCCGACCGCCTGCGCTATGACCAGCGCACGGACCGCTTGCAAGCGCAGGGCGACGTCCACATCGAGCACGGTACGCGCACTTACCGCGGCGACTACCTAGAAATCGATGTCGAGCGCTTTGAAGGATTTTTCACCGACATTCGCTACCAATTGGGCGACGCCAAAGGGCAGGGTACGGCCCAGCGCGCCGACTTCGCCGATAAAAACCATATGACAGCGCACCAGGGAAGCTATACCACCTGCAGGCGCAAACCCGGCCCGGACTGGATACCCGAATGGGTGCTCAAGGCAGACCAACTGGCCATTGACAACGAAGAAGAAATTGGCAAAGCGCAAGGCGCGTATTTGTATTTTCAGGGGGTGCCGGTGCTGCCCGTACCGCCGTTTAGTTTTCCGATTACCGACAAACGCAAGTCAGGTTTTTTGCCGCCGGTGTTTGGTATCGACAGCGTCAATGGCTTTGAATTGGCCGCGCCCTATTATTTCAATCTAGCGCCCCACTACGACCTGACGGTTGCGCCCAATCTGCTGAGCAACCGGGGCGCCAATGTGGAAAATCAGTTGCGCTATCTGGGGCCCGCTTACAGCGGCGAAATAAGGCTGTCCTATATGCCCAACGACCGTTTGCGCGGGCAGGACCGCAGCGCCATATCCGTGGTACACAACGCACAACTTGCAAGCCCTATCGGCAATATCAGCGTCGCGGCCAATATCAGCCGCGTGGGTGACGACAATTACTGGTCTGACTTTAGTAGCAGCACGATTTTGCAAAACGGCGTACCACTGGGTGGCACCAACCGGCAGCTGCCTGCAGACCTTACCGCAAGCTGGGCACGTGGCGATCTGTCGTCGATGTTCAAAGTACAGCGCTGGCAAGGCCTGCAAATCATCACCCCCTATGACCGGGTACCGCAATGGACGCTGCGCTATGCCCAAAGTAATGTGCAGGGGGTTGACTGGTCGCTGGATACCGATTTCACGCAATTTGAAGGCGATCGCTCGCTCACCCACCAACCCAATGCGCAGCGGGCGTTTGCGTGGGCGCAAGTGAGCTATCCCCTGATTTGGCCGTCTTTTTACCTCACACCCAAATTACAGACCCATGTGACTGGCTACCAATTTGATGTGCCTTTCAATAACCAGCGTTCGGCCAGCAGCCTGGTGAGCACCTTCAGTCTTGATGCAGGACTGACCTTTGAGCGCTCGACCGAAATTCTGGGCGTACACGTGCTGCAAACCTTGGAGCCACGCGCGTTTTACGTGTACACGCCCTATACCGACCAAAGCCTGCTGCCCAATTACGACACGGCATCCCAAGATCTGAACTTGACCGCAGTTTTCAGCGAGAACGCATTTATCGGCCATGACAAAATTTCTGACAACAACTTACTCACCTTGGGCTTGACGACACGATTTCTGAACCCGGACACCGGCGCGCAATTTGCCAGCATTGGTATTGCGCAGCGTTTGCGCTTTGAGGAGCAAAAAGTCACTTTATTGCCAGAGCAAGCGCCGGCAGCGAACGGGCTTAGCGATATCTTGGTGGGCTCGCGCCTGAGCCTGGGAGACCGCTGGGTACTGGATGCTGCGACGCAATACAACATCCAAACCCAGCAATCAGTGCGCTCGGTGATTGGCGGGCGCTTTCATGCCGGCGACTTCCAAACCCTCAACCTGGCCTACCGTTCACAAGCACTGGCCAGCGAACAGGTGGACATCAGCTGGCAATGGCCGCTGCAAAAGCTGTTGCGGCTGCTCGGCGCACCCTCGGACCCCGATGCGGGACGCTACTATGGACTGGGCCGCTTAGCCTATAGCTTGCGCGACCAGGCGCTGGTCGACAGCCTGCTGGGGCTGGAGTACGATGCAGGGTGCTGGGTTTCCCGCGTGGTATACAGTCGCACGCCGATTACGCCCCAAACCGCCAATTCCAAGCTGATGCTCCAAATCGAGTTACTTGGCTTTACGAAGTTGGGCATCGATCCCTTCAAAACCTTGACCGACAGCATCCCGCGCTACCAAAACCTCCACTGACGCGTTGTGCCTTTGCTCATTCACTTATTACCCCCAACCGTATGAAGCTGACTGTATGGATTTTTTCTTTGCTGCTTGCACTTAGCACGGCAAGCATGGCGCAGACGGCGACGGCCAAAGACTTCATTGTTGCCCTGGTCAATTCAGAACCGATTACCGATGCTGAATTGAGCAGCCAGATGCGGCAAGTCGTGGAAAGCCGAGCTTCGCAGTCGGCAGCGCTTCCCCCCGAGGCAGAACTGCGCGCCGCCATCCTTGAGCGGATGATTGTGGAGCGCGCCCAGCTCCAACTGGCCAAGGAGACGGGCATTCGCATAGACAACGCGGCGATTGACCAAGCCGAAGCCACGATTGCGGCCCAAAACCAAATGGACATAGCACAGCTAAGGGCCAATCTAGAGCGCCGTGGTACCACCCTAGCAGCGTTTCGCCAACAATTGCGCGATCAGCTCATGATTACCCGACTGCAAGAGCGGGAAGTGGAGGCGCGTATCAAGATCAGCGATGCCGAAGTAGAAGCCGCCTTGGCAGCCCGCAAACGAGCCGCCAATGATCCGCAAAACCTGGAAATTAACCTCGGACACCTCTTTTTGGCGCTGCCGGAAAACCCCAGCGCCGAGACGCTCCAGCAATCGCAGCAGCTGGCCCAAAAAATTCTCGACCGTTCGAATGCAGGCGAGCGTTTCGAAACTTTGGTGCAAGAGTTTTCCAAAGCCGAGCGCAGCAATGCCGGGCAATTGGGCTTGCGCCGGGCAGACCGCTACCCGCCCTTGTTCATCCAGGCAACGCAGACGCTGGCGGTCGGCGCGGTTTCGAAGTGGGTGCGCTCGGATGCCGGTCTGCACCTGCTGAAAGTATTGGAGCGCCGCGTCAACGGCTTGTCGGACACCCAGGTACAACACCACGCGCGCCATATCTTGTTGCGCCCAGACGCCTCCCTGGGGCAGGAGCAGGCGGTGAAAAAACTCGCCGACTTGCGCGCGCGCATCTTATCGGGTGCCGCCAGCTTTGAAGCCCAGGCCCGCGCGATTTCGCAAGACGCTAGCGCCGCCCAAGGTGGCGATTTAGGCTGGGCCAGTCCTGGGCTGTTCGTGCCCGAGTTTGAACAGGTGCTGGTGCGCTTAGAAGAGAGAGAAATCGCCGAGCCTCTGGTCTCGCGCTTTGGGGTGCACCTGATTGAACTGCTAGAGCGGCGCACCGTCGAACTCACGCCCTCCCAATTGCGCGAGCGCGAGCGCAATGTGCTGCGGGCCAAGCGGGGTGAGGAGGCCTTTGAAGCCTGGGTCCGCGATGTACGGGGTCGCGCCTTTGTGGAAATCCGTGACCCGGTTTAACGCCTTGGTATTTGCCTCGCTACCGTTGTAGGTAAGCACGCATGCAGCATGTTGCCCGCAAACGATTCGGCCAGCACTTTTTAAGTGATGGCGGGGTAATCGACGCGATTGTTCAAGCCATCGCACCCCAAGCGGGCCAGACGATGGTGGAAATCGGGCCCGGCTTGGGCGCGATGACCCAGCCTCTGGTGGAGCGCTTGGGCGCACTGACCGTGATCGAATTGGACCGCGATTTGGCAGCGCGTTTGCGCGCGCACACGCAATTGCACGTTATCGAATCCGATGTGCTACGGGTTGACTTCGCGGCCATCAGCCTAAAGGAGGAAAACAGCCCGCGACGACTGCGTGTCGTAGGCAATTTGCCTTACAACATTTCCACGCCAATTTTGTTTCACTTGCTTGATTTTGCGGGCTGTATCGTGGACCAGCACTTCATGCTGCAAAAAGAAGTCGTGGACCGCATGGTCGCTGCGCCCGATACCGCCGATTTCGGGCGCTTGAGTGTGATGCTGCAATGGCGCTATGCCATGCAAAACCTATTGGCTGTAGGCCCGCAAAGCTTTACACCCCCGCCGCGTGTCGACAGCGCGGTAGTGCGTATGCGGCCTTTGGCCGAGCCGGCGCTGCCCGATGCGCGTTTGCTAGGGCCCTTGGTGCAGGCCGCCTTCAGCCAACGCCGCAAACTGCTTCGGCATACCTTGGGCGCGTTTTTAGAAAAACACCGTTTTTCTGGTGATTTTGACTTGCAAAGGCGGGCCCAAGAAGTGCCGGTAGCGCAGTACATCGCACTGACGCAGCAGCTTGCAAGCCAAATGCGCTGATTAGGCCTCGACGCGGACCGTGATGCAAAGCCGGTAGCCCTTGCCGCGTAGAACTTTGATGCTGGCGCCCCCACCCAAATTCGGCGCGAGCTTTTGACGTACGCGGCTGATGAGCTGCTCGATGCGAATTTTGTTTACTTGTTCGGACACCTCCGCGTCGCCGAGGACTTCCTGCAAACGGTTGGTGCTGAGCAAATGCGCCGACAGCGCCAATTCGTGCAACAACATGCATTCGCGCCCGGTCAGATCGATGGCATGGCCACCGGGCGGCAAAACCCGGTGCCCCCGTAAATCCAGCACCCAATCCTTCTCGTGCGTCGGTGGCGCAATGCGTCTGCACACCGCTTTGAGCACCGTACTGACCTCGTCAGCGCCCGCAGGCTTGGTGAGAAACACATCAGCGCCCGCCTGATAGGCTTGCTTACGATCCAGACTGCGCACGCGGCCGGTGAGTACCACTATACCCATGCGCGGGTAGGCGCGTTTCACCCGTTTAATAATTTCAATGCCATCTTCGTGCGGGAGATTCAAATCCACCAATAGCGCGTCGGGGGAATGTGCATTGATGGCATCACTCAGGGCCTCGCCATCTTCCAAGCCAGCAACACGAAATCCTTCTTGCGCAAGATGGTCTTCCAAGCCCTGACGCAACTCGGTGTTGTCTTCGATGATGATGATGTTAAACAAACCGATGCCTACTGCATAAATAAGCTTCGAACATAACCAAGTCAACCTAACGAATCTGACAAAGTCTGAAGGCGCTGGCCAGCACCCACGCGCAGCGCAAACGCCCTGACCGCCGGCTTGACGGGCGGCGTCGGCGCCTAGGTCGCTTGCCTGTAGAGTGCGCTGGGGCGATCCGGGTGAGTCGAAGTTTTCACTGTGTCAAGATAGGGCATGAATACCTTTGCGCATGAGGCCTTTGCCATTCGCAGCATCGACGCGGGCATGCTGCAAGTCGCTTACCAGGAGATGGGCCCGGTCGAGGGTCCGCCTGTGCTGCTGCTGCACGGTTTTCCCTACGACATCCATGCCTATGCAAAAGTGGGTCCCCGCCTGGCGCAGGCGGGTTGCCGCGTCATTGTGCCGTGGCTGCGCGGCTTTGGTCAGACCCGGTTTTTACACGCTGACACGCCGCGCTCGGGCCAGCAATCGGCCTTGGCTTATGACCTGATGCATCTGATGGATGCCTTGCATATTCCACAAGCGGTAGTGGCCGGCTACGACTGGGGCGGACGGGCCGCTTGCATCCTGGCGGCGCTGTACCCACAGCGCGTACGCGGACTGGTCAGCGGTCTGGGCTATGCGATTCAAAACATCGCAGCGGCCACGCAAGCAGCCAGCCCCGAGGAGGAATACAAGCTCTGGTACCAGTACTACCTGCACGGCGCGCGCGGCGCTCAAGGCCTGCAAACCCAGCGCTACGCCTGGTGCAAATTATTGTGGCAGTTGTGGTCGCCCAGTTGGCCGTTCGACGAGGCCACTTATGCCCGCAGCGCCAGCGCATTTGACAACCCGGACTTTGTGGCAGTGGTGCTGCACTCCTACCGCCACCGCCACGGTTTGGTGGCGGGCGACCCGGCCCTCGATAACTGGGAGGCAGCCCTGGCTCAGCGCCCGCGTATCACGGTTCCCACCGTTGCCATGGACGGCCTGGACGACGGCGTGGCCGCGACCGGTGGTTCCGCTACCCATGCACCGATGTTCGGGGCTTCGTTCTCACGCGTGTTATTGCCCGGCATTGGACATAACCTGCCACAAGAGGCGCCCACCGAGTTTGCCGATGCGGTATTGCGTTTACTGGCGCAAACCTGAACGGTCAGGCGGCGGAGCCGCACTTTGGCGCTCTGCCATCAAACACTCCATACACTTGCCTTCTTTGCGCTTCCCACAACCTTCGCTTATGCCCATCCCAACCGCCTTATCCCGCAGCAGCCTCTACCTCCTTTGCCTGGCCAGCGCCGCCTTGTTGACAGCCTGCGGCCCGGGCGCTGCACCCCCCGCTGGTCCGCCGGGCGGCGGTATGCCCCCTGCGCAAGTGGGCGTGGTCACCGTCAACCCCGGCGACTGGGGCCTAAGCGCCGAGTTGCCGGGACGCTTGGAGGCCTCGCGTGTAGCCCAAGTGCGAGCGCGGGTGGCGGGCATTGTGCAGCGCCAACTGTTTAACGAAGGCAGTGTTGTGCAGGCCGGTCAGCCCTTGTTTGAGATCGACGCCAGCACCTACAAAGCCAGTGTGGACGGCGCACTGGCCAACCTGGCCAAAGCCGAGGCCAATGCCTTGCAGGCCAACGCACTGGCCGATCGCTACAAACCGCTGGTTGAGGCCAAAGCCATCAGCCAACAAGAATGGGTGGCGGCGCAAGCGGCCCAAAAGCAGGCCCAAGCCGACATTAGCGTAGCCACTGCGGCCCTGCAAAATGCGCGAATCAACTTGAACTATGCCTCGGTCACCGCCCCGATTGCCGGCACCGTGGGGCGGGCGCTGGTCACCGTCGGCGCGCTGGTCGGCCAGGGCGAGGCCACGCCTTTGGCGCTGATCCAGCAGACCAATCCCATGTTTATCAATTTCACCCAGTCCGCAGGCGAAGTGATGAAGCTGCGCAAGGCGCTGGAATCGGGCCAACTCAAACGCGCCGGTGGAGCGCAAGCGGCCAGCGTGCGTTTGGTGCTGGAGGACGGCAGCGAGTACGCGCGCGCCGGCCGCTTGTTGTTTTCCGACCTGACGGTCGATGCCGGGACCGGACAAATTACCCTGCGCGCAGAAATTCCCAACCCCGATGGCAGCTTGCTGCCCGGCTTGTATGTGCGCGTGCGTTTAGAGCAAGCCGTGGCCAGCAACGCGATCGCGCTGCCGCAACAAGCGGTTACTCGCTCGCCGCAAGGCGACGTCGTCATGGTGGTGGACGCGCAGGGCAAAGTAGCGCCCCGCCCGGTAAAAATTGGCGGGCAGCGGGGAAACCAGTGGATCGTGACCAGCGGCTTGCAGGCCGGTGAGCAAGTGATGGTCGATGGCTTTCAAAAGCTGCGCGGCGATGCACCGGTCAAGGCCGTGCCCTGGGTGCCGCCGGGTAGCGCGTTGCCAGTAGCTGCGGCCTCGGGCGCTTCGGGCGTACCCGCGGCGGTGGCTCCGGCAGCCAGTCGATAAAAGGGTGCAGCATGGCCGACTTTTTTATCCAACGCCCGATTTTTGCCTGGGTGATCGCGCTGTTTGTGATGGTGATGGGCGCGGTGTCCATCACCCAATTGCCCATCGCCCAGTATCCGCCGGTGGCACCGCCGTCCATCGTGGTATCGGCGGTCTATCCCGGTGCCTCGGCGCAGACCCTGGAAGACGCGGTGCTATCCGTCATCGAGCGCGAAATGAACGGCGCGCCCGGCTTGATTTATATGGAGTCGGTGGCACAGGCCGATGGTTCGGGCAGCATCACCCTGAGTTTTCAGCCCGGCACCAACCCGGACCTGGCCCAGGTCGATGTGCAAAACCGGCTGGCACGCGCCACGCCCCGCCTGCCCTCTAGCGTCACGCAGCAAGGCGTGCGGGTGGACAAAGCACGAACCAACTTTTTGCTTTTTACCATCATCAATTCCGATGACCCCAACTTGACCCCCGTGGCCCTGGGTGACTATGCTGCGCGCAACATCTTGCCCGAGTTGCAGCGCGTACCCGGCGTGGGACAGGCCCAGTTATTTGGTACCGAGCGCGCCATGCGCGTATGGATAGACCCAGCCAAACTCACCGGCTTTAATTTGTCGATAGGCGATATCAACAACGCCATCCGAGCCCAAAACGCGCAAGTCTCGGCCGGCGAAATCGGCAGCCTGCCCAATATCGCGGGCCAAGGCATTGCGGCAACGGTCATCCTCAAAGGGCAGCTCGAATCACCGACGCAATTTGGCAATGTGGTCTTGCGCGCCAATGCCGATGGCTCCACGGTGCGTTTGCGCGATGTGGCGCGCATCGAGTTGGGCGCGCAGTCCTACGCCACGTCGGCGCGCTTGAATGGCAAGCCGTCTACCGGCATCGGCATCCAGCTCTCGCCCACCGGCAACGCCATGGCCACGGCCAACGCCGTGCGTGTGCGGATGCAGGAGTTGCAACGCTTTTTCCCCAAAGGCATGAACTGGACGATACCCTACGACAGCTCGCGCTTTGTGGATATTTCCATCCGCCAGGTGACCGAGACCTTGCTGATCGCCGTGGTGTTGGTGTTTCTGGTGATGTTTTTGTTTTTACAAGACTGGCGTTACACCATCATTCCGACGATTGTGGTGCCCATTGCCTTGCTGGGCACGATGGCGGCTTTGTTGGCGCTGGGTTTTTCTATCAATGTGCTGACCATGTTTGGCATGGTGCTGGTGATCGGCATCGTGGTCGATGATGCGATTGTGGTGGTGGAAAACGTAGAACGCATCATGGGCGAAGAAGGCCTTGCACCAGCGGCTGCCACGCGCAAAGCCATGGGCCAAATCTCGGGTGCGATTGTGGGCGTAACCGTGGTCTTGATTTCAGTGTTTGTGCCGCTGGCGTTTTTCAGCGGCTCGGTGGGCAATATTTACCGCCAGTTTGCGGCGGTGATGGGTATTTCGATTGCTTTCTCATCTTTCTTTGCGCTCTCGCTCACGCCGGCTTTGTGTGCGACCTTGCTCAAGCCAGTAGAGGCCGGTCACCAGCATACCAAGCGCGGGTTTTTCGGCTGGTTTAACCGTGGCTTTGCCAGCACCGCCAAAGGCTATGAACGTGCCGTGGCGCGGATGCTGCCCAGAGCAGCGCGCTACTTGGTGGTGTACGCGGCGATTTTGGCGGGCGTAGCCCTTATTTATGTGCGCCTGCCCAGCTCCTTCTTGCCCAATGAAGACCAGGGCACCATGCTGGTCAATGTGCAATTGCCACCGGGCGCCACGCAAGAACGCACGCGGGCAGTGATGCAACAGGTCGAGGGCTTTATGCTCAAGCAGCCCGAAGTGCAAAGCATGGTCAGCGTGCTGGGCTTTAGCTTTTCCGGCCTGGGACAAAACGCGGCGCTGGCCTTTATTAC
>CANFVA010000075.1 GCA_947450255.1 Comamonadaceae bacterium
CATTTTTTACTTCCGATTAACGCGCACGGAGCTTGCATGCCCAAGGCCACCAGTTCAGTTACCGCAGCCACTGCTGTTGCGCCAGCCTACGAAGAGGCCATGGCCGAGCTCGAGGCCTTGGTCGAGCGCATGGAAAGCGGCGGCTTGCCGCTGGACCAGCTGCTGGCGAGCTACCAGCGCGGTGCCGAGTTGCTGCAGGTCTGCCGCGAGCGCTTGCAAGCCGTGGAAGAGCAGATCAAGGTGCTAGACCAGGGCGCCATCAAGCCCTGGAAGGGCGCTTGAGACCCATGGCTTTTTCCCTTCAGCCCTGGATTTCGCAGCACTTGCAGCAGGTGGAAAGCGCGCTCAGCCAATGGCTAGGCCCCCATGCGCCGCCCGGCAGCGCCTGGCCGGCCCCGGAAGATCTGAACAGCGCGATGCGCTATGCCGTGCTCGATGGCGGCAAGCGCCTTAGGCCGCTTTTGGTGTTGGCCGCGTTTGAGGCGGTGCAGGGTCGGCCCGCCACGGCCTCGGATCAGGCGCCGCTACGAGCGGCCTGTGCGGTGGAACTGATACATGCCTATTCGCTGGTACATGACGACATGCCCTGCATGGACAACGACGTGCTGCGCCGGGGCAAGCCTACGGTACATGTGCAGTTCGGCCAGGCGGGGGCCTTGCTGGCCGGAGACGCTTTGCAAACCCTGGCCTTCGAGGTGCTCACCCCCCTGGACGGCAGTGTGGACCCGGCGGTGCAGGCGCGCTTGTGCGGCCTGTTGGCGCGGGCCTCGGGCCGGGTGGGGATGGCCGGCGGCCAGGCCATTGATCTAGCCAGCGTGGGCCGCAGCCTGACCGAGGACAGCTTGCGCCATATGCACCAACTGAAAACCGGTGCCTTGCTGCAAGCGAGCGTGATGATGGGTGCTGCTTGCGCGCAGCCAGCGGCGCACGCTGCGCAAGCCTTGGAGGCTTTCGGGCAAGCCATTGGCCTGGCCTTTCAGGTGGTAGACGATGTGCTGGACGTGACCGCCGATTCCGCCACTTTGGGCAAGACCGCCGGCAAAGACGCCGACAACGACAAACCCACTTATGTGGCCTTGATGGGGCTGGAGCGCAGCCGTGCTTACGCCGCCGCATTGGCCGAACAAGCCCATGCGGCACTGCGCGAAACCGGCCTGCCCGATACGGCGGCGCTGGTCGCCTTGGCGGACATGGTGATCCACCGTGTCCACTGAAAGCTTTACCATCGGTGTAAAAACGGATAGCCTAGGCGCTTTGTACGCCTAAGCTGACACTTTTCGATCAGATCCTTATGCCCGAACACGCCAAGCACCCCAGCGCCTTGCTGTCGCAGATCAACAGCCCGTACGACCTACGCCGCCTGGCGCGCGCCGATTTGCCCCGCCTGGCCGATGAATTGCGCAGCTATTTGCTGCACAGCGTGGCCCAAACCGGCGGGCACCTCAGTTCCAATCTGGGCACGGTGGAGCTCAGCATCGCCATGCACTATGTGTTTGACACGCCGCGCGACCGTTTTGTTTGGGACGTGGGCCACCAGACCTATCCCCACAAAATCCTGACCGGGCGGCGCGACCGCATGTCCACCTTGCGCCAGTTGGGCGGCCTGAGTGGTTTTCCGCAGCGCGCAGAAAGCGAATACGACACTTTTGGTACTGCGCACTCCAGCACCTCGATTTCCGCCGCCTTGGGCATGGCCATGGCCGCCAAGATTCAGGGCGATAAGCGCTATGCGGTGGCCGTGATTGGCGACGGTGCACTCACTGCTGGCATGGCCTTTGAGGCCATGAACCATGCGGGCGTGGAAGATTGCCGCTTGCTAGTTATCTTGAACGACAACGAAATGAGCATCAGCCCGCCCGTGGGCGCGCTCAACCGCTATCTGGCGCAATTGATGAGTGGGCAGTTTTATGCCAAGGCCAAGAGCGTAGGCAAAAGCGTGCTCAAAGGCGCACCCACCTTATTCGAGCTGGCCAAGCGCATCGAGGAGCACGCCAAAGGTATGGTGGTACCGGCGACCTTGTTCGAGCAATTTGGCTTTAACTACATCGGACCTATCGACGGCCACGATTTGGACTCCTTGATCCCCACGCTGGAAAACATCAAGCACCTGACCGGGCCGCAGTTTTTGCATGTGGTGACCCGCAAAGGACAGGGCTACCAAATGGCCGAGGCCGACCCCATCGCCTACCACGGCCCCAGTAAATTTGACCCGGCTATTGGTATTCAAAAACCCGCGGTCCCGCCAAAGACGACGTTTACCCAGGTCTTTGGTAGCTGGCTATGCGACATGGCGGCGCTTGACGAGCGACTGGTGGGCATTACCCCTGCCATGCGCGAAGGCTCGGGTCTGGTGGAGTTTGAAAAGCGCTTCCCCCAACGCTACTTTGACGTGGGTATTGCCGAGCAGCACGCAGTCACCTTCGCCGCTGGCCTGGCGACCGAGGGCCTCAAACCGGTAGTGGCGATTTATTCCACCTTTTTGCAGCGCGCCTACGACCAACTCATCCACGATGTGGCGATTCAAAACCTGCCGGTAGTGTTTGCGCTGGACCGCGCCGGACTGGTCGGGGCCGATGGCGCCACCCACGCTGGCAACTACGACATTGCGTACTTGCGCTGCATTCCGAATATGAGCATCGCCTGCCCGGCCGATGAAAACGAATGCCGCCAATTGCTGAGTTCCGCGTTCGCGCAAAACCACCCGGTGGCGGTGCGCTACCCGCGTGGCGCTGGGGCGGGTGTCGCGGTACAACCGAGTTTGGAGGGCCTGCCCTTTGGGAAAGGCGAAATTCGACTGCATGGTGAGCAAATTGCCATCCTGGCGTTCGGTACGCTCTTGTATCCGGCGATAGCAGTGGCGGACAAGCTGGGACTGACAGCCGTCAATATGCGCTGGGCCAAGCCTTTGGACAAAGAACTGTTGCTCGAGCTAGCCCACCGCCATGCGGCCATCGTCACGGTGGAAGACGCGGCCGTCATGGGCGGGGCCGGCAGCGCGGTGCAAGAGGCCTTGCAGGCGGCAGGCGTGGTGCTGCCGGTACTGAGCCTGGGCCTGCCCGATTTGTTTATCGAACATGGCGACCCGGTCAAGCTCATGGCCATGCATGGTTTGGACGCGGCGGGCATCGAAGCGGCTATCACCGCACGCTTTGCAGGGCTTTTAGCGCAAATTTCCAAGGGAAAACCCCTGTCTAAAGCGGCCTGAGTGCTTCCTACAATCGTGCTCGGGCCTGTTGGCGGGCGGTCTGCTGCCCCGTGCTGGGCTAAATGCCTGACATTTCTTTCACCTTCAATGGAGTTAACTATGGATCGTCGTTCGATTATTAAAAATGCCGGTATCGCGGGGGTGTTGGCAGCAGGCGCTGCGCCTGCAGTCCACGCCCAGGCTACTTTGCGTTGGCGCTGTGCTTCCAGCTTCCCGAAGTCGCTGGATACGCTGTTTGGTGTTTGCGATGTGTTCGCGAAAAAAGTGGGCGAGTTGAGCGGCGGCAAGTTCACCATCAGCACCCATGCTGCGGGCGAGCTAATGCCTGCGTTCGGCGTCTTGGACGGCGTGTCCAATGGCACCATCGAAATGGCCAACACCGCGTCTTACTATTTCTTCGGCAAAGACCCCACGTATGCGCTGGACTGCGCCGTCCCCTTTGGCCTCAATAGCCGCCAAATGACCGCCTGGATGTACGAGGGCAATGGCCTGAAGCTGTTCCGTGAGCATTTCGGTAAAGTGGGCATCGTCAACTTCCCCATGGGCAACACGGGCGTGCAAATGGGCGGCTGGTTCCGCAAAGAGATCAAAGGTCTGGACGACCTCAAAGGCCTGAAGTTCCGTTGCGGCGGTTTTGCTGGCAAGGTACTAGAGCGTCTTGGCGTAGTGCCCCAAAACATTCCTGGCGGCGAGATTTACCAAGCCCTGGAAAAAGGCACTATCGACGCAGCCGAGTGGGTTGGCCCGTACGACGATCTGAAGCTGGGTCTGAACAAAGTGGCGCAAAACTACTACTACCCCGGTTTCTGGGAAGTGGGCCCGCAGTTATCGCTGTACGTGAACCAAAAAGCCTACGAAGGCCTGTCCTCGGAGTACAAGTCCATCGTCGAGTGCGCAGCGGCGTTTGCACACACCGACATGCAAGCCAAATACGACGCGCGCAACATGCCAGCACTCAAAACCCTGTTGGGCCAAGGCGCGAAGCTGCAACGCTTCCCCAAAGAGATTTTGAGCGCTGCATTCAAATCAGCCACCGACATTTATGCCGAACTGAGCGACACCAATCCGGCATGGAAAAAAATCTACGCGGATTACGCTGCCTTCCGCCGCGACGGCAACTTGTGGTTCAGCCTGGCCGAAGCGTCTATGGACGACTTCATGCAAGCGCAAAAACTGTAATCCTTCCCCGGATTTTCAGCCCACAAAAAACCCCGCCTTGGCGGGGTTTTTCGTTGCCCTGCAGTTGGGCGGGCACTCCAAAAGCGGCGGGAGGCGCCCAGGCTAATGCGTGGCCAGAGGCGCAAAGCCCTCAAGGTTTCTTTTGGTCTTCTTTCATGGACTCCAGCATGCGCTTCATGGGGTCTTCTTTCTCGTCAGCCGTGCCTTCGTTGGCCTTTTCGGCAGCGGCTTTGTCGTCGCTGCGTTGCTGCGAATCGGTTTGCAGTTGTTGCAGTACGGTGGCGGCATCGACGGTCGGGTCTTTGGTCAGGCCGCTGGAGACCAGGCCGGGGAAGGCGATGATCAGGCCTACCATCACAATCTGAATCAGCACAAAGGGCACAGCGCCCCAGTAAATTTGCTCGATGGTGACGCGCTTCATGGGCTGCTTGGTGACTTTGTCCACATAGTCCTCATTGGGCGCGACGCTGCGCAGGTAGAACAGCGCAAAGCCAAAGGGCGGGTGCATGAACGAGGTCTGCATGTTGACCGCCAGCAAGACGCCGAACCACACCAAATCGATGCCCAGTTTTTCGGCCACGGGTGCGATCAGCGGCACGATGATGAAGGCCAACTCAAAGAAGTCCAGGAAGAAGGCCAGCACGAACACTAATATGTTCACCACAATCAAAAAGCCCAGTTGCCCGCCGGGCAGGCCCGACAGCAGGTGTTCCACCCACTTGGGTCCGTCCACCCCCTGAAAGGCCAGGCTGAACACGGTAGCGCCAATCAGGATGAACAGCACAAAGCAAGACAGCTTCATGGTCGAGTCCATCGCTTGGCGTATCAGCTTGAGGTCGATGCGGCCACGCGCCAAAGCCATTGCCAGGGCACCCACCGCGCCCATGGCGCCGCCTTCGGTGGGCGTGGCAATACCCAGAAAAATAGTACCTAACACCAAGAAGATGAGGCCCAGGGGCGGGATCATCACAAAGGTGACGCGTTCGGCCATATTGGACAGCAGGCCCAGCTTGGTGACGCGGTTAACTACCGCTGCGATGAATGCCAGGCCGACGCCCACGCACATCGATGTGACGATCAGCTCATCCAATGCCACCGTGGCAGGCCGGGATTTGGCGAAAGCGATGGCTGCGGCGGTGGACAAAATGACCAAAACCAGCAAGGACCGTAGCCCGGAAGTGCCGTCTTTTTCGCGGATGGTGCGCGCTTCAGTGGGAAGTGCCGGCACCGACTGCGGGTAAAAAATACTGAGTGCCACTATGTACAGGATGTACAGACCGGTAAGCACAAAGCCGGGAATGAATGCGCCTTTGTACAGGTCGCCCACACTTTTGCCCAATTGGTCGGCCAGCACAATCAATACCAGTGACGGTGGGATGATTTGCGCCAACGTGCCTGAGGCGGCAATCACGCCGCTGGCCACGCGCCGGTCATAGCCATAGCGCAACATGATGGGTAGGGAAATCAGACCCATAGAAATGACCGAAGCGGCCACCACACCTGTGGTCGCCGCTAGCATGGCGCCCACCAAAATCACCGCATAAGCCAGACCACCACGGATGGGGCCGAACAACTGGCCGATGGTGTCGAGCAAGTCCTCGGCCATGCCCGAGCGTTCTAGGATCAGGCCCATGAAGGTGAAAAAGGGAATCGCCAGCAAAGTGTCGTTTTGCATGATGCCGAACATGCGCAGCGGCAGGCTTTGCAAAAAGGCTGGCTGGATAACACCCAACTCCACGGCGACAAAGCCGAAAAACAAACCGCAGGCGGCCAGCGAAAAAGTCACCGCGTAGCCGAACATCAAAAAGATGATCAGCGACACAAACATGATGGGCGCCATATTGGCGATCAGAAACTCGGTCATTTGGCGGCTCCCATTTGTGCGGCTTCACGGGCGGCCACTTCTTTTTGCAACAGGAACTCGGCCAGCTCTTCTTCGGCAGTTTTACTGCCTTGCTTTTTACTTGGGTCGGGCACCAAGCCTTGCAAAAACGCGATGCGCTTGATCAATTCCGAAATCGCCTGTATTGCTAGCACCAGCATTCCCAGCGGCAGCAGTGCAAACACCGGCCAGCGGATCAGGCCGCCTGCATTGGACGAGACCTCGCCGGTCACATAAGCGTTGATGACCAGCGGCAGAGCCAGCTTGGTGATCATGAAGGTGAAAGGGAGCAGGAAAACGCAGATGCCGATGATGTCGATTTTGATCTGCGTGCGCTTGGAGAAGCGCCCGGAAATAACGTCAATCTTCACATGCTCCTGGCGCAGCAGGGTATAGCCCGAGGCCAGCAAAAACACGGCGGCAAACAGATACCACTGAATCTCTAAGAAGCCGTTGGAACTCATGTTGAAGGCCTTGCGCATGGAGGCGTTGGCCGCGCTGATCAGCACCGCCAACAGCACCAGCCAGGCCACCCAGCGGCCCATCCATTCGCTAAACGCATCAATGCGTTTGGACAGGGATAAAAGAAAGTTCATAAGTTCTCCATTGAAACGTCGCATTTACCGGCTGTGCACCTGCCCTGTGCAAGGGCGGCGCGCCCATTTTATTGGCGTGGAATGTCGAGATCGGTATGGCCTGTCGCTCTTCGTGCTGGGGATTACCCTTGCTGCAGCCTTAGTGCAGGCCATGAAATTGCAGTACATAGACCGCAGCGCCTGCCAGATAACCGGCCAGCGCCAGGCCGCTGATCTTGCGCAGGTACCAAAGAAAGTCGATGCGCTCCAGGCCCATGGCGGCCACACCGGCTGCTGAACCGATGATCAATATCGAGCCGCCGGTGCCTGCGCAATAGGCCATGAATTCCCATAAAAAACTGTCCGGCGGGTACTGCGCCAGGTCGTACATACCCATGGATGCGGCCACCAAAGGGACGTTATCCACCACTGCGCTGACCAGGCCGATGATGAGCACGATCGCATCCAGACGGCCCACCGCAATGTCCAGCCACTTGGCCAGCGCTGGCAGGATATGGCTGTGCTCCAGCACCGCCACGGCCAGCAAAATCCCGATAAAAAATACGATGGCTGACATATCGATGCGCCCCAGCGCGCTGACCAGGGTCAGGCCTTGTTTGTCATCTTCGTCCTTGTGCTTGTGCATCAAGTCGCCCACCAACCAGAGCACGCCCAGGCCCAACAGCACGCCCATGAAGGGCGGCAAATGCGTCACCGCTTTGAACACCGGCACCAGCACCAACACGCCCAGCCCGAGCAGGAGCATCACGGTTTGTTCGAAAACCGTTGTGCTGGATTTGTCCGAGGCCGCCGCCTTGGGGGGCTCCACCACGCGTCCACTGGCCATCCAAGCAGCCGCCACCAAGGGCACCAGCAAATTGACGATAGAGGCCAAAAACACGCCTTGCATGACGGCCAATGTGGTGATCTGCCCACCAATCCAGAGCATGGTGGTGGTCACATCGCCAATCGGCGTCCAGGCGCCGCCGGCATTGGCCGCAATGATGATGATGCCGGCAAACAACAAGCGGTCTTCGCGCTTATCCAGCAAACGCTTCATCAGCGACACCATCACGATGGCAGTGGTCAGGTTGTCCAAAATCGCACTCAGGAAAAAGGTAGCCAGCCCGATCATCCATATCAATACTGGCAGGCGGGTGGTGGATATACGTCGCGTGAGTACTTCAAAACCATTGTGCGCGTCGATGACTTCGACAATCGTCATGGCGCCAATCAGGAAAAACACTATTTGCGCCGTGCCGGTGAGTGATTCAGCCAACTCGGCATTGACCGCGTCCGCCTCTGGCCCGGCCAAGGCGTACACCACCCACAGCACACCCGCGCCGAGCAGGGCGGCCGCCGATTTATTGACGCCCAGCGGATGCTCAAAAACAATAGCGGCGTAGGTCAGGATAAAGATGAGGGATAAGGCTATCGTCATTTCCCGAAGATAACCCACGGCGGGGGTGGCGGCTATCGGGGATTCCCCACCCATCCAATGCCATCAAAGAGGATGCTTCAGCGGGTGGCCTGAAGTAGCTAAGCCTTGTCTTCCCGGTTCATGCTCCGGTCAATCGCGCGCAAGCGCGTCAGCGGGTCGCTTTCTTGCAGCAGGGCTTGTTTGTAAACCGTGGGCAGCGGCAGCAGTTCGGCCCAGCGGTTGGCCACCCAGCCGCATTCGTCCAGGCGGTAGGGCGCTAGCAGGGGAAGCTCGGGCAGGCGCCCGTCGGCTTGCGCTTGCGCGATGCCCCGGCCCAGGCGCTGGGCTAGGTATTCCAAGTCGCTCGGTATGTCCACCGGCGCGTCGGGCGCCAGATACTCCACCTTGCCCTGCCAAACCCCGAGCGGGCCGGCGTGGGTATGGTGCAGGGCAAAGCGCTGCCCGCCATGGCAGCGGATGCGCAGCAGCGCGGCTTGCACGGTTTCTAAGCTATCAATATGGGCCAGCGTGCCAAAGCTGTGCAAGGTGGGTTGCTGGCCTGGCACAGTCACTTCCTGGCCTTGCTCTATCCAGGCCACGCCAAAAGGGGTTTGTTCGCGGTGGCAGCGGCGTACCAAGTCCAAGTAGCGCACTTCAAAAATTTGCAGGTCCAGGCGTCCGTCGGGGAACAGGCCGTGGGCGAGGGGGAACAGGGGGATGTTTTCCATGGGGCAGCAGGCGGGAAGTGGCGCAGGATACTATCGCGCCCACCGCCTGAGTGCACTACGGGGCGTAAAGCCCTTGCCCGGCGCCCCTGCGCTACCCCTATTTGGAGAACAAGTCCATGAAAGCCATTTGGAAAAACACCCTCATCGCCGAAAGCGACGATATTGTGATGGTCGAGGGCAACCACTATTTCCCCGCCAGCGCGCTGAACCGCGCATTTGTGCAGTTCAGCAACCACCGCAGCAGTTGCCCTTGGAAGGGGCAAGCCAGTTATTACTCACTGATGGTCGATGGCGACCTCAACCCCGATTGCGTGTGGTACTACCCCGACCCCAAGCCCGAAGCTGCCGCGATCCGGGACCGTGTGGCCTTTTGGAAGGGCGTACAGGTCAGCGAATAAATCAGTTTTATCACTCATAAATCACACGAAGTAAATTCTCTATGTCCATGATATCCAAAAGAAATTTATTGCAAACCAGCGGCCTGATGGGCGCCGGTGCATTACTCGGTTGCGCCACCCCGGGCATCAGCCAGGATACGGTGAAAACGCCTTTCCCCGTGCCTGGCGTGTACATCCCTATCGTCGGCAGCGACGAAAAATTCCCGGTGCGACGCATCTACTGCATAGGCCGCAACTACGCCGCGCATTCGCGCGAGATGGGTTCGGACCCAACGCGTGAGCCGCCGTTTTTCTTCCAAAAACCCACCGATGCAATCCAATACGTGCCCGTTGGCGTGGTGGCTGACCATCCCTACCCCACGCTGACCAAAAATTACCACTACGAAGCGGAGCTGGTAGCCGCGCTGGGAAAGGGCGGTCGCAATATCCCGGTGGACAAGGCGCTGGAGCTGGTCTATGGCTACAGCCTGGGGCTAGACATGACGCGGCGTGATTTGCAGCGCGCCCTGGGCGATGAGAAAAAGCCCTGGGAAATCGGCAAAAGCTTTGACCACTCCGCGCCCATTGGCCCAATTCACAAACTGGCTGCGACCGGCCACTTCACCCAAGGCAGCATCTGGCTCAAGGTGAATGGGCAGACCAAGCAAAACGCTAACTTGAACCAAATGATCTGGTCGGTGGCTGAGCAAATTTCCAAGCTGTCCGAGGCCTTCGAGCTTTTCCCCGGCGACATTATTTATTCCGGCACACCGGAAAACGTAGGCCCGGTGGTACGCGGTGATGTAATCGAAATGCACATCGATGGTCTGCCCAACCTGAGCGTGAAAATCGTTTAAGCCCCTCAGGCGATCAGGTCAAACAAGCGGCCGGTCAGGCCGTCGGTGAAGCTTCTGGGCGCCTGCGGCTGGGGCGTCACCACGGGAGCGTGGCTGAGGTGCTGGGGCAGGGGCATGAATGCCCACGGGTAAGCCGGACGTAACTCCTGGGCGCAGCGCCAGGCGCCCGATAAATTACTGCTTTGCAGGGCGGTACCGACATGGGCGATATGGATGTTGTGCGCCAGGTCCTCGTCCTGGCTGACCACGGCGCTAAAGGCCAGGCGTGCGGCATCGAGCGAGCCGGACTGCAACGACGCGACCAGCTGGCGCAGGCGCTGCTCCCGCTTTTTCTTGCGTTCACCCGCGTTGTCGGTGTAAGGGCCGGTGCGGATTTCCCAACCCATGCCTTGGATTCCCATTTCTAGTGCCATGGCGCACTCCTGCGTTGGCTGCCAGGCGTTCACACGCCTTTCCAATCCGCAGCACACAGCTGGTCAGCGTGGCCCTGGGTGCTTTGCGGATGCGACTAAGCGGTGTCTAAAAGTTGCCGCTTGCGTTGCGAATAGCAAAATGCGGGCCAATGCGTAGCGCCCGCCAGCCAAAGCAGTTTCTTTCTCCCATAGAAAATAGATTGCATTCTGGTTTGTGTATCCTGCGCCTGAACCGTCCGTTGCCCAAGGAGTTCCATGGCCCCCGAATCCCATTTGCTACCGCCCGACGATGCGTTGCGCCGCCAATTGCACGACGAAGTACACGCCCGCCCGCCCGCCAGTTTGCAAATGCCCGCGCTCGTGACTTTTGTGGCGGTGCTCAATGCCGGCATCAGCCGCGAGCAGGAAGCAGCGCATTTGCGCTCCTTGCCGGGCCAGGGCGCGTTAACGGCACAGAGCCTGGACGGCCATTTTTTACGCCTGCACCTAGAGGGCTACACCCTGAAGTGGGAGCGCCATAGCGAGTTTTCCCGTTACTCCATCGTCCAACCGCTGGCGGCCTCAGACAGTGTGCGCCATCCCGCCGAGGTGCTGGCAACGCTAGCAGCGCCGGCGCAATGGCTGCGCGGCATCCCCGGCGCCACGGTGGCGGCGGTGCAAATGGCGATGGTGCACGGTGACTTGGAGCAAGGCGGTGCGCTGATGGAGCTGGCGCAAAAGTGGCTGGGTGGGGCGGACATTGCCGCCTCGCAGTTGGGCTATGGGCATTCGGCTGCGTATACCGAATTTCGCATTGGCGCCGACGGCTTTGAGCGCATGCTGGTCGTAGCGCCTTTGGGCACCAGCCAAGCGCGGGCCGGAAGGATTTCGCAGCGCCTGCTGGAATTAGAGACCTACCGCCTGATGGCGCTGCGCGGCTTGCCGGTGGCCAAGGCCTTGGGCCCGGAACTGGCGCTGGCCGAGACGGCGCTGGCCGACATCACCGCCCGGCTCGAGGGCAACACCGCCAGTGACCAGCAACTGCTGGACCAACTGGTAGCACTGGCCGCGCGGGTGGAGCGCCATGTGGCCCAGCACAGCTACCGCTTTGCGGCGACCCAGGCTTACAACACCTTGGTGGTACAGCGCATTGCCGAGCTGCGCGAAAAAGTGATGCCCGGCACCCAGACGATTGGCGAATTCATGCAACGCCGCCTGTCTCCGGCTATGGCCACGGTGGCGGCCACCTCGCAACGCTTGGCGACATTGTCCGAACGCGTATCACGCACCAGCGCTTTGTTGCGCACGCGGGTCGATATCGCCACCGAACAGCAAAACCAGCAACTACTGGAAAAGCTCACGCGCGGGCAGGAATTGCAACTGCGCTTGCAAGCCACTGTGGAGGGCTTGTCGATTGCGGCCATTTCCTATTACGTGGTGAGCCTGCTGCTGTACCTGACCAAGGCGCTTATCGCCGCAGGCCTGCCGCTGAACCTGGAAATCGCCGTGGGCAGTTCGGTGCCCGTGGTGCTCTGGGGCGTGTGGCGCATTACCCGCAAAGTGCAGGCGGCATTGAATAAAAAATAGGGCGCGGTGGATCGCCACCGCTTGCGGCCTGGCCGAAGTGCGCCTTGCCGCACTTCGAGACGCCAAGCCTGCGTCCCGCTTAGGCGCGGTAGCCCATGGTCTGCGGCAGCCAGAGTACGATTTGCGGGAACACCGTCATGGCAAGGAGCAGCACCAGCAGCATCAGCAAAAACGGCCAGCCTTCTTTCATCATCGCGCCTATCGGGATGCCGGTCAGCGCTTTGATGACAAACAACAGCATGCCAAAGGGCGGGTGAATCAGGCCGATCATCATGTTGAGCACCACCAGCACGCCAAAGTGC
>CANFVA010000076.1 GCA_947450255.1 Comamonadaceae bacterium
GGTCCAGTCAGCGCGCTGCACCAGGGTGCTGAACTTGGTGCCGATTTCGTTTTGGCCTGCGCCAGCCACTTCGTGGTGGAACACTTCAACGGGTACGCCGAGCTGCTCCAAGATGAGCGACATTTCGGCACGCATGTCCTGGGTGCTATCCACTGGGGGCACGGGGAAGTAGCCGCCTTTGACCGTGGGGCGGTGGCCTTTGTTGCCGCCGTCCATGACCTTGCCGCTGTTCCAGGGAGCTTCGGCTTCGTCGATTTTGAAGAAGGTGCCCGACATATCGGTATTCCAGCGCACGTCGTCAAAAATGAAGAACTCCGGCTCGGGACCGAAGTAGGCGGTGTCGCCGATGCCCGAGGCCTTGAGGTAGGCCTCTGCCCGCTTGGCGATAGAACGCGGATCGCGGTCATAGGCCTTGCCGTCGCTGGGCTCGACGACGTCGCAGCTCATGAACAGGGTAGTTTCTTCAAAGAAGGGGTCGATGTTGGCGGTGTTGGCATCGGGCATGAGTTGCATGTCCGACGCTTCAATGCCCTTCCATCCGGCAATGGACGAGCCGTCAAAGGCGTGGCCGGATGTGAATTTGTCTTCATCAAAATGCGAGATCGGCACGGTCACGTGCTGCTCTTTACCACGGGTGTCGGTGAAGCGGAAATCAACAAACTTGACTTCGTTCTCTTTCACCATCTTCATCACATCTGCGACGGTCTTGGCCATCAAATACTCCTGTTGCACGGTTGTAAAAAAGGGATTGCTTGCGATTTGTCGCAGTTTTTATGCCAGCAGCCGGGACGCCGGCACAAAGCGCCATCTCTACCCCACATTCTGCCTTGTTCGGCTCGGGGGTCTGCTATCGAAAAACGCGAGCGGGTTTCCAGACGCTCGTTTTTGGCGCATTATTGCACTAATAAGGTGCATTCATGGAGTGCCAACGAGGCAAAAGTTATTTCCGCACCAACTCAGGGCCCAGAACCACACTATAGGGTTTCAAACCGTTCTTGAGCGCCTCGAAAGCCAAGCTAGCCGCCTCGGGTGCGCCCTTGACGCCCAACTCGATGTGCCGCCCGTACTGCGGATGGTCCACGCTGGGCAGACTAAAGACTTTGACCGCAAAGGCCTCTTGCACGCTTTGCATCAACGGCGTCAGCGTTGCCTCCATAGCGCCCATCACAATGACCGACAGCTCCACATGCGCGTCGCGGGTGAAATGCGCCTGGTACTGCGTGTCCAGCACCCATTGCATCATGGGCCAGGCCATTACCGGAAAGCCGGGCACAAAATGCACCGCGCCCGCCCCCTGTCCTGGGCAGCTAAATCCGGCAATTTTGTTGTAGGGGTTCGGGATCAAGCGGGCACCTTGGGGGAAGCGACCCATGTCCAATCGGTGCACATTGTCTGGACGGTCCGGCTCGAAGGTCTGGCCGTTTTCCTGGGCTATGTCACGCATGCGCTCCCAAATCAAGTCACGCGCTCCATGATGCAATTCCAAGGGCAAGCCCAACGCGGCCGCAGCGCACTGCCGGGTGTGGTCATCGGGCGTAGCGCCAATACCACCGAATGAAAACACCACATCGCCGCTGGCAAATGCCTCGGCCAACGTAGCCGTGATGCGCTGCGGATCGTCACCCAGGTAATGGGCATAGGCCAATTGCAGGCCACGTGCGCCCAGCAGCTCGATGGCTTTGGGTAGGTGTTTGTCAGCGCGCTTACCCGAGAGGATTTCGTCGCCGATGATGATGAGGCCAAAGTGCATGGTGTGCTTAGGGAAGAGGCGGTAAGGCAGAGGGCGCAGGCGCGCTTGGCAAGACCGGTGTGTCGACCGATGGCACGTCCCGGCTCGGTACAAAAATCGCAGCCTCGTGTTCCTCGCGCAATGCTGCCAAGGCCGCAAGGCAGTAATGGATAAACCAGAGCGAGGCAAACACAAAAACCACGGTGTACAGCCAGACCGAAAACGGCAGTAACAAGGGCGCCATGGCCAGCGCCATCAAGCCCATGGACCACAAGAGGCTGGGCGTGGCGCCCAGAAAGCCGACCACAAAGCCCATGGTGATCAGCGCACCCTTGTGCTTGGTAAAAATCGTTTGCCGTTCGGCGCTGCTAGCGTGCTGCGCCAGGGCGTCAAACGCCATCACCCGGTAGGTCAGCCAGGCCCAGATCGCAGGCGGCAAGATCAACACCAATGGCGGCACGATCCACATGGGTGAGGTGATGATGGTGGCCACCAGCGCCAAAAAGCAGGAGATCAAGGTCCACGCCAAACTGGCAAACAAAGACGCTGCGCCACGGCGCTCCAGTGTGGGAAAACGCCGGTGGGCCACGACCTGCACCAGGGCCGGCGCCATGACCGCAGATACAAGTAAGACGGTGCACACCACGACCAGGGGCGTCAGCACCACAATCAGTATCAAAGGCGCGAGCATTGCTTTGAGCGAAGGCAAACCTACGGCCGATAACCATGCCGCCAAACTGGCGACAAAGACGGACGCATCCAACACCGATAGCAAAGCTTCCTGCGCGCGTTGCCAAAAAAAATAGGCCAATACTCCGGTAGCGCCTATAGCCACTACCAGCGGTGCTAGCGACAAGAGAATGACTTTGGGGTGCAGACAGTACAAAACCGCCCGCCAAAAAGACGACAGCAGTAAACCCATAGAAGCCTCCTCGGTTTGCCGCATTGTGAACGAGAAATCCTAGGCCCGCCCCACCAAACGCAGCACACCGCGCCATTGCTGGGACCAAAAACCGCGCCCGTAATCGCGGCCCTGCTCCACCTGGTCGCGCACACCCGTGGCGGGGAATGCATGGGTGAAATCAGCGGTGCCAAATACCATGTCCCACCATGGCAGCAAGACACCAAAGTTACAGCCCCCCAGCACTGCAGGCGCCCCAGTGGCGGACGGTGGCTGGCTTTCGTGGCCGATGCCAATAGCGTGGTGCATGCGGTGAAAACGCGGGCTCACCCACAGACGCTCGCCTAGCGGTCCAAACCACAGGCGCACATTCGCGTGCTGCAGGTTTTCGCTCAGTTGCATCAAGGCGACCAACGCCACGAATTGCGCGGGTGCCATACCGATCAGCACGGCCAACAGCACGAAGAAAACATCGCGCAACACGTCGTCCAGCACATGGTTGCGGTTGTCACTCCACATCGTCATCTGGCGCTGGGCGTGGTGCAGCGCGTGCAATTTCCACCACCAGTGGAACTGGTGCTGGGCACGGTGAAACCAATAATTGAAAAAATCAAACACCAACAAATAAAGCGCAAAACCGACCAGCGCATTGCCCGTGACTGCAGGCCAGATGTCGTCTAAGTGCAGCGTCGGCAAGCCCCACACGCGCAGCATGCCAATGGCGCTATCCAAGTACGGGTCCAGTGCAAAAAATAGAACCAGGCGAAATAGACCTAATCGGTGCAAAAGGGTGTACAAAATATCGGTGCGTATGGTGGCGGTATCCCGCACCGCCTCTACCGGCCGCCAACGCTGCAAGGGGCCGATGACGGTGACCAAGACCGCAATCTGCAGCAAGCCAACCAGCACCCATTCGGTCGCGCCAAAAGCCTGGTCCAGGTAGCCGCCAAAGCCCATGGCAAACACCACCGGCTGGATGCACGTCTCAAACAACCAGGCCTGCAAGGCGGCAAAACGATCGATCAGGGTATCCATGCAAACGTATTAACTAGGGTGGGCGGCGAACCAGGCCTGGTAATCGGGGTGGCTGCGCAAGGTGGCAAAGCAAAAGCCCCGCTCCTTGAGGCCCAGGATGAGGGGTTCTAACACCGCGGGCGCCCAGGCGTCCTTGCGCGACCGAATACCCAGATGTGCCATCAGGATGTCGCCGCTGCGGATATCGCGCAGGGCTTTGGCCAGCAAGGCCTGGTTACTGAATTTTTCGCTTGGCAACTCGTCGCCCAAAAAGCCGGCGTCAGCCCAGCCGACATGGGCAAAACCGCAAGCGCGGGCCGCTGAGAGCAAGGCTGGCGAGGTTTTACCGCCAGGCGCCCGAAACAAGGGCAAGGCAGGCTGCCCGGTCAGCGTCGACAGGCGGTGCGCCGAGGCCTTGAGCTGCGCGCAGTACTGTGCTGCGCTGTAACGCATTTTCCGCCCGGCCTGGCTTCCTGCCGACGGCTGAACAACAAATTGTGCGCCATCGGCCCCTGCTGCGATGTCGGCACGCCAGTACACGTGGTCCAAGGTGTGGGAGGCGAAGCTGTGGCCTTCCAAAGCCCGTTCACGCCACCATGGCGCCCAGTGTTCTCCCAAGGTGCCGTCGCCGACCTTAGTAGGTTCATGGGCCGCGAAAAACGTGACTTTGACCTGGTGCTTGCCCAAGGTTTCGGCGATGAAAGGTGCCACGTCCATGTGGCCGGTATCCAGCGTGAGGTACACCGGTTTTTTGCACTCGCTTTGGCTCCACGCCAGGCTCCAGATTGCCGTCGCTGCGACCGCAATCAGCACACGCAGGCAAGCCACAGGCCCGCTCAGCGCCCGGCGCCTGTCCATTAACGTGGCGCGTGGTCCAGCGTCCATACACCGTGCGGCGAGCGCCCCACCGCCACTTGCTGCACCACTTTGCGAGTGGTGGTATCGATGACCGTCAGCTTTTTAATCCAGCGCGAGGCCACATAGATGTAGCGCCCGTCCGCCGACAAATCCATACAGTCCGGTCCGCCGGGCGCGGGGTAGTTATCAACCACGGTCATGGTTTGGTAGTCGATTTTGCTGATGGTGTTGGCGACCCGGTTGCTCACCAAGACGTGGCGCTTGTCGCCCATATTGCGAAACGCATGGGCAGCGGCGCCGGTTTTGAGGGTCTTAACCAGTTTGGGGGCCGCTTTGCTCAGCTCGTAGACTTCCACCCCATTGCCGCCAGTCATGCCGATCAACAGCGATTTATCGTCCGGCGTGCCAAAAACGTCCGCGGGCAGCGAGCCGGTTTTCACACGCCACTTCACGCTCTGCGTAGCCAGATCAATGACGACCAACTCATCGCTTTCTTGCATCGTGGCATAGGCCAGTGCACTGGTGCTGTCAATCCACACATGGCTGGGCGTTTTACCGGTGGCAATGCGCTTGGCCAGCGTCATGTCGGTGCCGTTCCAGTGGTAAATGTCCACATGGTTAAGCCGGTTCCCCACGGTGACCAGCCACTTCATGTCGGGCGAGAAACGCAGGTGATAGGGATCAGAAATGCCGTGCACCGTGCGTTGCACGGCGGCGGTTTTGGGGTCCAAAAACAGCATGGAATCGCCCACCGCGTTGGCCACGATCAGGGATTTTTCGTCCGGCGTGAGGTACAGGTGGTGCGGCTCTTTGCCGGTGGGGATTTTTTGCGTCTCTTTCCAAGTGCTGGGATCGATGACGCTAACCGTCGCGTCTAGCGAGTTGAGTACGAAAATCGGAGGGGGTTTATCGTTCGCTACTGCGACCGCAGTGCAGAAAAACCATGCCAAGGGCAAAAAACGGGTCCAGCGGTTCGACAATTTCACAAAAGCCTTATCAATCAATAGCCTCCAAGTGTAACGGGCAGGCCTGTTGACCCGCCGCCCGCCCTTGGCTTTAGGCCTCGGACACCGAGGCCAGGTCTTGCGCGGACAGCCAGCGCCACTGCCCGGCGGCCAAATCCGGGGGCATGGCCAGCCCACCGATTTGGGACCGGTGCAGGCCCTCCACCCGGTTCCCCACCGCCGCCAGCATGCGCTTGACTTGGTGGTATTTGCCCTCGGTCAGGGTCAGGCGCAGGTGCAGCGGACCGACAGCTTCGCAAGCGGCAGCGCGTACCGGTTTGGGATCGTCGTCCAGCACCACGCCGCTAAGTAGGCGGGCCATCTGACTCTGGTCTACCGGGTGTTTTACGGTCACTTCATATACCTTGGGCACGTGGTGGCGCGGCGAACTCATGCGGTGAATGAATTTGCCATCGTCCGTCAGCAACAGCATGCCGGTCGTGTCCTGGTCCAATCGGCCTACCGCTTGCACGCCCTGCACTGCCGCTTTTTGCGGGCGCATGCGCAAAGGCGAAGGCAGCAAGGTGTAAATACTGGGGTAAGTCGAGGGCTTTTGCGAACACTCGGTACCCGCCGGCTTGTGCAACACGATGTAGGCCTTGTCGCAATACGGCCAGTCAACGCCCTGCACCCGAAAGCGCAAGCCATCGGGTGCGAATTCGGCGGACGCGTCCAGGCAGGTGTGCGCCAGGCCATCGGCAGCGCCATAGACTTGCACATAGCCTTGCTGGATCAGCCCGGCACAAACGCGCCGCGTGCCAAAGCCCTGGCTGTATAAAACTTCTTGAAGTTGCATGGGCAGACGGCCTAAGGCGTCCCATAAAAAACGCAGCCTGCGCTGCGTGATGGGAAAGCGACCTGAGGCTTACTTGTTCTTAATCTTGCCGCGCGGAATCACCGCGGTCACGATAGTGGCGCGCACCGGCTCGCCGCCGCTCGGCGCCTTGGGCGGTGAGGTATCCTTCTTGGGCTTTTTGGCCTCTTTATTGGTTTTTTGTTGACCTTTGGCCATGGCGTGATCTCCTGTGCAAAGTGGATGTTGAAAGCCCGATTCAGTGTAACCGCCCCATGTCCGATGCCACCACACCGCTCATTGCGATCGACGAAGCCGAGGTGGACATCAGCGCCATCCGCGCCCAAGGGGCGGGCGGGCAAAACGTCAACAAGGTATCGAGCGCCATCCATTTGCGCTTTGACATTCCTGCCTCCTCGCTGCCCCAGGACATAAAAGACCGCCTGTTGGCCCTGCGCGATAAGCGCATCACCGCCGAGGGCGTGCTGGTCATCAAGGCGCAAAGCTACCGCACCCAGGATAGGAACCGGCTTGACGCCTACGCCCGCTTGCAGGAGCTGGTCCAAAGCGTGGCGCTGCCGCCCAAACCGCGTCGCGCCACCCGCCCGACGCACGCCTCCAAAGAGCGGCGACTGCAAGCCAAGAGCCAGCGCAGCGCCATCAAAGAACTGCGCGGCAAGACGCTGGACTCACGCGGCTAGTGCCTCTCAGGGCTAACCCTGTGCTCACGCCCGGCGGGGCCTACCTACAATGCGCACTCTTTCGTTCAACGCCCCGCACACGCCGACCGCCATGCCTAAAACCACAGAAGCCCCCAAGGACCTGCCCGAGCGCGTCATCAAAAAATATCCCAACCGGCGCTTATACGACACGCATACCTCCAGCTACATCACCCTGGCCGAGATCAAGCAATTGGTAATGGACCACAAAGCCTTTGCCGTGGTTGACGCCAAAACCTCGGAAGATCTGACGCGCAGCATCTTGCTGCAAATCATTTTGGAAGAAGAAGCTGGCGGCTCCCCGATGTTCACTGCGCCGGTGCTGGCCAACATCATCCGCTTCTATGGTCACTCGATGCAAGGCTTCATGGGCGGCATCATGGAAAAAAATATGCAGACGCTCATGGAAATGCCGGTACCGATCGTGCCCGGCGTCATGGGCCCCAATGTCTTCCAACAAATGCAAGAACAAATGCAAAAGCAAACCGAACAGTTCTTAGGAACCTTCGGCATCAAGCGCTGAGCGCTAGCCTTGCGCGCTTAGCCGGGCGCCCCCTTTTTGTCCACACACCCCATGACCTCTGAAACCACCGCCCACCCCGGCGCGACGCGTGCCCCTACCGTGGGCTTTGTCAGCCTGGGCTGCCCCAAGGCGCTGACCGACTCTGAGCTCATCCTCACGCAGCTCAGCGCCGAGGGCTACCAAACCTCCAAAACCTTTGCCGGGGCGGACCTGGTTATCGTCAACACCTGCGGCTTCATCGACGACGCAGTGAAAGAAAGCCTAGACACGATTGGCGAAGCCTTGGCCGACAACGGACGCGTCATCGTCACCGGCTGCCTGGGCGCGCGAGCCGACGGCGCGGGCAACAACCTGGTGCGCCAGATGCACCCCAAAGTCCTGGCCGTCACCGGCCCGCACGCCACGCAAGAGGTCATGGACGCGGTCCACCTGAACCTGCCCAAACCGCATGATCCCTTTGTCGATCTGGTGCCCCAAGGCTTTGGCATCGCCGGTATCAAACTCACGCCGCGCCACTATGCGTACTTAAAAATCAGCGAAGGCTGTAACCATCGTTGTACTTTTTGCATCATCCCATCGATGCGCGGCGATCTGGTGTCCCGCCCGATTGGCGATGTACTCAATGAAGCGCGCGCGCTGTTCGAAGGCGGCGTCAAAGAGCTGCTAGTTATCAGCCAAGACACCTCGGCCTACGGCGTGGACACCCAATACCGCACCGGTTTTTGGGACGGTAAGCCCGTCAAAACCCGCACTTTCGAATTGGTAGAAGCGCTCGGTGAGATCGCCGCCCCCCACGGCGCCTGGGTGCGTTTGCACTATGTATACCCCTACCCCACCGTCGACAAGCTGCTGCCGCTGATGGCGCAAGGCAAGGTATTGCCCTATTTGGACGTACCGCTGCAACACAGCCACCCCGATGTGCTCAAACGCATGAAGCGCCCTGCCAGCGGCGAGCGCAACCTAGAGCGCATCGCCGCCTGGCGCGAAGCTTGCCCCGAGCTCGTGGTGCGCAGCACATTTATCGCCGGGTTTCCGGGTGAGACCGAAGCCGAGTTTGAACACCTGTTGGAATTTGTGCGCGAGGCCCAAATCGACCGCGCCGGTTGCTTCGCCTACAGCGCCGTCAATGGCGCGACCGCCAACGAATTGCCCGGCATGCTGCCCTTAGAACTGCGCGAGGAGCGCCGCTCCCGGTTTATGGCCGTCGCGGAAGAAGTGTCCGCCGAGCGCCTGCGCCGCCGCATCGGCGCCACCATGCAAGTGCTAGTCGATTCGGCCCCCGGCTTGGGCAAAAAAGGCGGCGTAGGCCGCAGCTACGCCGACGCACCAGAAATCGACGGCGTGGTGCGCCTGCTGCCCCCAGAAAAAATCAGCAAAACCCTCAAGGTGGGTGAATTCACCCGTGCCCGCATCGTGGGCACCCAAGGCCATGATTTGGTGGCCTTGCCGATTTAACGTTCCGCGCGAACGGCTGGCCCTCGCGCAGGTCGATGGGTAGGCAACTCGCCCTTATGGCGAACCAGTCAGGCGTCACGCTTTCAACCAAAATCTGCCGCCTGCGCCATAGCCCCCATGCGCTTGGCAATGGCTTGGAACTGCGCCACCGTTTGGGTAATGATGTCCTGCACGCTGCTGACTTGGTGAATCAGTCCGGCGGACTGGCCTGCCAGCGCCGGGGCGGCGTTCATGTCGCCGCCGAAATAGACTTTTTGAATCCCCATAAAGCTCTCCGGCCCCATAAGGCCCGCTTCATGAATCACTTGCGTGAACTCGGTCTTGAGCGCGCGAATGCAAGGGCTGGACTTGGTGTTCAGCATCCAGGTACCGGTCGTGCCCGCGCCCACAATCGCTTCTTTGTAATGCGGATGCACCGGGCTCTCCAGGCTGGCGACAAAGCGGGTGCCCATTTGGATGCCTTCGGCGCCCAGCGCAAAGGCGGCGGCCATGCCCCGGCCATCGACGATGCCGCCTGCGGCAATAAGGGGCACGTCCACTTTTTCGCGTATCGCCTGCAATAGCACCAGGGTGCTAACTTCTTCGGGGTTTTTAAAGCCGCCGCCCTCGCCGCCTTCCACTACCAGGCCATCGACGCCCGCCTCCACGCATTTGAGCGCCAGCTCCACCGTGGGCACAGCGTGATAGACCACGAGGCCCGCCGCTTTGAGTGGCGCGATGAATTTGGCCGGGCTGCCCGCCGAGGTGGTGACAAAGCGGATACCGACCTCGCACACAAAGCGCAGCATGGCCTCGTCTTTGAGAAACCGAATCGGCAGATTCACGCCAAAAGGCAGGCCGCTGTCGACCATGGCGCGGATTTCGCGCTGGCAATTCTCTGTTTCGCCGGAGGAGGTTTCGATAATCCCCAAACCACCGGCCCGAGACACGGCGCTGGCCAGAGGGCTGCGGGCAATCCAGCCCATGGGGGCTTGGACAATGGGATAACGGGCGCCGGTATGGGCCAGGACACGGTTCATGCAAATGCCTTTGTTCAATTGGGGCACAGCGCCCGGTTGGACGAGGATAAGCCAGTGCAGTGACCGCCATGGCATCTAGGCGACAGGGCGCGCGGACACCTGTTTGTGCGCTTTGGCACACGCGCCCTTCTCGATCCTGGAGGCTCTTGGGCACCGCGCTTGACAAGCCAGCGACAATAGAGGGCTATGACGGACCATTACAGCGCCCTGGGCCTGCGCGGCAGCGCCAGCATCGCCGACATCAAAAAGGCCTTTCGCCAGCTTGCGGCGACCTACCACCCCGACCGCAATAGCGACCCGGACGCTCCGGCGCGCTTTCGCGCGGTGCAGCAAGCTTACGAAGTGCTTAGCGACGAGACGAAGCGCCAGGCCTACGATGACAACCGCCGCCGCAACCTGCTCGACGATCCGCTGCAAACCGCGCGCGAGATCTGGAACCCCTATTTAGACAAACTGTTGCAAAGCCGCTGAGCATCCGATGATGAAAATTTCGCCCTATTTCGCCCTGCTGCGTTCCAGCTACGAAGCCGAAATCAATGACATGGCTTTTGACTCGGAAGGCAAAAACGTACTGCGCCAGCGCCTGGCCCAGCGCCGCAAAGAGCTGCCTTTTTTGCGCCAGATGATGGCTAGCGCCCCGGAAATGGTGGCTATCGTGTTCCACCAGGGAATGCGCTTTAGCAAACCGGCGCTGATGGATGCGCTCGTCGTCAAAGACCAAGGGCAACTGCCGGATTGGGCCACGATTTCGGCCCATGTGCATCTGGAGCCCTGGGCCCTGGGCCTGGCTGAAGAACTGTGCAAAGACCCCGCAGGCGACACACTGATGGTGCTGGCCGCGGGTATGGAATATTTGTTCCACCACACGCCCGCCGCAGCAGCGCCTGCCGATGATGAGGACGACGAAGACAAAGACCGCGACGATCAGGATTCCGAAGAAGAAAAAGAGGCCCGCGCTGCCGAAGAGGCAGGCAACGATTGGATGGCCGAACAAGGCTTTGACCGCAAGGAATAAAGCCTGCGCACTGTATTGAATAAGGAAAAGCCATGAGCCAACATCTCGCATTAATTTCTAAAACCCAAAGCCTGATTGCGGCGGGCGATATTTCGGGCGCCGAATCGGCGCTGGTGGAGCTGGCGGACGCAGAGGGCGACAGCGCCTTGATGGTGGTGCTGGAGCAATTGCCGCCCAAAGACATCTTGGCCGTGATCCGCGAATACGACAACTCTAAAGAATCGGTGGTCAATTTGCTGGTATCTCCGCAGCAATTCGCGCGTGCCGTGGTGATCGAAAAACAGTACAAAGACCTCTCACGCACCCATCTGCGCGGCATGGTGAACTCAGTCATCTTCCGCGCGGGTGGTGACCCGGTGGAATTCCTGACCGCCATTGGTGACTTGGAGGGCGGCAGCGAAGCCCTGGCCGATTATTTTGCTGAACGCTGGAGCCGCGTGGAAGCCTTTGCGCGCACCGGTTTGTTTGACACCGTCGAAGACGACGGCGACATGATCTCCGAGGCCGACCTGTATGCCAACGCCTACGCCAAACCACGCATCGACGAAGACGAAGTGGCCGACCAGGATTGGATGCAAATGGCCTACACCTTGCGCTACCAATGCGTGGATTTGTTCATCGAAACGCTGCTCGTGCTACGCGCCAAAGCCCGCGCTTTTGAGGCTGGGCGTGGCGAAGAGTTTGAGACAGAAGAGGACGACGGCAAAGTAGAAACCGGCGACACCGACCGGGGCAAGGCTACGCCTGCCGCGCTGGACGCGGACGAGGAATCGGCGATTTAATGGCCGGGCACTCTTTTTTGTTGCGCGCGCACATGCAAAGCTTGCTGGCCATGGATGGCGAACACCTTGCGTCGGTAATCGCCAGTGCCCCTGCGCCGCGTGAACCTGACGCGGAGATACCGGCACCATGACCGAGCACCAAGACCCGGTAAACCAAGGTAGTAACAGCGCCGCCAGCGGCATGGCACTTTTTGACGAGCGCCCGTTTTTTGAAAAAGCGCTGGCCTATGGGCTGGCGCATGGCTTGATTGGCGCCGAGCGCATTGAGGCTTTGCGCACCGAGGCGCCCAAGGGTATGGTGCAAATCGCCCGCTATTTCGGCACCGAGTTTTTACGCCCCGACCTAGAAAAAGCGCGTGAGCGCATGGTTAATTTGGTAAGCCTATATTTGCAAGACAGCTGCGAAGGCGACCTGCACCGCGCAGCGCTTGCGCTGCGCGATCACTCGCTGCTGTCGCGCTCCAAAGGCGGCTCCGACATGCTAAAAGCCATGATCGCCATGCCGCAAAACACGCACTTCGGCATGCAAGACGGACGCGGCTTTAGCGACGAACACATCCCGGTGCTGGAACGCTGGAGCCTGCGCAGCCACGCGGACTACCGCGCCGA
>CANFVA010000077.1 GCA_947450255.1 Comamonadaceae bacterium
CCGCCTGTCCACCGTGGTCGATGCGCATGAAATTTTGGTCATGGAGAGCGGTCGCATTGTCGAACGCGGCACCCATCAGGCTTTGATGCAGCAGCAAGGCCGCTATGCGCAGATGTGGGCGCTGCAACAAAGCAGCAATTGATCGCCACACACCAAGACAGCAAGCGACCATGGACACCAAATGGCTGGAAGACTTTGTATCGCTGGCCGAGACCAGCAGCTTCAGCCGATCGGCGCAATTACGCCATGTCACGCAATCCGCGTTTTCACGCCGCATCCAGTCGCTAGAAGCCTGGGCCGGGGTCGCGCTGGTGGACCGCAGTTCTTACCCCACGCGGCTGACTCCGGCTGGCGCCGCCTTCTATGCCCAGGCCGTGGATATCCTGCAAAGTCTGCAAAGTAGCCGAGCCCAGTTGCGCAATCCGGAGGCACCCCCGGACGGCGAGCCTGCAGCACACCCTGATTTGGGACAATAAGCCACTTATGCCAGACCCCTTAATCCCCCAAACCTTCTCCCTTACCCGCCCCGACGACTGGCATGTGCATGTACGCGATGGCGCTGCATTGCAAACCGTGGTGCCGCATACCGCAGCCCAGTTCGGCCGCGCGCTGATCATGCCCAACCTCAAACCGCCCGTCACCAGCACCGCGCAAGCGCTGGCCTACCGCGCACGCATACACGCTGCTGCAGCGGCGGCGGGCCACGGCGGGTTTGAGCCTTTGATGACGCTGTACCTCACCGACACTTTGCCACCCGATGAGATAGTGCGCGCCAAGGATGCAGGCATTGTCGGCGTCAAGCTCTATCCGGCTGGTGCGACCACCAATAGCGATGCCGGGGTTACCGATATGCGCAAAACCTACGCCACGCTAGAGGCCATGCAGCGTGTCGGTATGCCGCTGTTAGTCCATGGTGAAGTGACGTCACCGGACATCGACTTATTTGACCGCGAGGCGGTGTTTATTGATCGCCAATTGATACCGCTGCGGCAGGATTTTCCGGCGCTCAAAGTGGTGTTTGAACACATCACCACGCGCGAGGCCGCACAGTATGTGCAAAGCGCGCAAGGTGCCATCGCGGCCAGCATCACCGCCCACCATTTGCTCTATAACCGCAACGCGATTTTTACCGGCGGCATACGCCCGCATTACTACTGCCTGCCGGTGCTCAAGCGCGAGACGCACCGCCTAGCTTTAATGGACGCAGCCACCCAAGGTTCGCCGCGCTTTTTCCTAGGCACTGACAGCGCGCCGCATGCCACGCACCTGAAAGAACACGCCAGCGGCTGTGCCGGTTGCTATACCGCGCACGCGGCTATCGAGCTCTATGCCAGCGCCTTTGAAGCCGCACAGGCGCTAGGCAAGCTGGAGGCCTTTGCCAGTTTTCACGGCCCTGATTTTTACGGCCTGCCGCGTAACACCGCGCAAATAACGCTGCGACGCGAAAGCTGGACGCCACCGGAAAACTACGCATTTGCGCAGACCAGCTTAAAGCCGTTGGCCGGTGGCGAAGTGCTGCACTGGCGCATGGTTTAGCACATGGAATGGCCTGCCTGCTTGCCTGCGTGACTCCCTGGCAGTCTTACAGAAAAAATAGCTTGCCGTGGCGCAGGACATAGCAGCGATTGACTGGACTGCGCCCTGGCTGCAAGCCTGGCGCGCACGCGGCCAACCTTTGGCGAAGGCCGTTGCTACAGGCCTTAGCTGCGCGCAAGCACTGAACCTGTTCGCGGAACAGGTGCCCACCTGCCCGGTGCGCTTTGTGCCGCAGTCCGATCTGCCACTTGGGCAGGCCTATGAAGCCTTTATTTTTGAAACCCAACAAGTACCGACACGCGACGGTTTGCATGATTTTTTCAATGGCCTGTGCTGGCTGCATTTCCCGCACACCAAGCAGCGCCTCAACCAATTGCAGGCAGCGCAAATTGCGCACAGCGGTATCGCGCCGGTGCGCGGCCCGGCGCGCGATGCGCTAACTGTTTTTGACGAAAACGCCGCGCTACTGCACGCGCCCGATGTTTTGTGGGAGGCCTTGGTGCGCAAAGACTGGCAAGCCCTGTTTGGCCCGCTGCGGACGGTATGGAAAGAGGCGCGCCTGCAATTGTTCGGCCACGCTTTGCTGGAAAAGCTGGTGTGCCCGCGCACCGCCATCACGGCACATGTCTATCGCGTGCATGCGCCCACCATGGGCGCTAGCGATTGGGATACCTCGCTGGCCGCGCATTTGCAGGCCGATGCGCTAGCGAGTAAGCCCTTTGCGCATTTGCCGGTTTTGGGCGTACCCGGTTGGTGGCCCGCTAACGCATATCCTGGCTTTTACGCCGATACATCGGTGTTCCGCCCACCGCGCGCAGCACCCCGCTAAGCCCCACAAAGCCCGCAATTTGGGTGGGCGCTTGGGTACAGCGGCTTGTAATTTCACCGTCCGGCCCTACTATGGAGGCTTGTGTTGCAGCGCAAAAGGCGCAAACCGGTGTTTGAGCGGCGCGCACACTTTCTCTGGAGTTGATATGAAACGCATTCTTTTGCTTGTGCTCACCAATGTGCTGGTCGTGGTGGTACTGGGTATCGTGGCCAGCCTCTTGGGCGTGAACCGCTACCTCACCAGCAACGGCCTGAACTTGGGCTTGTTGCTGGGCTATGCACTGGTCATTGGCTTTGGTGGCGCCTTTATTTCACTGCTGATTAGCAAGCCCATGGCCAAGTGGAGTTCGGGCGTACAAGTCATTGAGCAACCGCAAAACGCCGACGAGACCTGGATCGTGGAAACCGTGCGCAGGTTTTCGGAGCAAGCCGGTATCGGCATGCCCGAGGTCGGCATCTTTGAAGGTGAGCCCAATGCCTTTGCCACTGGCGCTTTCAAAGATTCGGCCCTGGTAGCAGTCTCCACCGGTTTGCTAGCCGGCATGACGCGCGAGGAAGTAGAAGCGGTGATCGGCCACGAGGTAGCGCATATCGCAAATGGCGATATGGTGACCATGACGCTCATACAAGGCGTGATGAATACTTTTGTGGTGTTCCTCAGTCGCGTGATTGGCTACGCGGTGGACAGCTTTTTGCGCAAAAACGATGAGCAAAGCAGCGGCCCGGGCATGGGCTACTACATCACCACCATCGTGCTCGACATTGTCTTGGGCTTTGCCGCAGCCATGGTGGTGGCCTGGTTCAGCCGCCAGCGCGAATTCCGCGCCGACGCGGGCGCCGCCCAATTGATGGGCCGCAAGCAACCCATGGTCAATGCGCTGGCCCGCTTAGGCGGCATGACGCCGGGCGAGCTTCCCAAGAGCGTCGCCGCCTTTGGCATTGCGGGTGGTATCGGACAATGGTTTAGCACCCATCCGCCAATCGAAGCGCGTATCGCGGCATTGCAAAGCGCATAATCGCGCCGCGTTGGCATCGCCCCGACGCCGAACGCGGGGCAGGCTCAACGTTTGGCTCCATCCGCGCAGCGATACATCGCCAAACACACCCAGCGGGCCTTGACAGGGCCCGCTTATTTTTTTGGAACAGCACACCATGGACTTTTCGCACTGGCTGGCGTTTTTTGTAGCAGCCTGGGCTATCAGTATTTCGCCAGGGCCTGGCGCTGTGGCCGCCATGAGCGCCGGGTTGAACTACGGTTTCAAGCGCGGCTATTTCACAACTTTTGGTTTGGTCATGGGCATCTGCACGCAGCTGCTGGTGGTATCGGTAGGCCTTGGCGCCTTGGTCGCCGCTTCCAACACGGCGTTTTTGATCGTCAAATGGGCGGGCGTGGTCTATCTGGTGTGGCTGGGTATTGCGCAATGGCGCGCAGTGCCGGGGCCGCTGGTGGCACAAGATGCGGACACGCATGTCATGCGGCGGCGCGATATGGTGCTGCGCGGTTGGATGATTAACGCAGTCAATCCCAAGGGCACCGTGTTTATGTTGGCGGTGGTGCCGCAGTTTTTGCTGCTGGACCAGTCCCTGCTTCAGCAATACCTGCTGATCGGCGCCACCCTTTGTTTCACCGATCTGGTGGTGATGGCGGCCTACACCGCCATGGCGGCGCGCCTTTTAGCAGCTCTTCGCAAGCCGACCCATATACGCGCAATGAACCGCGTTTTTGGCAGCTTGTTTGTGCTGGCCGGCAGCTTGTTGGCTTTGTTCAAGCGCGCTGCGCTGTAAGCAAATCTAGGGCCAAGGCCTCGGCCACGCGGATGCCATCGACCCCAGCCGACAAAATTCCGCCGGCATAACTCGCACCCTCGCCTGCCGGATACAGGCCGCGCACATTGCTGCTTTGCAAGTCTTCGCCACGTGGCATTTTTAAAGGGCTGGAAGTGCGTGTTTCCACGCCCGTGAGCACCGCGTCGGGCATATCAAAACCTTTTATCTTGCGCCCGAACACCGGCAGCGCTTCGCGGATGGCGGCAATGGCGTACGCGGGCAAGCTGGACGATAAATCCACTGGCGTCACGCCAGGGCGGTAAGACGGGGTTACGGTGCACCACGCGCTCGATGGCTTGCCTGCTAAAAAGTCGCCCACCCGCTGGCCCGGCGCTTGGTAATTGGCGCCGCCTTGCACATAGGCTGCGGACTCCAGGCTACGCTGCAACACCATGCCAGCCAAGGGGTGCACATGCGGGCGCATGGCCTGCGCTTGCGCCGCATAGCGCGCACCGTCGACTTCTCCAAAGGCTGCGACAAAGCTGGCCTGGTCCTGCGGAAAATCGGCCGGTTCGATACCGACCACGATACCGGCGTTGGCATTGCGCTCATTGCGCGAATATTGGCTCATGCCATTGGTGACGACCCGACCCGCCTCGCTGGTAGCCGCCACTACGGTGCCACCAGGACACATGCAAAAGCTATAGACGCTGCGCCCGTTGGTCGCGTGGTGGACTAGTTTGTAGTCGGCAGCGCCTAGCAGCGGGTGACCCGCATGGCGGCCCCAGCGCGCACGGTCTATTACGCCTTGCGGATGCTCAATGCGAAAGCCGATAGAAAAAGCCTTGGCCTGCATCGCTACGCCCCGGTCATACAACATGGCGAAGGTGTCGCGTGCGCTATGGCCCAGCGCCATCACCACATGGCTGGCTGCGATGGCATACAACCGGCCGGAGGCAGCGTCGCAGACCTGTAATGCGTCTACCCGCTGCGTACCGTCTGGGTCGCCCGCTGCGCTGCGCAACTGCACATCCACCAGTTGCTGCCCAAAGCGCACTTCGCCGCCCAGGGATTCGATGCGCGCGCGCAGGTTTTCGACCACTTTGACCAATTTGAAAGTGCCGATATGCGGGTGCGCTTCGTACAAAATTTCAGGCGGTGCACCAGCTTGCACCAACTCATGCATGACTTTACGGCCCAGGTAACGTGGATCGCGTATCTGGCTCCACAACTTGCCATCCGAAAACGTACCGGCACCGCCTTCGCCGAACTGCACATTGCTGTGCACATGCAAGGTGTTTTTGCGCCACAAATCCCAGGTGTCCTTGGTGCGTTGGCGCACCCTAGGTCCGCGCTCTAAGACCAAGGGTTTGAAACCCATTTGCGCCAGCAATAAGGCGGCAAACATGCCACAAGGCCCAAAGCCCACTACCACGGGCCGGGTCGGCCCATCGGAAGGCGCCCGGGCCACCGGGCGGTAGGCCATGTCCGGGGTGGCGGCGATGTGCGGATGTTGCGCGTGCTGCGCCAGCAGGCGCGCTTGGCTGGGCGGGGCCACTTGCACATCCACAATGAACACTGCCAGGATGTCGGCCTTGCGTGCGTCAAAGCTGCGCTTGAAAACCTGCAATTCCAAAATCTCTGCGGGGGCAATACCCAGCGTCTTTGCTGTGACCTCCCGCAGCGCGCCCAGCGGATGGGCCGCAGGCAGACGGTCTTGCGCGCTTTCGCTGGGCGAGTCGGCGGCCCGGGGCGTATGCACCGGTAACGCGGCCAAAGGAAGTTTGATTTCTGTAATGCGGATCATGGGGCTCGGGGTTATCAAGCAGACGCCGATGATACGGGCAGGCTAGGGCAAGATGCACACGCGAGGCCAGGGGGAAAAAAAGCCCACAGTACGCGTGGGCTAAAAAGCAGGTTGTAAAACCCGCTTTGGGAGAGACCTCTATTGTAAGTATTTATTTTTATTTTGCTATCTATTTTTTAAGTTATCAACATTTTTTCGGCACGTATGCACACGTCACGCGTCGTTGAAATTCGGGCACTGACCACGCAAAAGATTTGCCTGCTGAACATCAACACTTAGTTAGAACACTGCTCCACACCGGGGGAAGTCCAAGGCGAGCGCTGCGCTGCATCGTCAAATGGGAACAGGTCAACGCTTTGGGGGCGGGTGTAGGTGATGCAACGTTCACCGCTACGAAAGCGCACACGGTGTGCGTCCAAGCGCTCTTGCAGCCAAGGCGCTGAGCCTGCAGCTGTCAAGGTTTTACCCAAGTGTTGCTCTACCGTTAGTGGCAGTCGGGCCGATGGCAGCACTGGCGTTGACGCAGCGGGCAAAGCGCGCAAGGCCTCGGGCGACAAGCGCAAGTTCAAGGGATGGGCAAGCTCAGACGCCTTGGCAAGCTCTGGGGCTTGCGGCATAACGGCGCTTGCCATCCTTTCAGGAAGGGGTGAGATAGAGGGTGTTGTCGCTAATGCATCGGTCGTTTGCGCTACTCCTGGTCCCAAAGCCTGTGTCGCAGGGCCTTGCTGTAGCAAACGCTGCGGCAGTCGGTCACTTTGGCGCCCAGGTTCAGGCTGGCGCTGCAAAACGGTTTGCGGCTGCGCGGGTCCCAAAAAAACCAGGACGCTCGGAGCGAGGCGCGTTGGGGGCACCGTAGGCGCCGCACTTTGCAAGCCTTTAGAAATCAATAAAAAAACCAGGTGCAAGACAAGCACCCCAAGCGCCGATAGAAAACGAGTGTGCAGTTGGTCTTTCAATCCTATCTCCGTACAACGCGGGGCATACGCGCATTGCGAAACAGACAATCGATACTGCGGCAATCAATGCCCTGGCCCTTAGCCAGAGGCCGATGGCTGGTTTGGATGATGAAGGCCATTCAATATTCAAAAATTAAATACCATTTAAATAACTTTACTTTAAATGAAATTTAATAGGCCGGTCTGCCGATCGCGAGCAAGCGCTCTGTCAGTGCGCTGCCAGGCCAGCGACAATGTCCGCATGAAAACACTACGGCTACGCGACGGCAAAGAGCGCTCCCTGCTGCGCAAACACCCCTGGATTTTTGAATCGGCCATTGCCAAAGGCGGCGGCGATAGCGGCGAGACGGTGCGGGTGGAGGGGCATACAGGCCAGTTTTTAGGCTGGGCGGCGTTCAGCCCGCAGTCGCGCATTCGCGCCCGCATCTGGAGTTTTGAAGAAGGCGATCGGATTGATGCCGCGTTTTTCGCTGCACGCATTCGCAGCGCCGTCGATGCACGCACGCGTCTGGCAATAGACAGCGACAGCCTGCGTCTGGTGCATGGCGAATCCGACGGCTTGCCCGGCTTGATCGTAGACCGCTATGGCGATACGCTGGTGGCGCAGTTTGGCAGCGCGGGATGTGAACGCTGGAAAGAGGCCATTGCCGATGCGCTGCTGGCGCACACCGGATTGCAAAAAATCTACGAACGCTCTGACGCCAGTAGCCGCGGCCTGGAGGGCCTGGATGCTAAAGTGGGCTGGTTGCGCGGCCAAGGCGATACCGCGCTGGTGCTGCGCGAGTACGGCTGGCAACTTGGGCTGGACATTGCGCAAGGCCACAAGACGGGCTACTACCTGGACCAGCGCGACAGCCGCAGGCGGTTTGCACAGTACGTGCAACGCCTGCAATCGCAACGCGTACTCAATTGCTTTTGTTACACCGGCGGCTTTAGTGTGGCCGCCTTGGCGGGTGGTGCGGCACATGTGCTTTCCATCGACTCTTCCGCGCCCGCACTGGCGCTGGCCGCCAGCAATGCAGCGCGCAATGGTTTTGCGCCCAAGCGCGCTGAATTTATCGACGCCGATGTCAACGCCAGCTTGCGCCGCTTCAACAAGGAAGGCCGCCGCTTTGACGCCATCGTGCTGGACCCACCTAAGCTAGCCCCCACGATTGCGCATGCCGAACGCGCAGCGCGCGCTTACAAGGACATCAATCGCCTGGCCTTGCAAATTTTGGAGCCCGGCGGCGTCTTGTTTACCTTCTCGTGTTCAGGCGGCATCGGTGCAGATTTGTTCCACAAAATTGTCGCCTCCGCTGGCGCTGACGCAGGCGTGGACGGCTTTATCAGCGAACGCCTAGGCGCGGCGCCGGATCATCCGATGACACTGAGTTTTCCCGAAGGCGAATACCTCAAAGGCCTGGCGGTAGTGCGCAAAGCCTAGGAAACCTGCGGGTGGCGCCGACCGGTCTTGAGGTTTTACAGGGCAGCGCATGGGCGCTTGTGCGATTTGCGCGCTCAAAAACAGTAACAATCAGGCTTGTTAGTCAGCGGGCCCGCTTTTCCTACTCTTGGAGGCGCTGCTGCTATTTTTGGGCCTATTTTTTATGAGCATCACCTCTTTTTCCTTTCCTACCCCCATACGCTTTGGTGCAGGCGCACGCAAGTTGGTCGCAGCCCATTTGCTGGAACTGGGACTGCAGCGCCCGCTCATCGTCACTGACCGGGCGCTGTACGCGCTGCCGGTACTGGCCGAGTTTCAATCGCATCTGGCGGGTTTGGAGATGGCGGTTTTTTCCGGCGTATTTGGCAACCCCACTTGCGCCCAAGTGATGGACGGTGCTAGGGCCTTCATGGCACACAAGGCGGACTGCATCATCGGCTTTGGCGGTGGCGCAGCGCTCGATGTGGCCAAGGTGGTCGGCATTGCCGCCACCCACGAAGGCGACATATTGGAATACGTATGGGACCACCCACAGGTGCGCCCTATCAGCGCGCCCCTGCCCTACTTCGTGGCGCTGCCCACCACCTCGGGCACCGGCTCGGAAGTGGGTCGCTCCAGCGTGGTCAGCGAGAACGACACGCACTTAAAACGCGTGGTCTTTAGCCCCAAAATTTTGGCGCGCATGGTGTTTGCCGACCCCGAACTCACGCTGGGCCTGCCCGCCGCAGTCACTGCCGCCACCGGCATGGACGCGCTGACGCACAACATCGAAAGCTATCTCTCCCCCGCCTACCACCCGCTGTGTGATGGCATCGCGCTGGAGGGCACACGCATCGCCGCCGCTGCGCTGCAGACCGCCGTGAAAGAGCCCGGCAATCTGCAAGCGCGTAGCGACATGATGATGTCCTCCATGATGGGTGCGATTGCCTTCCAAAAAGACTTGGGCGCGGTGCATTCCTGCGCGCATGCGCTGGGCGCGGTGTGTGACCTGCACCATGGCCTGGCCAACGCCTTGATGATCGACACCGTGCTGGCCTGGAACTTTGAAGCGGTACCCGCCAAATTTGACGAACTGGCGCATGTCTGTGGCGTGGCCGGTGGCGCCAAGGCTTTTGTGCCTTGGCTCAAAGCGCTCAAGACCAGCATCGGCATTAGCGGTGGTTTGGCAGCCCATGGCGTGAAGGAAGACCATATCGCCCGCTTGGTGCACATCGCTCAGGCCGATATTTGCCACCAGACCAATCCGCGCCCCTGCACGGCGGCTGATTTTGAACGCCTGTTTCGCCAGGCCCTGTGAAAGTCCTTACATAGACCCCAGCTTGTGCTTTTTGCGCTGACTGCCAACCTGCAAGCGCGGTACTGTGCGGCACCATCGCAAGCCCCTCTTTTTATAAACCACCCACTCTTTTTACCCATGTCTGATCGCCCCAAAATTGGCGTGAGCGCCTGTTTTCTCTACCCCGATAACAACCGTCCGGCCTTTGCCAAAAAAACCTTGCAGTACCTGGAGCAATCGGTGCCGCACTGGCTGATGTCCGGTGGCGCCGTGCCGGTGATGGTGCCGGCGCTGGTGGGGGACACGGCGCGCGGCGATGTCACAGCACAGCATTACGCCCAGTGGCTGGACGGGCTGGTGCTGCATGGCGGCGTGGACATGTCGCCCACCAGCTATGGTGAAGAACCGCTGGACCCGCGCTGGGCCGGAGACCGCACCCGCGACCTGTATGAAATGGAATTGGTGCGCGCTTTTGTGGCGGCAGGCAAACCAGTATTTGGTATTTGCCGAGGCCTGCAACTGATTAATGTGAGCTACGGCGGCACGCTCTACCAAGACATCGAAACGCAAAAGCCAGAAGCGCTGGTGCACCGCAATGGAGAAGCCTACGACCGGCTCTTCCACGATGTTCACCTGGTACCGGGCACCCGCATGGAGACGCTGCTGGGCCATAGCGACAGCCGCAAAATTAACAGCATCCACCACCAAGGCATTAAAGACCTGGCGCCCGGTTTTGTGGCCGAGGCGCTGTGCCCGGACGACGGCACTATCGAAGCGATACGCCACAGTGGCGATGCATGGGTTGCGGCTGTGCAATGGCACCCCGAATTTCATAAGGCCGAATACGGCGTGCTAGACGACAGCGCGCTCTTGGACGATTTTTTGCAAGCTGCACGCGCTGCGCGCGTCTAATTCTTTCCAGCTTTAGTTTTTTTATAGCGAGTACCGCATGAGCACCCTGTCTATTTTCAATCCGGCAAACGGCCAACGGGTCAACACCTTGCCCGCCGACGATGCCGACAGCGTGGTCGCCAAAGCCACTGCCGCGCGCGCCGCACAAGCCGCTTGGGCCGCCACGCCGCTGGTGACACGCAAAGGCTGCGTCGAAAAATTCCGCGCCAGCGTGGTGCAAGACATGGACGCGCTAGCCCTGACCATGACGCGCGAAACCGGCAAACCGGTACAGCTCTCGCGCAATGAACTCAATGGCTTGCTAGGTCGCATTGATTTTTTTCTCGCGCAGGTCGATGGCTGCTTGGCTACTGAAACAGTCATGTCCGAGGGCGGCATGACCGAGCAAATCGAGCGGATTCCGTTGGGCGTCGTCGCCAATATCTCCGCCTGGAATTACCCTTGGTTTGTCGGCTGCAATGTCATCCTTCCGGCGCTCTTGGCCGGTAACGCAGTGCTCTACAAGCCCAGCGAATACGCGACGAACACCGGGCTGGCGATTGCCCGCTTGCTACACCAAGCCGGCGTGCCACAGGACGTGATGGTGTGCTTGATAGGCGGCGGCGAAGTCGGGCAAACCTTATTGCAAGAACGGATTGACGGCGTGTTTTTTACCGGCTCGGTCGCCACCGGCGCGCGCATCGCGCAAGCAGTAGGCAACCGCTTTATCAAGCTGCAACTCGAGCTCGGCGGCAAGGACCCCACCTATGTGTGCGATGACGCGAATCCGGACAACGCCGCCGAATCCCTGGCCGATGGCGCGATGTACAACACCGGACAAAGCTGCTGCTCCGTAGAGCGTATTTATGTGCACGAAAAAATTTACGACGCCTTTGTGGCCCGCTTTGTAGCTACTGTCAATGGCATGAAAAGCGGCGACACCGAAAGCGCGGACACCTATATCGGCGCCATCACCCGCGCGCCGCAGCTTGCGGTGCTGGAAGCCCAAGTGGCCGACGCCCTGGCCAAAGGTGCGAAGCTGCTCACCGGCGGCAAGCGCGGCCCCACGCCCGGCAACTGGTTTTCGCCCACCGTGTTGGTCGATGTGAACCACAGCATGGAACTAATGCGCGAAGAAAGTTTCGGTCCCATCATCGGCATCCAAAAAGTCAGCAGCGATGCGCAAGCGGTGCAACTGATGAACGACACCCGCTACGGCTTGACCGCCGGTGTTTATACGCCGGACCAGGGGCGCGCACAGCGGCTGCTGGCCCAAGTGAACGCCGGCACGGTGTACTGGAATTGCTGCGACCGCGTCAGCCCCCGCCTGCCCTGGAGCGGCCATGGCGACTCCGGCGTGGGCCTGACTTTGTCACGCGAAGGCATAAGCACTTTTACGCGGCCAAAGGCTTGGCATTTGCGTAGCGTGTAAGCCCGGCTAGGTACATTCATGGGGTTGGCTTGCCCCAAGGCACCAATTGCGCAAAGCAAGTTGGACGAGCCCTTGCAGACATCACATCAACGGCTTGGGCCAAAACAAAGGCGATTACTAAAAAGCATTGCGTTGGTCTATAGGGACAATCGGTGGGAAAAGTCCCATTACGGACCGTCCACTCAGTAATCTAAATGCGTCCTGGCTTTTACAAGTAATGTAAAATTACATTCTTTATTCACCCCAAAGGGACGACACATGGCTGCATTAACTGTCACCGCCAAAGGTCAAATAACTTTACGCCGCGAGTTGCTGCAATACATGGGCATTACACC
>CANFVA010000078.1 GCA_947450255.1 Comamonadaceae bacterium
GGACCAACCCAAGGGCTTATCCAGTAGCAGCACCCCATGCACGGGGCGCCTTGCAACCCGTGCATGCGGCGCGTTCATGCGGATCAGTCTTCCTTGGCTCGCGAGGACACGGCCCGCGCAATCAGCGCGTTCATGTCCGCAGCGCGCTCAGTGGTGCGGTCAAAAATGAAATGCAAAGTTGGCACGGTATGAATATGCAGGCGTTTAAACAAACCGGCACGCAAAAATCCCGCTGCCTGGTTCAGCCCCTCGGCACACTGCGCCGCGTCTCCCACCAGCAGGCTGAAATACACCTTGGCATGTGCGTAGTCGGGCGTCACTTCCACCGACTGAATCGTCACCATACCCACGCGCGGGTCTTTCAGTTCGCGCGCGATCAGCTCGGTTAGATCGCGCTGGATCTGATCGGCCACGCGAAAACCGCGGTTGGGGGTGGAGGACTTTTTGCGCATGCAAGGCGAACGCTCAGATGGTGCGTGCGATTTCCTTGATCTCGAAGAACTCCAACTGGTCGCCCACGGCAATGTCGTTGTAGTTCTTGAGTTTGATACCGCATTCAAAGCCTTCTTTGACTTCGCGCACATCGTCTTTCATACGCTTGAGCGAATCGAGCTCGCCGGTATAAATCACCACGTTGTCGCGCAGCAGGCGGAAGTGCGCGCTGCGGTTGACAAAGCCGCCGGTGACCATACAACCGGCCACGGTACCAATCTTGGATGCCACGAATACGGTGCGAATTTCGGCAAAGCCAATAACTTCCTCACGCTTTTCGGGTGCCAACATGCCAGACATTGCCGCTTTGAGCTCGTCCACCGCGTCGTAAATGATGTTGTAGTAGCGTATGTCGACACCATTGCCTTCGGCCAGCTTGCGGGCTCCTGCATCAGCGCGCACATTAAAGCCAATCACTACTGCCTTGGAGGCAATGGCCAAGTTGATGTCCGACTCGCTGATGCCGCCCACCGCAGAGTACACCATCTGCACTTTGACCTCATCGGTCGAGAGTTTGAGTAAGGAAGCGGCCAAGGCCTCTTGCGAGCCTTGCACATCGGCCTTGACGATGATGGGTAGCATCTTGACGTCGCCCGCTCCGATATCGCTAAACATATTTTCCAACTTGGCTGCTTGTTGCTTGGCCAATTTGGTATTGCGAAATTTGCCAGCGCGGTAGGTCGCGATTTCACGGGCACGCCGTTCGTCGGACATCACCATAAACTCGTCGCCAGCTTGCGGCACTTCCGTCAGACCCTGTATCTCGACCGGGATGGACGGACCAGCGTCTTTGATGGGTTTGCCGTTTTCGTCCAGCATGGCACGCACACGCCCAAAGGTTTGACCGGCCAACACCACATCGCCAGTCTTAAGCGTGCCCGACTGCACCAACACGGTGGCAACCGGGCCGCGCCCTTTGTCCAAGCGCGCTTCGATAACCAGGCCTTTGGCCATGGCCTCGACAGGCGCCCGCAACTCCAGCACTTCGGCCTGCAACAGCACTTGTTCCAGCAGCTCGTCGATGCCTTGTCCGGTTTTGGCGGACACCGCTACAAATGGTGACTCACCACCAAACTCCTCTGGAACCACTTCTTCCACCACGAGTTCGTTTTTCACACGCTCGGGGTTGGAGTCGGGCTTATCGATTTTGTTGATCGCCACCACGATAGGTACGCCCGCTGCCTTGGCGTGCTTGATCGCTTCTTTGGTTTGCGGCATCACACCGTCGTCTGCGGCCACCACCAAAATCACGATATCGGTCGCCTTGGCGCCGCGCGCACGCATGGCGGTAAAGGCCTCGTGACCGGGTGTATCCAAGAAGGACACCATGCCACGGGGCGTTTGCACATGGTAGGCGCCGATGTGCTGGGTAATGCCGCCGGCTTCTCCCGATGCCACTTTGGCGCGGCGGATGTAATCGAGCAAGGACGTCTTACCATGGTCCACGTGGCCCATGACGGTGACGACCGGTGCACGCGGCAGGGACTCGGCTTGCGAATGCACCTCTTCGTCGGTGAAGGCCTCTGGATCGTCCAGTGCGGCAACTACCGCCGTATGGCCTAGCTCTTCCACGACGATCATGGCGGTGTCCTGATCCAGCGGCTGGTTGATGGTGACCATCTGGCCGAGCTTCATCAATTGCTTGATAACTTCCGAGGCCTTGATTGCCATCTTGTGCGCCAACTCGGCCACGGTGATGGTTTCTGGCACGTGCACTTCGATGACGCGGACCTCCTGCGTTTGCATCGGCGCGTGGTCTTCGCGGTCGCGGTCGCCGCCGCGCTTACCACGCGGGCCGGCGCGCCAGTTGGTGGACCGGCCGGTTCCGGCACCGGTGTCGCCGCGGGTTTTGAGTTCTTTTTTCTTGGCCGGGTCGCCCGCCCAGCTACTAGATAGTTTGGCCGATTTGACCTCTTTGCCCGAGCCCGGCGCAGCATTGCCGCCCGGTTTGGCCGGCTTGGCTACCGTGGAGCCCGCTGCGGGTTTGTGCAGCGTGCCTTTGATGGCAGTTTTCGGATCCACCGCAGGTTTGGCTTCAATTTTCTTGGGCGGCGGCGCAGCCTTGGCGGGCGCAGACATCATCAATCGGATGGCTGCGGCCTCCGCCTCGGCCTTGCGGCGGCGGTCACCCAAATCGGCGGCGCGTTTGTTCTCTTCCAAAGCAGCTTCGCGTGAAGCGGTAGCTGCCAGTGCGGCTTCTTGTGCGCGTTGCGCCTGGGCTTCGGCTTGGGCTGCAGCGGCCGCTTCGGCTTGGGCTGCAGCGTCCGAAGCGGCTTTTTCTGCGGCTTTAGTCAGTTTGCGCGGCTTGGACGCAGGCGCATCGCTCTGGCCCGCGTCAGTGCTGGAAGTTGCAGCCTGGACTTGTGCTGCTGCTTCTTGGGCAGCGCGGGCCTTGGCTTCCTGTTCTTCACGCGCCTGTCGGCGTGCGGCTAGTTCTTCCTCTTGCCTGCGCAGGAACTCGGCTTGGCGACGTGCTTCTTCCTCACGGCGCGCCAGTTCGGCTTGGTCAATAACCGGCCCCGCGGGCACGGGGCTCTGGGCCGGTTCGGCAGATTCGGGGACTGCGTCCGATCCGTCTTCACGGCGCACAAACGTGCGCTTTTTGCGCACTTCCACCTGGATGGTACGCGCTTTGCCACTGGCATCGGCTTGTTTAATTTCCGTGGTCTGCTTTTTGACCAGGGTGATTTTTTTGCGTTCGGCGCCCGCAGTACCATGGGCTGCCTGCAAGTGGCTGAGCAACTTGTGCTTGTCTGCGTCGGTCAGCACATCGCTGGCAGCGGCTTTGGCCACGCCCGCTGATTTCAGCTGTTCCAACAAGGTTTCGGTAGATTTCTTGAGTTCACTGGCAAACTCGGCGACGGTCGTACTGGACATTTAGCGGGTAACCTTTCATGGCCGTGACTCTTGAGCGGCGGCGTCATTGGTAAACCAATGTTCGCGCGCCTTCATGATCAGGGCAGTGGCTTCGTCAATTGACTGGCCGGTGATTTCTGTAAGTTCGTCAGTAGCCAAATCGGCCAAGTCGTCCAGGGTTTTGATCCCATGTTCGGCCAGCAGGCCGATATGCTCCAAGCTCAGGCCTTGGAGGTCACGCAAGTCTTGCGAAACGCTGGCAGCGCTCTCTTCCCGTGCAATTTCCATGGTCAGCAACGCGTCTTTGGCGCGGGTGCGCAGTTCATGCACTGTGTCCTCGTCAAAGCTCTCGATTTCCAGCATTTCTTGCAGCGGTACATAAGCCACTTCTTCCAAGCTGGTGAAGCCTTCGGCAATCAGGATGTCTGCAATTTCTTCGTCCACATCGAGCTTGTCCATGAACAAGCGGCGACCCGAATCGGTCTCTACCGCGAGCTTTTGCGCAGACTCAGCGGCGTCCATGATGTTGATTTTCCAGCCGGTCAATTCGGAGGCCAGGCGAACGTTCTGTCCGCCGCGTCCAATGGCAATCGCCAGGTTTTCCTCGTCCACCACCACGTCCATGGCGTGGCGCTCTTCGTCCACCACGATCGAGCTGACGTTAGCTGGCGCCAGCGCACCGATCACAAACTGCGCCGGGTCTTCACTCCACAACACGATGTCGACGCGCTCGCCAGCCAACTCGGTCGTTACGCCATTAACGCGGCTGCCACGCACGCCCACACAAGTGCCGATGGGATCAATCCGCTTGTCATGCGACAGCACTGCGATCTTGGCGCGTGAACCGGGGTCACGGGCGCAGGATTTGATCTCCAGCAAGCCTTGCTCTATCTCCGGCACTTCTTGGCGGAAAAGCTCAATCATGAAATCAGGCGCTGAACGGGACAGCAAAATCGGCGCGCCACGCAAGGTCAAATCCACTTCCATGATCATGGCGCGCACACGGTCGCCGGCACGCAGGTTTTCTTTGGGGATCATCTCGGCGCGGCGCAGACGTCCTTCCACGCGGCCGCTTTCCACGATCACATCGCCCTTGTCCATGCGCTTGACAGTGCCGACAAAGATGTTGTCGCCGCGGGACATGAAGTCATTGAGCAACATCTCGCGCTCGGCATCGCGAATTTTTTGCAGAATCACTTGCTTGGCCGCCATCGCACCAATGCGGCCAATGGGCACGGACGCGATCGGCTCTTCGATGTACTCATCGACTTCGATATCTGGGATTTGCTCTTTGGCTTCAAATAGCAAAATCTCTTGGTCCGGCAATTGAAGTCCCGCTTCGTCGGGCACCACATGCCAGCGGCGGAAGGTTTCGTAATTGCCGCTGTCGCGGTCCAAGGCCACGCGGATATCCACATCGCCCTCGTAGAGCTTTTTCGTGGCTTGCGCGAGGGCGGCTTCGACGGCGCCCAACACCACATCGCGCTCCACGTTTTTCTCACGGGAGATCGCCTCTACCAACATCAACAATTCGCGATTCATGCCTTCACTCTCCTGACAATTCAATTCCGAAACAAAAACATATGCAATCCAAAGCCCTGTTAATCGCCAGGCTCAGCCCTAGGCCGTATCCGCAGCGCCCTTGGTCTGCGGCTCTGGCAGCGCCTCTGTCTGGCCCTTGCCGCGCCCTTTAAAGCTGACAATGGGCGCCAGACGCGCTTCCTTCAATTCATCCAGCGCAAACCCCATCGCCTGCAGCGGCGGCGCCGGCCGCTTTTTACTCACCTTCTGCCCCGGCTTGATGACCGGTGCCTCACTCCAGACGATTTGCCACTGCGCTGCACCCTCCGCCTCGGCCATGCGCTCGAGCGTGCCGCGAAACTTTTTACGCTTAGCGCTTACCAAACCAGCGCCAGCCACGCCGATGGGTTCTCGCAAAGTGATATCAATCACCTGCCCGGCAAAGCGCTCAAAGTCCGCCGCATGCCGCAAGGGCCGGTCTATTCCTGGTGAGGAGACCTCCAAGCGGCTGTAGGCCGTGCCTTCCACCTCCAGCGCAAATTGCAATTGGCGCGTTACCTTTTCGCAGTCCTCCACGGTCACCAACTGCTGGTCCTGCACTGCCCCGGCCGCGGCGTGCACCCACGGCAGGTCAATGGTGACCCGCAACAGGCCGCCGCCAGAGCGTTCCAGCTCCACCAGGTCATATCCCAGACCGACCACAATTTGACGCACGATGTCTTGCCAAGCCACGCTGCAGATGTCCGCTTTCCAAGGTGTCAACCCGCCCTAAAAGGCAGGCTCTAAAAACAATCGACCAAAAAAAACGGGCGGTAATTACCCGCCCGTTTGGTCGTGAAGCTCGCATTGTAATGGAAAAAATCCGTAAAAACCAAGCACTTAGGATCGGTTTTCCCGGCTGGGACGAGGATAAATAGCGGTTTTTAAGCGCCGGTGGTGGCCGAGCGCACCGCCCCGGCGAGTGCGGCGGCTTGGGTGGTGGGCTGCAAGGCGCGGTAAATCGGCCTACGCAAGCGCGCATTCAGAAACTCCCAGACCCACGGCGCAGATATGGACTAAGTCGAGCGCACCAGGATGGAACACATCGCTTACGAATAAGGGTGTCTTCAAGGGTTTTTACTAGGGTAAACCGCCTTTTTCAAAGCACATAATGGTTTGTTCATTTGTTCTACCAACCCCTCCCGGAGACATACGTTATGCAGGTTCATTTAACGGTTAACAAGCGCCAGGTTTCAGTGGACGTCCCGCCCCATACGCTGCTGGTGCAGGTATTGCGCGAGCATTTGCATATGACCGGTACCCACGTGGGCTGCGACACTGCGCAGTGCGGCGCCTGCACGGTCATCAAAGACGGCCACGCCGTCAAATCCTGCAACATCTTGGCCGCGCAAGCGGACGGTGCCGAGATCACCACCATCGAAGGCCTGGCTGCACCGGACGGCACCATGCACCCCATGCAAGCGGCTTTCAAAGAATGCCACGGCTTGCAGTGCGGCTTTTGCACCCCCGGCATGGTCTTGAGCGCTATCGACCTGTGCAAAAAACACCCCAATGCCAGTCCCGAGGAAGTGCGCGAACACTTGGAAGGCAATATGTGCCGCTGCACCGGTTACCAAAACATCGTCAAAGCCGTGCAGCAGGGTGCTGCTGCCATGGCTTCTGCCTAAACCATTCAAGGAGCAATCAATATGGGTGCCTCAGATTTTTCCAATCTCCCGCATATCGGTGAGTCGGTCCGTCGCAAAGAAGACTATCGCTTCCTGACGGGTGCCGGTCAGTACACCGACGACATCACCATGCAAGCGCAGAGCTACGCCGTCTTTGTGCGCAGCCCGCACGCGCATGCGGTGATCAAAAACATTGACATCAGTGCAGCCTCGGCCATGCCGGGCGTGGTGCGCATCTTCACCGGCAAAGACCTCGAAGGCAAGATGGGCGGCCTGCCCTGCGGCTGGTTGATCAACAACCCGGACGGCACGCCCATGAACGAGCCGCCGCATCCGGTGCTGGCGCTGGGCAAAGTACGCCATGTGGGCGACCAACTGGCCATGGTGATCGCCGACACGCTGGAGCAAGCCAAAAACGCGGCCGAAGCCGTGCAAGTCGATTACGACGTGCTGCCCGCCGTGGTGGACGTGCGCGATGCCGCCACCGGCCCGCAACTGCACGATGCCGCACCTAACAACAAGTGCTACAAATGGGTGCTGGGCGACAAAGCCAATGTCGATGCCGCATTTGCGAATGCCCACCATGTGACCAAGCTGGACTTGATCAACAACCGCCTGGTGCCCAATGCCATGGAGCCTCGCGTTGCGATCGGCAATTACAGCCGCGCCACCGAGGAATACGTGCTCTATGTGTCCAACCAAAATCCGCACGTCGAGCGCTTGCTGATGACGGCTTTTGTGCTGGGTTTGCCCGAGCACAAAGTGCGGGTGATTGCCCCCGATGTGGGCGGCGGTTTCGGTTCCAAAATCTATTTATACGCCGAAGACGTAGCCCTTACTTGGGCGGCCAAAGAAGTGAACCGCTCTATCAAATGGACCTGCGAGCGTTCCGAGTCTTTCCTGACTGACGCGCATGGCCGTGACCACGTCAGCCACGCCGAAATGGCCATGGACAAAGACGGCAAGTTCTTGGGTATGCGGGTCCACACCCATGCCAACCTGGGCGCTTACCTGTCCACCTTCTCCACCGCCGTACCGACCATTCTGTACGCCACGCTGCTGGCCGGCCAATACACCTGCCCGCAAATTTATGTGGAAGTGGATTCGTGGTTTACCAATACGGCACCCGTCGATGCCTACCGTGGCGCAGGCCGCCCTGAAGCCACTTACCTGCTGGAGCGCTTGGTAAGCCGCTGCGGCTGGGAGATGGGTTTGTCGCAGGACGAAATCCGCAAGCGCAATTTCATTAACAGCTGGCCCTACCAAACGCCAGTGGCTTTGCAATACGACAGCGGTGACTACATCGGCTGTATGACCAAGGCCCAAGACATGGCCGACGTGGCCGGCTTCCCCGGACGCAAAGCGGCCAGCGCGGCCAAGGGCTTGCTGCGCGGCATCGGATACTCCAGCTACATCGAAGCCTGCGGCATTGCACCCAGCAATATCGCCGGCGCCTTGGGCGCCCGCGCCGGCCTGTTTGAATGCGGCGAAATCCGCGTCCACCCGACCGGCAGCGTGACGGTGTTCACCGGCTCACACAGCCATGGCCAGGGCCATGAAACCACGTTTGCCCAAGTGGTTGCCGCCCGCTTAGGCGTCGCCGTCGACGCGGTCGATGTGGTGCACGGCGATACCGGTCGTGTGCCCTTTGGTATGGGTACCTACGGCTCGCGTTCCATCTCCGTCGGTGGCGCTGCCATCATGAAGGCGCTGGACAAAATCGAGACCAAAGCCAAGAAAATCGCCGCCCACTTGATGGAGTCCAGCGATGCCGACGTCGAATTTGCCAACGGCGAGTTCACCGTCAAAGGTACCGACAAAAAGGTCACCTTTGGCCAAGTCGCCCTCACGGCCTATGTCCCGCATAACTACCCTCTGGATAAGTTGGAGCCGGGCTTGAACGAAACCGCGTTCTACGACCCGACCAACTTCACCTTCCCCGCAGGCACCTATATTTGCGAAGTGGAAATCGACCCGGCCACCGGCGTGACACGCGTGGACAAATTTACCGCAGTGGATGACTTCGGCACCATCATCAACCCGATGATCGTCGAAGGCCAGGTACACGGTGGTCTGGTGCAAGGAATTGGTCAAGCCATGATGGAAAACTGTGTGTATGACCGCGAAACCGGCCAGCTGCTTACCGGCTCCTTCATGGACTACGCCATGCCCCGCGCGGACGACTTCCCCGAGTTCAAGATCGGCAATATCTGCACCCCTTGCACCCACAACCCGTTGGGCACCAAAGGTTGCGGCGAAGCTGGCGCCATCGGTTCCCCCCCGGCGGTCATCAATGCCGTGCTCGACGCGCTGCATGGTCTGGGCGTCAAAGAATTTGACATGCCCGCCACGCCCCACCGCGTTTGGGAAGCCATCCAGGCAGCCAAAGCCTAAAGCAGCAAAGGAGTACCCATATGTATGCATTCACACTAGACCGTCCCGCTTCTCTGGCGGATGCGGTAAGCGCAGCGGCTTCCGGCGGCCAGGTTTTGGCCGGCGGCCAAACCCTGCTGCCTTCCATGAAGATGCGCTTGTCCCAACCCGGCCGTTTGGTCGATTTGGGCGGCGTCAAAGAACTGTCGGGCATCGAGCCCAACGGCAATGCCGTCGTCATTGGCGCGATGACGCGCCATATGGACGTGGCCAATAGCAGCACCGTCAAATCTATGATTCCGGCGCTGGCCGATCTGGCCTCGCACATCGGGGACCGCCAGGTCCGCGCCATGGGCACCATGGGTGGTTCGGTCGCCAATAACGACCCTTCCGCCTGCTACCCCAGCGCGGTATTGGGTTTGGGCGCTACCGTCCACACCAATAAGCGCCGCATCGAAGCAGACGACTTCTTCCAAGGCATGTTCACCACCGCGCTGGAGCCGGGCGAGTTGATCACCGCGATCAGCTTTCCCCAACCCCAATCGGCGGCCTACATGAAGTTCGTGCAAGCGGCTTCGCGTTTCGCATTGGTGGGCGTGTTCCTGGCCCAGACGGCGGGCGGCGTGCGCGTTGCCATCACGGGCGCAAGCCAGGGCGTGTTCCGCCACAAAGGCCTGGAAGACGCCCTCAACAAGAGCTTTACCGTGGCCTCGGCCGCATCGGTACATGTGGATGCCGACGGCCTGAACGCTGACATCCATGCCAGCGCGGCCTACCGGGCCAACCTGATCAGCGTGCTGACGCAGCGGGCTGTGGCACACTGCTTGGCCTGATCCTGCACCCGGCCCACGGGCCGGTGCAACAAGGCCCCGTGTGCATAACGCGGGGCCATTTTTTTGAGCCAAGCTATGACCTTGTTTCCCTCTATTGATGCCTTGATCGAGGCTTTGCGCCTGGCAGGTTATTTTGCGGACCGGCGTTTGGCCACCGCCGTGTATTTAGCGCTCAAGTTAGAACGGCCCCTTCTGCTCGAAGGTGAACCGGGCGTGGGTAAAACCGAACTGGCCAAGGCGCTCTCCATCGCCCTGCAACGCCAAATGCTGCGCCTGCAGTGCTATGACGGCCTGGAGCAGCGCGATGCGCTCTACGAATGGAACTATGCCGCGCAATTGCTGCATATGCGCGCCGCGCAAAGCCAGAGTGAACGCGCACAAGGCGCTGCGCCTGCCGTGGACGCCATGGAGCGCGAGGTCTACCAAGACCGCTACCTGATACGCCGCCCCTTGCTGCAAGCCTTGCAAGCACCAGCCCCCGGCGCGGTGCTGCTGATCGATGAAGTCGACCGCGCCGACGAACCCTTTGAAGCCTTTTTGCTCGAATACCTGGGTGAATACCAGGTCAGCATTCCCGAAATTGGCACCGTGCGCGCTACGGTCAAACCGGTGACGATTCTCACCAGCAACCGGACGCGCGAACTCAACGATGCGGTAAAGCGGCGCTGCCTGTACCACTGGCTGGACTACCCGGACCGCGACCGCGAGTTGGCCATCATCAGCGCGCAAGTGCCCGGCGCCTCCGAAAAATTAGCGCAGCAAGTGGCCGACGTGGTCACGCGCTTGCGCAACCAACCATTCTCGAACGCTTTCCAGCGTGCGCCCGGCATTGCCGAAAGCGTGGAATGGGCCAAGGCTTTGGTGGCGCTGGACACGCTTGAGCTGGACCCGGAAACCATGAGCGATACCGCAGGCATCATGTTCAAGCAACGCGAAGACGTCGCGGCGCTGACGCTGGCGCTGGCGCAGGACGTACTCGCTCCACCCCCTGAAGCCGACGCCGCCGCATGACCCTGGGCGATTCACGTACCGGCAAGCTGGCGGGCAACCTGGCCGCTTTTGGGCGCACGCTGCGCCGCGCTGGTGTGCAGGTGGACAGCGCGCGTATTGGCCTGTGCGCACAAGCGGCGCTGGAAGTCGGCTTGGGCGACCGCCACGACCTGAGCGCCGCCATGGAGTCAGTACTGATCAGCCGCGAACAAGACCGCGCGGTCTTTCGCGAACTGTTCGAGGCCTTTTTCCGCGACCCGAATATGGCGCACAAGCTCTTGTCGCAAATGCTGCCCAGCGCCGAAGGTAAGGCTGAGCCCAGCAAACGCAGGCCCCGAGTGCGCGAAGCACTGTCACCGCCCAAAATACGCGCCCAGCAAGCCAAGCCCAAAACCGAAGACCAAAAAGTGGACTTTGACGCCGCCATGACGGCCAGCGACATCCACCGCCTGCGCCACGCCGACTTCAACGCCTTGTCCGCCAGCGAATACCGACTGGTCGAGCGCCTGGCGCGGGACATCGCCCTGCCCCTGCCCCAGCATGCCAGTCGCCGCATGCGCCCGGGCGCGCAAGGCAGCCAACTGCACTGGTCGGGCGTGTTACGCAGCGCGGTGCGTCTGGGCGGTGAAACATTGCATTTACCCAAGCGCGAGCGGCGCCAGCAGCCGCTGCCTTTGCTGGTGCTGGTCGATGTCTCCGGCTCGATGGAACGCTATGCCCGCTTGCTGCTGGCCTTTTTGCACGCTGCCACGCGCAAGCACCCGCGCCGCGCGGTGTTTGCCTTTGGCACCCAACTCACCGAATTGACCGGCGCCTTCAAACTGGGCGACACCGATGCCATGCTGGAGCACACCAACGCCTTGATTGAGGACTTTGCTGGCGGTACGCAGTTGGGTAAGTCGCTTGCAAGCTTGCGCGAGCACCATGCGCGCAAGCTGGTAGGGCGGCGTACCATGGTGCTGATCGTGACCGATGGTTTGGATACCGGAGAGCCGCAGGAATTGGCGGCAGAACTGGCCTGGCTGAAATTGCACACGCGGCGGATTTTGTGGCTCAACCCCTTGCTGCGCTTTGACGGCTACGCGCCGCTGGCCCAGGGCGCGCAGGCGCTCAACCAGGTGGCGCATGGCATGGTGGCGATCCACAACCTGACCAAACTGGAAGACCTGGCCAGCAGCCTGGCCAAACTGATGAAGCAATAAGGCCATAGCGGCATGTTTTGAATACCGACGAAAGGAAACACCATGGAAATGCAAGGAAGCCGCGATCTGGCGATCACGCAACAACAGGCCTGGGACGCACTCAACGACCCCGAAGTCTTAAAGCAA
>CANFVA010000079.1 GCA_947450255.1 Comamonadaceae bacterium
CAACCCGAATGGTCTGCGCTGGCGCTGATGCAAGGGCCGCAGTTTGTGCGCCAGGCGCACGATGCGTTTGCGCACAGCGGCGCGCAAGTGCTGACTACCAATAGCTACGCGGTTGTGCCCTTTCATATTGGCCAAGAACGCTTTGACGCGCAAGGCGTAGCCCTGGCCCGCTTGTCTGCCGAACTGGCCCGCGCCAGTGCTGACGCGGCTGGGCACAAAGTGCTGGTGGCCGGATCGCTGCCACCGGCGCTGGGCTCCTACCGGCCCGATTTATTTGTCCACGCGCAGTCGGTAGCGATACACCGCAAACTGATTGAAGGCATGGACGCGCTGGTGGATGTGTGGCTGGCCGAGACACAAAGCTCGATCGCCGAAATCCGCGCCGCGCACGAAGCGCTAGGTGCAAACACCAACCCCTTGTGGATTTCTTTCACGCTAGACGATGAGCCTGAAGGCGATGCCGTAACGCTGCGATCAGGCGAAGCCGTCGATGTGGCGGTGCGCGAAGCGCTGGCTTTGGGCGCCAAAGCCGTGCTGTTCAACTGCAGCCAACCCGAAGTGATGGAAGCGGCGGTAGTAGCGGCGCGCCAAGTGGTTGGCGACAGCGGCATTGACATCGGCGTGTATGCCAATGCCTTTCCTCCGCAACCCAAAAAAGCCACGGCCAATGCCGTCATTTTGGACATCCGCGCCGACCTGGACCCGCTGTCCTACACCGGCTGGGCGCAGCGCTGGGTGCAGCAGGGCGCCACCATGGTAGGCGGCTGCTGCGGCATATCGCCCGAGCACATTGCCGAGTTGTCACGCACCTTTTCTTAAAACGAGCACCGCATGCGTATTTGGCAAAAACCTATTAGCGTTGAGCTGCTCACTGCCGGCACTCGCAAAACAGCGGACGAACACCTGGGCATTGAATTTGTCGAGGTGGGCGACGACTACATCGTGGGCCGCGTGCCGGTGGATGAACGCACGCGCCAACCCTATGGGCTGTTGCACGGCGGCGTATCAGTGGTACTGGCCGAAACCCTGGGCTCTTGCGGTGCAGCCTTTTCCTGCCCGCCAGGCTACCGCGCTGTGGGCCTGGACATCAACGCCAACCATTTACGCGGTGTCACCTCCGGCTGGGTTACCGGCACCGCGCGCTCCGTGCATCGCGGGCGCACCACCCATGTATGGCAAATTGAGTTGCGCGATGCGGCGGGGAATTTGACCTGCATCTCGCGGATTACGATGGCGATATTGGCGCCTGCGGGCTAATGCCTATTTATTGAAGCTACTCCCCCCGCGCCAGCCGCTCACTCTTCCAATACACATCATCCCCCACCGTCCCATCGGTGCGGTAGCGATTGAGCACGCGGGCCAACACAAACATCAGGTCCGACAAGCGGTTCAGGTATTGGCGCGGGGCTTCTTTCAAAGCTTCTTCATTGCCCAGCGCCACTACGGCGCGTTCGGCGCGTCGGGCTACGGTACGGCACACATGCGCTAGCGAAGCGGCGCGGTTGCCGGCAGGCAGGATGAACTCTTGCAGCTTGGGCAGGTTTTCGTTGTGCTGCGCTAAAGCTTGGTCTAGCGCTAGCACCGCCTCGGGCTTGAGCAGCTCAAAGCCGGGGATGGACAATTCGCCTCCCAGGTTGAACAACTGGTGTTGCACTTCCACCAAGACGCTGCGCACACTCTCGGGCATAGCTTCGCACAAGAGCACGCCGATGTGGCTATTGAGTTCATCGACCTCGCCCATGGCGTGCACGCGCAAGCTGTTTTTGGATACGCGCGAGTTATCGCCCAATCCGGTGGTGCCGTTGTCGCCGGTGCGGGTGGCAATTTGTGTCAAACGTTGTCCCATGGGGTGTGCTTTCGGTGGGTTGCTTGCAGGCGGGCTGCAAGAGGTGGTGCGGTGTGCGCGGTGATTTTTTAACGCGGATTCAGGTGGCTGGCGGCTCGGCCAAGGCGTCGTCTAAAAACTCCATTTTGCGTTGCAAGTCTTGCTCGGTATCGGCAAGGCGCTGTGCAATCAGGCCGATGGCATGGCCCAGCTGGATAAAGGCATCAACCACGTCCGGGTCAAACTGCACACCACGTTCTTGCAACAACTGGTTGAGCGCTTGCTCATGCGTTAAGGTGGCTTTATAGATTTTGCGGCTCACCATGGCGTCATAGGCGTCGGCCACCGCCACGATGCGCGCCGCGGCCGGAATAGCCGTTCCTTGCAAGCCCTGCGGATAGCCTTGGCCATCCCAATGCTCGTGATGCGACAGGGTAACTTCTTTGGCTACGCGCAACGCATCACCGCTGTAGAACAAGGTTTTTTCTGCCTGCTGCAAGGCTTCAAAACCACGCACCGTATGCGCTTGCATGGCGCGCCGTTCATCGGCGGTATAAACGCCAGGCTTGAGCAAGATGCGCTCGGGAACCGACAGCGTGCCCATATCGTAGACCCACACGCTAGACAAAAGATCATTGATGTAGGCAGGCGTGAGCAAGGCTTGCCAGCTGAGGTGCGATTGCAGTGTTTGGGCCAGCACGCCGACATAGGCATGCACGCGCAGCAGGTGCTGATGGGTTTGTGTGTCGCGCTGCTCGAGCAAGGTCGCCATCGCCAGCAACAAAACATCCTTGGCATGCGCCAAATTGGCAGCTGGTGCGTCCGGTTGGAGTGCGTCAGTCATGGGCATAGACAAAAGGAGTTTGGTAAATCCAAACCATTTTGCCATTGGGCGCTTGGTAGCGCGCGTTTTCTACCAAATCATGGGCCTGAAAATCTAGGCTTACTAAGTACCCGCCAGGGCCTAATTGCTTGGCCGCTTTGGCTACCGCACGCGGCATGCTTTCGGGACGCTGAAAGGCATACACCATGTCGTAGCCCGACCAGTCGGCCTCCCAAATATCGGCGCGGCGTATGCGCGCCCAAGGCAAGCGCAGCGCGCACCACCAGCGCAACACCACGCTCCACTCCAAGCCATAAAACTGTGCTTGCGGATAGGCCAGGCGCAAAGCACGCAAACCATGGCCCATACCGCAACCAGCGTCTACGATCTTTGCGCCCACCGGCAGCGGCGCATGCGTGGGCAGTTCCAGCAAAGCCTTGGCTGGCGTAGGGAACAAGGGCGCGTCGGACCAGGCATTCACTGGATAAACCAAGAGCATGATGGCCAGCGGCAACAGCCACATCCAACTAGGCAAATCACCCGGCCCCAGCACTTGCAAACTCAGCGCAAACGACACCGGAAAACCCCCGGCAATAAACAGCTTGCGCCACCAGCTATTGCCCCACACGCTCAGCAGCACACCTACCCCCGCCGCCATCACCAAAGCGGCCACCGGCGGCCAGCCTTGGGTGTTTAAAAACCGGAACAACACCCAGCTCGCGCCCCAGGACAAAAGCGCAGGCGCAGGCCATGGCGGCGCTTTGCGCCAGCCGCTGGCGGTGGATTCGGGCGGGGTGTCGAACACGGCTTAACGCTCGGTTTGAGGCGACAGGCGTTCCACCAAACCATTCAGCGCATCGAGCGAACCAAACTGGATCACGATCTCGCCCATGTCGTCCATGCGGCCATTGCGTTTGACGCGTTTTTTGATGCGGATTTCTACCTCGGCGGCCAGCGTGTCGGACAGCTCTTCCTCCAAACGCTTCAAGTCGCGCGACTTTTCTTTTTTCGGTTTGGCCGATGTCAGTGTGAATTCGGCGCCGAGTTTTTTGACCAGACTCTCGGCTTCACGCACCGACATTTTTTTACCCACGATCTGGTTGGCGGCGGATATTTGCGTGGCCTTATCCAAAGCCAGCAAAGCGCGTGCATGGCCCATGTCTAAGTCGCCCGCCATCAACATTGCTTGCACCGGCTCGGCCAGTTGCAAGAGGCGCATCAGGTTGCTGGCCGCGCTGCGCGAGCGGCCTACCGATTGGGCGGCCGCTTCATGCGTGAGCCCAAATTCTTTGATCAGGCGTTGCAAGCCTTGCGCTTCTTCCAGCGGGTTCAGGTCCTCGCGCTGCATGTTTTCAATCAGCGCCATCGCCGCCGCCGCCTGGTCGGACACATTGCGTACCAGCACCGGTACCACGTCCAAACCAGCTAAGCGCGCAGCGCGGAAACGGCGCTCACCGGCGATGATTTCGTACAGCGGCTTGGCGCCGCGTACTGGTTGCACCGCTTGCGCTTGTTCGCTGCTGAGTTGGCGCACCAGCAGCGGCTGCATGATGCCCTGGGCCTTGATGCTTTCGGCCAATTCGTACAAAGCACCTTCATCCATGCGGGTGCGCGGTTGGTATTGACCGGCTACCAGATCGTCCAGCGCCAGACTGACTGGCAAGGCGTTTTCATCTGCCGCGCCGGGCGCGCTGTCTTGCACTTTGGGGCCGAGCAGGGCCTCCAGGCCCATGCCCAAACCTTTGCGTTTTTTAGTCGCCATGTGCGCTGTCCTTTTTTTCCAACAAATGCATAAGGTGTGCGTGCCCGTCGGGCCAGTCGCCCAGGCCCGAGTCCGCGTTAATGTGTCCGGCCATGCCGTAATCGATGCAGCGTGCGCCCCAGGCTGCAGCCATGGCGCTGGCGCGCTCCAAGCTGCAATAAGGGTCGTTATGGCTGGCAAATAGCACGCTGCTAAACGGCAAGGTCTGCATGGTCACCGGTGCCCAACTGGCGAGCATTGGGCGCAAGTCTTCGCGCTCCGCATCACCCGGCGCTACCAGCAAGGCCCCGCGCACTTTGGCCGTGTTGCGCGAATGCGCGGCCCAGCTCGCGACGAGCAAACAACCCAGGCTGTGCGCCACCAGCACACAAGGCTGGCTATGGCTGAGTACGGCCTCTTCAAGCTGCGCCATCCAGTCGCCGCGCAAGGGCCGCATCCAATCGTGTTGCTGCACCCGCGTGTAGCCATAGCGCGCTTCCCAGCGGCTTTGCCAGTGGTCGGGCCCGGAGTTTTGCCAGCCGGGCAAGAGCAAAACCTGTGCGTGCATGGGCGCTTATTGCAGGGTGGGAATGCGCCGAATCATCTCTTGCGCAAAAGCCACAAAAGCCTGCGCGCCTTTGGACGCCGGGTCAAACGCCACGCCAGGCAAGCCGTAGCTGGGCGCTTCGGCCAGACGCACATTGCGCGGAATGACGGTGTCAAACACTTTGTCACCAAAATGCGCTTTGAGCTGGTCGCTCACCTGCTGCTGCAAGGTAATACGCGGATCGAACATCACCCGCAATAAGCCAATGATTTTTAAATCGTCATTCAAATTGGCTTTCACTTGCTTGATGGTGTTGACCAAATCGGTCAGGCCTTCCAGAGCGAAGTATTCGCATTGCATAGGCACGATGACGCCATGCGCGCAGCACAGGCCGTTGAGCGTGAGCATGGACAGCGAGGGCGGGCAATCGATCAGCACAAAGTCATACTGGCCGTTCACCTCGGCCAAAGCGGCTTTGAGGCGGCGCTCACGGCGCTCTAGCTCCACCATCTCCACCTCGGCACCGGCCAGCTCGCGGTTGGCGCCCAAGATGTCGTAGCTGCATTTGGCCGCGATCAGTTTGTCGCTGCGGGTGATGGCATCAGCCATGCTGGCTGATTCAAGCAGCACGTCATACACCGAGAGCTTCAAGGTGCGCTTGTCTACCCCTGAGCCCATGGTGGCGTTGCCTTGCGGGTCCAGGTCCACCATCAGCACGCGCTGGCCTTGCAGCGCCAGACCGGCCGCCAAGTTGACGGTGGTGGTGGTTTTGCCAACGCCACCTTTTTGGTTGGCAACACAAAATATCTGGGCCATGGGCTGTCTCAGTAAAAGTCGTTCAACAAGGGGGGTGTTCAGAAGCGAGACGGGGTTTTGTGGCGGGGCAAGAAGCCGAGCGGCTATTGCGACACCACCAGCTTGACGCCAAAGCCGATCAAGACCACACCGGCCAGCTTTTCCAGCGCCTGGCTGATTCTGGGGCTGGCGCGCACGCGCTCGGCAAAAAAGTAGCTCAGCAGGGTGGCGGCCAGGCCGTACAAAAAAGTGAGGGCGGCAATCGTCGCCGCCATAAAGCCATAGGTCAGCACGCCCTGCTGCTGCACCGGGTCCACAAACAGCGGGAAAAAAGCCATGTAAAACAAAATGGCTTTGGGGTTGAGCAGGGTAATAAAAAACGCCTGCCGCAAAAACTGGCTGGGTCGAATCTCGATGGGCGAGGGCGCGCCGGGCTTGGCAAACACCATATAAGCCCCCAGCCAGGCCAGATAGGCAGCGCCCGCCCATTGCACCAGATGAAAAGCCGTTGGGTAGTGGCTGAGCAAGGCGGCCACACCGGCCACGGCCATCCACATCAAGACTTGGTCGCCAAGGATGACGCCCAGTGTCGCTGCCAGCCCGCCGCGCAGGCCGCCTTTGCCGGTGGAGAGCACCAAGGCCAAATTGCCCGGGCCGGGAATCAAGAGAAATATCAGAACGGCAGCTACAAAAGTGCCGTAATCGGTGACGCCAAGCATCGCAAACCTTCAGGAATCAGGGAGGGCGAGTTTACGCGATCAAAAGTTTCACGTGAAACAAGGATTGGCTATGCACTAGCCCGACGCATCCAGACGATGCAGCGCTGGGCGTCCAGTCCCGGCACCTGCAAAGGTTCCACGTGAAACACCTGCGCTTGCGGCGGCAGCGCTGCGATTTCTTCGTCCGGGATTTTGCCCTTCATCGCCATCCAGATTCCGTCCGGCAGCAGGGCTTTGTCCGAGACGGCAACCAAATCGGGCAAGGAAGAAAAAGCGCGGGCGCTGACCAGATGGTAGGCGGCAGTCAAGCTTTCCACCCGCGCATGCAGGCCGCGCAGATTAGCCAGCCCCAGGCTCAAGGCGGCTTGCTGGATAAAGCTGGCTTTCTTGGCCACCGTGTCCACGCAATCGACTTGCAACTCCGGCAGGCAAATCGCCAACACCAGGCCGGGCAAACCGGCGCCTGAGCCTACGTCGAGCAGTCGCATCGGGGCGGTCAGGCCCAGGTTTACCAGTTGGGCGCGCAGCGGCGCAACGGCTGCCAGGCAATCTAATAAATGGTGGCTGAGCATGGCTTGCGGCTCGCGCACCGCCGTCAGGTTATAGACCTGGTTCCACTTTTGCAGCAGCGCCAGGTAGTCCAGCAGGGCTTGGCGCTGGGCGGGGCTGAGGTCTAAAGCCAGCGCCTCCAGCCCTGCGTCCAAGCCCGCAGCCAGGCTCAGACTCACTGCGCGGCCTCGGTGGCAGGCTGGGGCGGCTTGGCGGCAAACTCGCGAAAGTTGCCTTTTTTCAGGTGGATGAGCAAGAGCGAAATAGTGGCCGGAGTAATGCCGGACATGCGCGAAGCCTGGCCCAGGGTTTCGGGGCGCTGCTTGTTCAGGCGCTGGCGCGCCTCGATGCTGAGCGCGGACACCTGCATATAGTCCAGCGTTTCCGGCAAGCGCAGATTTTCGTAATAGGCCGCGCGGCCCACGTCCTCTTTTTGCCGGTCGATGTAGCCAGCGTACTTGATGGCAATCTCGACTTGCTCGACAACGCTTTGCACAAACACGTCGTCTAGCACCGGGGCTGGCGACGCGCGCCCAAAAGCCTCGCCCCGCCCCACCACTACCGGCAAATCCGGATTCGCAAAGCGGCCTGCGGCCATGGCCATCAAATCCGCGTAGCCCACTTCAGGGCGGCGCAAGAGATCGGCCAGGCTGTATTCATGTTCCAAAGCCTTGCCCAGCACGCGCTCGGCCTCGGGCGCGGCCAGATTTTTCGGGCTCACCCACAGGCTGCGCAGGCGTTCAGTTTCACGTGAAACAGCGTCTTGCTTGCGGCTGAAAGCCTCCCAGCGCGCGTCGTCCACCAGGCCTAACGCGCGGCCTATTGGGGTCAGGCGGGCATCGGCATTGTCTTCGCGCAACTGCAAGCGGAACTCGGCGCGGCTGGTGAACATGCGGTAAGGCTCGGTCACGCCCTTGGTAATCAGGTCATCGACCAGCACGCCGATATACGCCTGGTCGCGCGCGGGCAGCCAGGTGTCGCCGGTGTCGCCGGTGTAGCTGGTGCGCGCACCGGCTTGCAAGGCCGCGTTGATACCGGCAAACAAGCCCTGCGCCGCCGCCTCTTCGTAGCCGGTGGTGCCGTTGATTTGCCCGGCGAAAAAAAGGCCCCGGATTGCGCGGGTCTCGAAACTGCTTTTGAGCTCGCGCGGATCAAAGTAGTCGTACTCGATGGCATAGCCGGGCCGCAAAATATGCGCCTTCTCCAGCCCCACCATGCTGCGCACCAAGTCGTACTGCACATCAAACGGCAAGCTGGTGGAAATGCCGTTGGGGTAGTACTCGTGGGTGCTCAGGCCCTCGGGCTCCAGAAAAATCTGGTGGCTTTCTTTGTCGGCAAAGCGATTCACCTTGTCTTCCACGCTAGGGCAATAGCGTGGCCCCACGCCCTCGATGGTGCCAGTAAACATGGGGCTGCGATCAAAGCCGCTTCGGATGATCGCGTGCGTACGCGCATTGGTGTGCGTGATCCAGCATGGCACTTGCTGCGGATGCTGCGCTGCCCTGCCCATAAAGCTGAACACCGGCAACTGCGCGCCCATACCGCCAGGCATGCCGTCACCCGGTTGCTCCAAGCAGCGCGAAAAATCGATGCTGCGCCCATCCAGGCGCGGTGGCGTCCCGGTCTTCAGGCGGCCTTGCGCCAGCTTCAGCTCTTTCAGGCGCGCACTCAGGCGCGCTGCAGGCGGGTCCCCGGCGCGGCCCGCACCGTAGTTGTTCATGCCGACGTGGATCTTGCCGTCCAAAAACGTGCCCGCCGTCAGCACAACAGTGGTCGCTTTAAAAATAATTCCTATTTGCGTAACCGCCCCTACGACGCGGTCACCTTCCACCAGCAAGTCATCGACGGCCTGCTGGAACAAAGACAAATTCGACTGGTTCTCCAGCATACGGCGTATCGCTGCCTTATAGAGCACCCGATCGGCCTGGGCGCGGGTAGCGCGCACCGCAGGGCCTTTGCTGGAGTTAAGGATACGAAACTGAATACCGCTCTCATCGGTGGCCAGCGCCATCGCGCCACCCAAGGCATCGACTTCTTTGACCAAATGGCCTTTACCGATTCCGCCGATAGACGGGTTGCAACTCATCTGCCCCAAGGTCTCGATGTTGTGCGTCAACAAAAGCGTACTGCAGCCCATGCGTGCTGCCGCCAACGCCGCCTCGGTGCCGGCATGGCCGCCGCCGACAACGATCACATCAAAGTGTTGGGGATACAGCATGGCGCGCAGTCCAAATCAAGGGGGGACTGCATTTTAGGCGGCGCTGTCGCACACGCGATGGCTTAGTCATTTCCCTAAGTGCGGGTCCCAAGCCTATGGGTTAGAGTGAAGCGAACACCCACAGGAGTTTTCGTATGCATATCCCCTCGGTTAAAGATAAGGTTAGCGAGCAAGAATGGCAACTGCGCGTGGACCTGGCCGCCTGCTATCGCCTGGTCGCCGCCTACGGCTGGAGCGACCTTATCTTCACCCACATCAGCGCTCGCCTGCCTGGAAACGAGCACCATTTTTTGATCAACCCCTACGGCCTGCTGTTTGAAGAAATCACTGCCAGCAGCTTGATCAAAGTGGACCAGCAGTGCAACAAGCTGATGGACTCGCCCTTCCCTGTCAACCCGGCCGGCTTTGTGATCCACAGCGCCATCCATGCGGTGCGCGAAGACGCCGGTTGCGTGCTGCACACCCACACCCGCGCCGGCGTCGCGGTCAGCGCCCAGGCCTGCGGCGTGCTGCCCATCAGCCAGCAATCGACCTTTGTGCTGGCCTCTTTGGGCTACCACAGCTACGAAGGCGTAGCCCTGCGCGACGATGAAAAACCGCGCCTGCAAGCCGACCTGGGAAGCGCCAACCACCTGATGCTGCGCAACCACGGCCTGCTGACCGTTGGCACCTCTATCCCCGAAGCCTTCTTGCTGATGTACAACTTCGAGTCCACTTGCCAGATCCAGATCAGCGCACAAGCGGGCGGCGAACTCACCCTGGTGGACCCGCGCATCATCGACGGCGTGGGGCACGCGATGCGCACCCAAAGCAATGGCATTGGCGGGGCCTTTGCATGGCCGGCGATGTTGCGTAAGTTGGATCGGATGGATAGTAGTTTCCGGAATTGATGGTTTGTGGTCCGCTATTTTTGTCCCCCGCTTGTTTGCCCCCGCTTCCCCCCCGCCCCTTCACCCCCGCCGGGGTGAAGGGGAGCTGGAATACCCAATTTGGTTTCTTTGGGCGGGATTCGGGGTTTGGTGCGGTAGGTTGCGGTGCGGGTTGGTTTAGCCCGATTGGTGAACGTCGCAGTCGTAGTCAAGGGCTAAATGGTTGGCGCGGATGTGCGAGCGGGAGAGCGAGCACCAGCGGGCGCGGCTGCGGCTGCGCCCGCGCGCGAAGCGCGCCAAGAAGCGTGTGCAAGGTGAGCGCAGCGAACGAGCACACGCGGCCCCCGCTGCCATTGGCCGTGCTGAGCAACGCAGCGGCGGCCGGATCAGGGCGGGCGCTGTTTGAGCGTAGCGAGTTTGCGCCCGACCCCGGGCGGCGCGAGTAGCGCAAGGCACCCCGCAGGGGCACGGCCTTTGGCTCGCCTTTCTTTTGCTTACTTTTCTTTGGCGAAGCAAAGAAAAGTGAGGCCGGCGGCAGGCCAAATCTAGACACAAAAAATAGCCTTTTCTTTGGCTACTTTCTTTAGGCGAAGCAAAGAAAAATGAGACGGCCTACAGGCCCAAACCGGTATTCAAAGCCAGCGGCTTCTGCCGCCAAGCCAACCCTGCCCCTACCCACAATGCGATTGCAGAAACCAACAAACCTCGCGCCAGCCCACCCTCGCCATCGGCAATCCAACCCACCATGGTCGGCCCGGCAATCTGGCCCGCCGCAAACACCACGGTGAACGCGCTGATACCGGTAGCCCACTGGGCTTGCGGCAGGTTGTGCCGCACCAGCGCGGTACTAGAGGCAACGATGGACAAGAAAACACCGCCAAACACGATGCCGGAAAACATCAGCACCGCGAAGTTGTCGGACACCGCCGGCAACACCGTGGCAAGGCCTAGCAAACCATTGAGCAAAGCCATGGCACGCCCGCCTTTTTCGCGGTCCAGCAAGCGCGCCCACACCCGCGAAGACGCCATCACGGCCACACCAAGTACGGCATAAAAGACCACGATGGACTCCGTGCTATTGCCTTCGGCGCGCAACAAAGCCACGACAAAAGTCATATAGCCGATATAGCCCACGCCAAACATGCCGTAGCCCGCCAAGCCATAGACCAAGGGCCGTAAAGCCACAGGATTGCGCTTAGCCTGCTGGCCCGCGGGCGCGCCATCAGCCAACTGACTAGCTGGCCAAAACAATACCAAACTGCCCAAAAAACAAAGCGCTGCCATCAACCACCACGCATAACGCCAGCCATGCGGCTGCGCAGCAAAAAACTCCAAGGCCCAGGGCACCAAAAGCGCCGACACCGTGATGCCCAAACCGGTGCCGCCGTAATACACCCCAAGCAACCAACCCGCGCGCTGCGGATCTTGAGCGCCCAAACGCGCTGCCAGCAAGCCGCCAGTGACAAACACTGAGGCACTGGCAAGCCCTGCGAGAAAACGCTGCACCAGCAGCACGGCGGCATCGGTAAAGAAACCGCTCAAAGCCATAAATACCGTCGCCGCCAGCGCACCGCGTGACAAAAGCAATACCGGGTCCCAACGCCGCAAGGCCCAGGGGGCAAGCAAAGCGCCCATCAAATAACCAGCGGCATTGACCGTGTTCATCGCACCGGCCAGGGTGTAGCTCCAGGCCAGGTCCTCACGCATAGCGGGCAGCAGCAGGCCGTACGCAAAACGGGTAATACCCAAGGACAGCGCAGCGCCTACCGACAAAGCCAATGCGAGGGCAAA
>CANFVA010000080.1 GCA_947450255.1 Comamonadaceae bacterium
CGGCCCAATCCCTCGATATTGAGCAGGGTTTTTTGCAGCAAGACCAGCTGCGGCTGGATTTCCACATGGAAGCGGCGTGAAGTCTGAAACAAGCGCAACAAAACCATGCCCAGGGATATTTCTTTCAAAGGCCGGTCAAAGTAAGGCTCACAGACCGCGCGGATGGCGGCCTCCAACTCATCGACCCGGGTAACCGCCGGCACCCAACCGGACTCGATATGCAGTTGCGCAACGCGTTTGTAGTCACGGCGAAAAAAAGCCGCGAAGTTTTGCGCCAAGTATTCCTTATCCACCTCGGTGAGCGAGCCAACAATACCAAAGTCCAGCGAAATGTAGCGACCCAAGGTGGCCGGCTCGACGCTGACCTGGATATTGCCCGGGTGCATATCCGCATGAAAAAAACCGTCACGAAATACCTGGGTAAAAAACAGCGTCACGCCGTCACGCGCCAGCTTGGGGATGTCCACACCCGCTGCGCGCAAAGCATCCACCTGGCTGATGGGCAGGCCGTGCATGCGCTCCATCACCAGCACATCGGTAGTGCATAAGTCCCAGAACATCTCGGGAATCAAGACCAGCCCCAAGCCTTGCATATTACGGCGCAGTTGCGCGGCGCTGGAGGCTTCGCGAATCAGGTCCAGCTCGTCGTGCAGGTATTTGTCGAACTCGGCCACCACTTCGCGCGGTTTGAGGCGCCGACCGTCTTCGGACCAGCGCTCGATAAAGTTGGCCATCCAGCGCATCAATGCCAGGTCCTGGTCCATCGCGGCCAACATGCCCGGTCGCAGCACCTTGATCGCCACTTCGCGTTCACCCCCGTCGCGGGTACGCATGACGCCAAAGTGCACTTGCGCAATCGAAGCGCTGGCGATGGGCTTTCGCTCAAAGGACACAAAGAGTTCAGCAATCGGTTTACCCAGCGACTTTTCAATCGCCGCCACGGCAATGTCGGAGTCAAAGGGCGGCACCCGGTCCTGCAACTTGGCCAGCTCGTCGGCAATATCCACCGGCAGCAGATCGCGCCGGGTGGAGATGACCTGTCCGAGTTTGACAAAAATGGGGCCTAAATGCTCCAGGGCCATGCGTATGCGTGCACCGCGCGGCGTATGGAAGCGGCGCCGAAAGCGCAGTGCCGATGCCAACCAGCGGGCCCAGCGCTGGCTGCCTAAACTTTCTAAAAACAGGGCGTCCAGCCCAAAGCGGAACACCACATAGGCGATAAACAAACCGCGGGATAAGCGCGTCATGCAGCGCTTTCGGCGGGGGTGCTGCCAGGACGGCGTACGCTGCCGGCAAACTGGCGCAGGGTGCGCACCATGGCTTGCATACCATCGACCAACAGGTGGGCCGGCACATCACCCAGGATGCGCGCCAAATCAGCTTCAATATCCCAGCGCACATGGTCGATGAGCCAATTAATGTCTGCCGCCAATTGCACATCGCCTTGCACCTGGACTTCGGGCTTGTCGCCGTCGAGCAATGGCTGCATTACCTGCCAGGGAGTGTTCGCCGTCAGGGTCAGCTGCAAGTCGACCGGGTCCAGTACCGCGCCCAACGGCACATGTTCGAACAAGCCAGCCGGGCTGACGCGCAGCTGCAAATGCCATTGCAGCCATTGCACCTTCAGTACGCGTCCCTGCTGTTGCACCAGCCGCGCCATGGCCTGGGGTTCTTGCATCAGCACATGGTTAAGCAGTAAGACCACGCGCCTTTGCAATTCGTCAATGGCCCAATCGGGTGGGGTAAACACGGAGGGGCCGTTGGCAAACAAATTTTGCGCAAAAGAAAAAGGGGACTGTGTTGCCATAGCCCCCGATTATTCCCGATGTGGCTTCAGCGACGGCCGGTCCGGGCTGTCGCTGGGCGCGCCTATTGCAAAGCCTGCACCCCGGCCACCAACCAGCCGCCGCCGGATCTGGGCTTGGTCATATTCCAGACTTCGCGGAAAGGACTGGGGCTGGCGCCCGGCTCTTCGCGGATCATTCCGGTGAACTCCACGCTGGCTAGGTACTCGTCGGCCAATTCCTCAATGCCCAAAAGATGGGCGTCGATAGACAGCACTTCGGTATGGTTGACCTGGGTGCCGGCATGGGATTCGCGCTCAGCGAGCTGGGAGCGGATTTCAGACAGCATGCCATCGGTCATCATGGCCCGCAGGCCGCTGATATCGGCCTTGTCCCAGGCGGCTTGCAAGGTGATGAAATTAGCTTTGGCGGCGCGCACAAAGCCTTCGGTGTCAAAGCCTGCGGGCACGCCCCAGGCCTGCGAACCTGCCAGCGCTGAGCCGATCATCGAGCCACCCGCAGGTGGACTTGCTTGGAATTGCGTGCCTTGGGGTTCGCGCTCCCAGGGACGGGCCGAGGCGTCATTGCCTACGTTTTCGGGCCGGTAGGCGGTGCGTTGCTGGGTGTTCATCGAGTCACCGGCATAGGCATAGCCATCGTTTTGTGGGCGGCGGCTTTGCATGAAATAGCGAAATACCATGAAGACTAACATCAGTGCTCCGACGATGAGCAAAATCTGGCCCATGCCTTCGCCCATACCCATGGAATGCGCCAACCACGCCAGGCCCAGACCGGCGGCCAAGCCGCCCAGCATCGCGCCCCAAGGGCGACGAGGTGCAGCCGGAGCAGGCGCAGCAGGCGCGGGTTTAGCCGGCGCATTGCCCAAACCTTGTGAAGGCGCAGCGGGCGCGGCCTCGCGCTGGGTCACATTGCCCGATTGACGTCCCATCGATTTGCCACCGCCCAAGCGTGCGGCCTCTGCCTGCATGCTGAACAACAAAACAAAAGCCGCTATCAAAGCCGTCCACCAATTCATATCGAATCCTTCAAAACCGGAAAAAACCACGTACCAAGGCTTGGCAAGTGCGGCCTACTGAGCGCTTTGCAAGCGCAAGGCAAACCCGTCAACAATCCGTCAGCACTTGATACCCACATGCAATGCCGCTATGCCACCGGTCAGGTTGTGGTAATCCACGTGACCGAAACCACCTGTGTGCATCATGGCTTTGAGTTCGTCCTGGCCCGGGTGCATGCGGATGGATTCGGCCAGGTAGCGGTAGCTGGCGTCATCACCGGCAACTAGCTTACCCAAGGCGGGTAAAACCTTAAACGAATACCAGTCATAGGCCTTTTCCAGCGGCGGGGCTATCTTTGAAAATTCGAGTACCAGCAGCTTGCCGCCGGGGCGCAGCACACGGCACATTTCGGCCAGCGCCAGGTCTTTGTGCGTCATGTTGCGCAGGCCAAAGGCCACACTAACCAGGTCGAAATAGCCATCGGCAAAGGGCAGGCGCTCGGCGTCGCAGACCACGGTGGGCAGCACGACACCGGCGTCGAGCAGGCGGTTACGCCCGGTGCTGAGCATGGCGTGGTTGATGTCGGTATGCACCACTTGGCCGCGCTTGCCCACTTTGGCGGCAAAAGCCAGCGCCAGGTCGCCCGTGCCGCCAGCAATATCGAGCGCCTTGTCGCCTTCTTGTAAGTTGGCCACCAGCACGGTGTAGGCCTTCCAGGCGCGGTGCAGGCCGCCGGACATCAAGTCGTTCATGACGTCGTATTTGGAAGCGACTGAATCAAACACGCCGCGCACGCGGCGTGCTTTTTCCGCTTCGTCCACCGACTGAAATCCAAAATGCGTGGTGCTCATGGTGTTCTGTTCCGTTTTAATGGCTGGCGCAGCCCTGGCCAGCGGCCACCGGCATAGGCGCATCGCGCTCGCGCCCAGCCTCTTGCAAACGCTTTTCATAATCGCGCCACAAACGATCTTGTTCAGCACCCAGAAAATACAAATAGTCCCAGGAAAAAATACCGGTGTCGTGCCCGTCTGAAAAACGTGGTTGCACCGCGTAGTTGCCCACCGGATCCAGCGCCTCAAGGTCCACCAAACGCTTGCCGGTTTGCAGCACCTCCTGGCCCGGTCCGTGGCCCTGCACTTCGGCGGAAGGGGAATAAATCCGCATCAATTCAAACGGGATACGAAAGTCAGCGCCGTCCGAAAAACGGATTTGCAATACGCGCGACTGGCTGTGCACCGTCAGGTCTTGGGGGGTGGGGGAATGTTTGCTCAGGCCGGCCATCGCTTGTAACTCGGGTGGTGTGTCTGCGCACCGAGGGCAATCCCGGCGCATCTGCGACTGTAACCGCCTAGACCAGCACCCGCTCAATGCCGCCGGCATTGGCCTTTTGCACATAGGCGGGCAACCATTGCTCGCCCAGAATCAGGCGTGCCATTTCGACCACGATGTAGTCCGCCTCCAAGAGGCCGTTGTTCAGGTCATTGCCATAGCGGCTCAAACCTTGCAGGCAGCTGGGGCAGCTGGTCAGGATTTTGGTAGGGCCGCCAGCGGCCAGGCCTTGCTTTGCTTTGAGCGCGGCCAGGTCGTCCGCGCCTTGGCGCAATTGCTCTTCTTTCCGAAAACGGATTTGCGTGGAAATGTCGGGCCGGGTCACGCCCAGGGTGCCGGACTCGCCGCAGCAGCGTTCGCTTTGGATGACCGTATCGCCCACCAAGGCCTTGACGGTTTTCATGGGTGCTTGCAGCTGCATGGGGCTGTGGCAGGGGTCGTGGTACAGGTAGCCTGCGCCTGTGCTTGCCACCGAGCCGTCTGCGGCCAACGCGGAGCCTAAGGTAATGCCTTTTTCGAGCAAGTATTCGTGGATGTCGATGATGCGGCAGCCGGGGAATATTTTGTCGAATTCATAGCCTTGCAACTGGTCATAACAGGTGCCGCAACTGACCACCACGGTTTTAATGTCCAGGTAGTTCAGGGTATTGGCGACGCGGTGAAACAGCACGCGGTTATCGGTGATGATTTTTTCCGCCTTGTCCGCCTGACCGCTGCCGCGCTGCGGATAGCCGCAGCACAAATAGCCCGGCGGCAGCACGGTTTGCACGCCCGCGTGCCAGAGCATGGCTTGCGTGGCCAAGCCCACTTGGCTAAACAAGCGCTCGGAGCCGCAACCGGGGAAGTAAAACACCGCTTCAGTTTCAGCGCTAGTGGCCTGCGGGTCGCGGATGATGGGTACGTAGTCGGCGTCTTCAATATCCAGCAAAGCGCGGGCGGTGCGCTTGGGCAGGCCGCCAGGCATTTTTTTATTAATAAAGTGAATCACCTGCTCTTTGATGGGCGCTGTGCCCACGGTAGACGGTGGCTTAGCGGTCTGGCGTTTTGCCAGCACGCGTAGCACCTCATTGGCCAGACGCTGCGCTTTAAAGCCCACGCCCACCATCAGGCTACGCATGAACTTGATGGTTTGCGGATTGGTGGCGTTGAGAAACGCCATGGCCAGGGCATTGCCGGGCCTGAAACTCTTTTGCCCCATCTTGCGCAGCAAATTGCGCATCTGCATGGTGACGTCGCCAAAATCTATTTTGACGGGACAGGGGCTTTCACACTGGTGGCACACCGTGCAGTGGTCGGCCACGTCTTCAAATTCTTGCCAGTGTTTGATGGACACGCCACGGCGGGTTTGCTCTTCGTACAAAAACGCTTCCACCAAGAGCGAGGTGGCCAATATTTTGTTGCGCGGGCTGTAAAGGAGGTTGGCACGCGGCACATGGGTGGCACACACCGGTTTGCATTTGCCGCAGCGCAAGCAGTCTTTGATCGAATCGGCAATCGCACCAATATCGCTTTGCTGCATGATCAGCGATTCATGGCCCATCAAACCAAACGAAGGCGTGTAGGCATGGCTTAAATCCGCCACATGGCTACCCACACCGTTCAAACCCTGGCGCAGCAGCTTGCCTTTGTTAAAACGCCCTTCTGGGTCTATGCGCGCTTTGTAGTCCGCAAAGGGCTGCAACTCGGCGTCGGTCAAAAACTCGAGTTTGGTAATGCCGATGCCGTGCTCGCCGGAAATCACGCCGTCCAAAGAACGCGCCAGCGCCATGATGCGTTTGACCGCTTGGTGCGCCGTTTGCAGCATGGCGTAGTCGTCGCTGTTGACCGGGATATTGGTATGCACATTGCCATCGCCCGCGTGCATGTGCAGCGCCACCCACACGCGCCCCTTTAGCACGCGTTTATGGTTCGCCACGCATTCCTTGAGGATGGCGGCAAAAGCCGATCCGGTAAAGATGCTGTGCAGCGGCGCCAGTAGTTGCGCTTTCCAGCTGGCACGTAAGCGGTGGTCTTGCAATTGCGGGAACAGCGCATCGACATCGTCCAGCCAGCCTTGCCATTGCTCGCGCACGCTGGCAATCAAGTCCTGCGCTTGCGCCACCCGGTCTTCCAGCAGTTCAGCCGACGAGATGCCGTTGGCGTCGTCGCTCTTGCCCAAAGGCAAATCGCTGCGCGCAAAAAATTCAGACAAGGCATCGCACAAAGCCAGCTTGTTACGCAACGACAGTTCGATGTTGATGCGCTCGATACCGTCGGTGTACTCGCCCATGCGCTCCAGCGGAATTACTACGTCTTCGTTGATTTTGAAGGCGTTGGTATGGCGGCTGATAGCGGCCGTGCGTTTGCGATCTAACCAAAACTTGCGCCGCGCCTCGGGGCTGATGGCCACAAAACCTTCGCCGCTGCGCGCATTGGCCAAGCGCACCACTTCGGAAGTGGCACGCGCCACCGCATCCGGGTCGTCGCCGGCAATATCGCCCACCAACACCATCTTGGGCAGGCCCGAGCTACCGCCTAATTCTGTAGCGCGCTTGCTCTTGGTCGCATAGCCGACGGCCTTGAGGTAGCGGTCGTCCATATGCTCCAGCCCGGCCAGCAGCACACCGCTACGCTTTTGCTCGGCGAACATAAAGTCTTTGATATCGACGATGCTGGGCACCGCGTCCCGCGCATTGCCAAAAAACTCCAGACACACGGTGCGCGTATGCGCCGGCATGCGGTGCAGCACCCAGCGAGCGCTGGTAATCAGGCCGTCGCAGCCCTCTTTTTGGATGCCGGGCAGGCCGCTCAAAAATTTATCGGTCACGTCCTTGCCCAAACCGGCTTTGCGAAACGCCGGACCGGGAATCGTCAGGGTTTCGCTGCGTATCGGGGTTGTGCCATCGGCCTTGAAATACTGCAGTTCAAACACCGCTTGTTCGGCATCATGGATCTTGCCCATGTTGTGGCCTATGCGCGTCACTTCCAGCCACTGGGCGTCCGGTGTCACCATGCGCCAGCTCGCTAAATTATCCAGCGCGGTACCCCAGAGCACGGCTTTTTTGCCACCGGCGTTCATGGCGATATTGCCGCCTATGCACGAGGCCTCAGCCGACGTTGGGTCCACGGCAAAGACAAAGCCCGCGCGTTCGGCCGCATCGGCCACGCGCTGGGTGACCACACCGGCCTCGCTCCAGATGGTGGCGACTTCGCTATCCATACCGGGCAAAGTGCGCATTTGCACAGCACCCAGGGTTTCGAGCTTTTCGGTATTGATGACCACGCTCTTCCAGGTCAGCGGCACCGCGCCGCCGGTGTAACCAGTGCCGCCGCCGCGCGGGATGATGGACAGCTCCAAATCGATACAGCCTTTGACCAAGCGCGCCATTTCCTCTTCGTTGTCCGGCGTTAGCACGACAAAAGGGTATTCCACCCGCCAGTCGGTGGCGTCGGTGACATGCGACACCCGGCTCAGGCCGTCAAACTTGATGTTGTCGCGCGCTGTCAAGCGCCCCAGCACCCGCTGCGTTTTGCGACGCAAAGCGGCCACTTCCACAAAAGCAGCGTCAAAAGCATCAACCGCCACTTGGGCCGCATCGAGCAACGTGCCAACCAAGGCGTCACGCCCGCCCGCAGCTTGCGGCGTGCGACGCTTTTGAATTTCGGCCAAGCGATGGCGCAGCGCATCGACCAGCAGGCGACGGCGCTTGGGGTTGTCGAGCAAATCGTCCTGCAAATAAGGGTTGCGCTGCACCACCCAGATATCGCCCAGCACCTCGTACAACATGCGCGCCGAGCGCCCGGTATTGCGCTCCTCGCGCAGCAGCAACAAAGTGTCCCAAGCCGCAGCGCCCAGCAGGCGGATGACGATCTCACGGTCGGAAAACGAGGTGTAGTTGTAGGGTATCTCACGGATGCGCTCGGTGTGGGACGGGGCCGCTGCGGGCAGCAGGTGCGACAAGGAGGTGGGAGCGTTCATCTGTGCTGGATAGGGGGCCGTCTGCGCTCTCGAGGTGGGGCTCGGGCCAAAAGAAGTTTTCGATATTACCGCAGTGCAGCATAAGTGCGGCAACGAACGCGCAATCGCCCTGGACTGCGCCAGTTACAGTGCCGCTTATGACCGAAAAACAGATAACACCCGTTTGGCCCTACCCACGCTGGATTGCGCACCGGGGCGCAGGCACGTTGGCGCCGGAAAACACCCTGGCCGCCTTTCGCCTGGGCGCCTCACACGGCTACCGCATGTTTGAATGCGACGTCAAACTTAGCCGCGACGGCCTGCCTTTTTTGCTGCACGACGACACGTTGACCCGCACGACGCAGCCCTTGCATCCGCATGACAACGCAGCCCCACAGGCCAGCGCCGTGGCCGGCGACTACCCCTGGCACACCTTGGCGCACTTCGACGCAGGCAGTTGGCACAGCAGCGCCTACGCAGGCGAGCCGCTGCCCACGCTGGCGCAAATCGCACGTTTTTGCATTAGTAATAGCTGCATGCTCAATATCGAGATCAAACCGACAACAGGCACCGAACGCCAAACCGGCGAAGTGGTCGCGCAGTATGCGGCGCGGCTGTGGAAAGGCGTGGCGGTGCCGCCCTTGCTGACATCGTTTGAGATCGCCGCACTGGAGGGCGCACTCGCAACCCAGCCGGAGCTTCCACGCGGCCTATTGATCCATGCGCTGGAAGACCAAAGCTGGGCACAGTGGCTGGGCCACGCCACCCGGCTACATTGCCAGGCCATCGTTTGCAACTATGAACTATGGACTGCCGAGTCGGTCGCTTTAGCCAAAGCGGCTGGCTTTCGCTTGCTGAGCTATACCGTCAATGACGATGCCGCCGCAGCCCAATTACAAGCTTGGGGCACCGACGGCATCATCACCGACCGGGTGGACCACTTTGCACCAGCCGCCAAGCAATACTGATTTTTCAGGCTACCCAACACCTTGATCGCTGAGCGCTGGCAAAGCGGCGGGGTTTAGCACTTTCCAACAAACAGTTGTGCGCCCCGAGCCGTGCGGGCGGCGCCGGGAGTCGGCGTAGGTTTCAATTTCTACAAACCCGGCAGCACGCATCATGCCCGCCGAGGCCAGGTTTTCCTCATGGCGGTCGATAAACACCACATCGGCGCCTAGTTTTTCCAATTCCGCCAAAGCTTCACGCAGCAGCCGCGTGCCCCAACCCCGCCCCACCCGGTCGCGTCGCACTACAGCTTCGCTGACATAGCCCTGCGGCCTACCACGCGCTTGCGGGGGCAGGTAGTGGTCAAAGTCGGTGTTCAGGCCAAAAGTCACCGCGCCTATCAATTGCCCCAGTTCCAGCGCCAGCACGCCGTAGGCGCGGCCTTGGGCTATGTCTTGCAAGTGCTCACGGATGCCGTCTTCGGGCAGGTAATTCCAGGTATTGGCGCCGTCGTCAAAGATCAGGGCGCGCAGCGCGGGAATATGTTGGGGAGCCGCTGCCACCAAGAGCACATCGAGCCCGGGCTGTGCACTCATCGGCTGGCCCAGCGCAAAGAAGCTCCTTGGCTGAGCGCGCACGCCAACAAGAGCGCGCCATACGTGCCCATCTTGCCGTCATTGCCAAAAAACCAGAGCCCGGCCGCCAAGGCGCAGCAGCCCGCTAGGGAATTGACGATGCCCGACGCCATCCAGGCGCCGGGTTTGGTCCGCACGCCCAGCGCCAGCGGGCCGGTCAGGGCCAGAAAAAACCCGACAAACACCGCTGGCGCCACAAAATTGAGCAAATGGTTGGCAAAGTCGAGCGGGCCCATGAAATCTTTCGTAGTAGCATCAAATTTTATAATCTGGCGTATCTATGGCAGTCTGGGCAATCGGCATCAACCACACCACCGCTCCGCTGGACCTGCGTGGCCGGTTTGCCTTTGCCATTGATAAGATTGAACCGCACCTTTCGGGCCTGCGCCAATCCATGCCCAGCGCCCCCGAAGCGGCCATTGTTTCCACCTGCAACCGTACCGAGATTTACTGCGCTGGCGACCAAACCCACCTGGAGCACACCCTAGACTGGCTGGCCCAGTCCGGCGGCGTTTCCAGCCACGCGCTGCGATCACACACCTACAGCTTAAGCAATCAGGAGGCTGCGCGCCACGCTTTCCGGGTGGCCAGCGGGCTGGACTCGATGGTGCTGGGCGAGCCGCAAATCCTGGGGCAGCTCAAAGACGCAGTGCGCGCCGCCGAGTCCGCAGGGGCGCTGGGCAGCACTTTGTCGCAAATGTTTCAGCGCTCGTTTGCGGTGGCCAAAGAGGTGCGCAGTTCTACCGAAATCGGCGCCCACTCCATCAGCATGGCTGCCGCCGCGGTGCGCCTAGCCGGGCAGTTGTTTGAGGATATGGGCCAGGTCAAGGTCTTGTTTGTCGGCGCGGGCGAGATGATCGAGCTGTGCAGCACCCACTTTGCCGCCAAAAACCCCAAATCCATCACCATCGCCAACCGTACCCTGGAGCGCGGCGAACAACTGGCCGGGCGCTTTGGCGCCGAGGTGATGCGGCTTTCCGACCTGCCAGAGCGGCTGGCTGAGTTTGACGCGGTGATTAGCTGCACCGCCAGCACCTTGCCCATCATCGGCCTGGGTGCGGTAGAGCGGGCCCTGAAAAAACGAAAACGCCGCCCCATGTTCATGGTGGACCTGGCGGTGCCGCGTGACATCGAGCCCGAGGTGAAAAAACTCGGCGATGTGTACCTGTACACCGTGGACGACTTGGCCGGCGTGGTGCAAACCGGCCAGGCCAATCGCCAGGCCGCTGTGGCCCAGGCCGAGGCCATTGTCGATGCCGGGGTGCAAAGTTTTATGCACTGGCTGGACCAACGCCACACCGTGCCTTTGATCCAGCAACTCAACGCCCAGGCCGACGCCTGGCGCGCCCACGAACTGGCACGCGCACGCAAAGCCCTGGCCAAAGGCGAAGATGTGGAAGCGGTGCTGGAGGCCCTGTCCAAAGGCTTGACGCAAAAAATGCTGCACGGCGCTTTTGCCGAGTTGCACGGCGCCGACACCGTGGCACGCGAGCGCGCCAGCCACGCCATCGAACACTTCTTTTTGCGCAAAGAGCGTTAGCTACGCCGCCTGCTGGCGCAGCGCCAGCCACCGCGCTGTAGGCCGCCTACCGGCTGGCACACCGGCCCTTCCCCGCCACACCGGGAGTCTCCCTGTCTCTTTTTGTATTCCGCCATGAAACCGTTTTTACGCCAACAACTTGCACGCTATACCGACCGCCTGGGCGAGTTGGAATTTTTACTCTCGCGCGAAGACATCATGAAAGACATGACGCAGTTTTTGGCGCTCTCGCGCGAGCACACCGAGGTGGGCGCAGTGGCCAGCCGCTGGGCGCGTTACCAGGAGCGCGAGGCTGATATGTCGACCGCCACGGAGATGCTTGAAAGCGCGGGCACCGATGCCGACATGACAGCCATGGCGCAGGAGGAAATGGACAGTGCCAGCGCCGA
>CANFVA010000081.1 GCA_947450255.1 Comamonadaceae bacterium
GCGAAAAACAGCCCGCAGCTGGAAGTGTTCAAGAAAAAAGGCATTGAAGTGCTGCTCATGACGGACCGCGTGGACGAATGGGCTTTGAACTATTTGAACGAATACGAGGGCACGCCGCTGCAAAGCGTAGCCAAGGGCGCGGTAGACCTGGGCAGCTTGCAGGACGAAGCCGAAAAGAAAGCCGCTGAAGACGCCGCCGAAACCTTCAAGCCCACGTTGGCCAAACTCAAAGAAGCGCTCAAAGACAAAGCCGAAGACGTGCGCGTCACGACCCGTTTGGTGGACAGCCCGGCTTGCTTGGTAGTGCAGGACGACGGCATGAGCACCCAACTGGCGCGCATGCTCAAACAAGCAGGCCAGAAGGCGCCGGATGTCAAGCCGGTGCTGGAAGTTAATGCCGAGCATCCGCTAGTGAAAAAGCTCGATGGTTCGGTGCATTTCCACGACCTGGCGCACATCTTGTTTGACCAGGCGCTGCTAGCCGAAGGCGGCCTGCCGGAAGACCCGGCTGCCTACGTCAAACGCGTCAATGCGCTGCTGGTCTAGGGAAACTCTGCATATGTCCGTCATCGTGAGGAGCGTAGTCCCTGGCAATCCATGGGTTCATGGACTGCCGTGTCGATAGCGCTCCTCGCAGTGACGGGAATGGCGGCTTCGGGAAGTATGTCATCGCGAGAAGCAAAGCGACGTGGCGATCCATGTTTGCATGGAGTCATGGATTGCCACGGCCTGCGGCCTCGCAATGACAGCTTGGGGCCTTTGCAGACTTCAATTTACGCCATGGCGCGCTAGCGGCAGCGGCGCTGCGAGAATAGCGGTTTTCAACCTACTGCAAACACGCACCATGAAAACACGTCTTCTCGCTTTCGCCGCATTGCTCACCGCCACCCTGGCCTGCGCTGCCGACCCCGTGTTGGAGGCAGCTGCCAAAGAGGCCGGCGCCCAAGTCACCCCCAGCGGCCTGGTCTTTCGTTCACTAAAGGACGGCACCGGTGCCAGCCCCAAGGCCAGCGACACCGTCAAGGTCCACTACCGCGGCACCTTCCCCGATGGGCGCGAATTTGACAGCTCCTACAAACGCAATGAACCGGCAGAATTTCCGCTGGGCGCGGTGATTCCCTGTTGGACCGAGGGCGTACAAAAAATCAAAGTCGGCGGCAAGGCCAAGCTCACCTGCCCTTCCGCAATTGCTTACGGCGCACGCGGTGCGGGCAACGTCATCCCGCCCAATGCCACGCTTTTATTTGAAGTGGAATTACTGGCCATCGCCGGCAAATAAACGCCCGCGATCAGGGAAGGTCTGCATAAGTCCGTCATCACAAACTCTGCATAAGTCTGTCATCGCGAGGAGCTTAGCGACGCGGCGATCCATAAGTGCCTGAGTGGCTTGCCAAACTGGATTGCGTCGCCGCGCTCGCAATAACGGGTTTGGACTTAGGCAGAGCTTCCGGCATGGCGCTGGGCACCCCCGATAATCGGGCATGACTGCTGCGCCACTTGATTTCTCCGCCCTGCCTCTGAACGAGGCCACGCTTGCCAACCTGGCGCAACTGGGCTACCACCAGATGACGCCCATCCAGGCCGCCAGCCTGCCCCCGGCGCTGGCGGGCAAAGATCTGATAGCCCAAGCACAAACCGGCAGCGGCAAGACGGCGGCGTTTGCGCTGGCCTTGCTCGCAGGTCTGAACCCGCGCTGGTTTGCAGTGCAAGCCCTGGTGCTGTGCCCCACGCGCGAACTGGCCGACCAGGTGAGCGCCGAAATCCGCCGCCTGGCGCGCGCGCAAGACAACATCAAAGTAGTTACGCTGTGCGGCGGTGTGCCTTTGCGCGGCCAGCGTGCCAGCTTAGAGAACGGCGCGCACATTGTGGTCGGCACGCCCGGCCGCATCATGGACCACTTGGAGCGCGCTAGCCTGGATTTGGCCGGCCTTAAAACCCTGGTGCTTGATGAAGCTGACCGCATGCTGGACATGGGCTTTATGGACGATATCCGCACCGTAGTGCGCCAGACGCCGCCCACGCGCCAAACCCTACTTTTTTCGGCCACTTACCCCGAAGGCATCGCCAGCCTGGCCAAAGATTTTTTGCGCGAGCCGGTACACATAGAAATCAAAGCGCAAGCGGCGCAAGTGACCATTGAGCAGCGTTTTTACGAGATCACGCGCCCGCAAAAGTTTGAAGTCGTGGCCAAACTGCTGCTGCATTTTCGCCCCGTCAACACCCTGGCTTTTTGCAATACCAAGCAGCAATGCAAAGACCTGGTGGACTATTTGCAGCAGCAAGGCATTGACGCCCAAGCTTTGTACGGAGAACTGGAACAGCGCGAGCGCGACCAAGTGCTGGCGCAATTTGCCAACCGCAGTTGCGCGGTGCTGGTGGCGACCGACGTGGCTTCGCGCGGGCTGGACATTGACCAATTGGCCGCCGTCATCAATGTGGACATCACCCCTGACCCGCAAGTGCATGTGCACCGCGTGGGCCGCACCGGGCGCGCAGGTGCTGCGGGCCTAGCGCTGAGTTTGGCAACGCTCAACGACATGGGCCGCGTGGGTGCGATTGAGGTCTATCAAAAAATGTCCAGCACCTGGTATGGCTTGGAAACCTTGACACCAGCGAACAACCAGCCCTTGCTCGCGCCCATGGTGACGCTACAAATTTTGGGTGGTCGCAAAGAAAAAATCCGTGCTGGCGATGTACTGGGCGCACTCACCAATGCAGAAGGCGGACCAGCCTACACGCGCGAGCAAATCGGCAAAATTCAGGTTACGGAGTTTTGTACCTTTGTAGCGGTGGCCCGCGACATCGCGCAGGCCGCTTGCGCCAAGCTCAACGCCGGGCGCATCAAAGGCAAGAGCGTTAAGGTGCGGCTGGTGTAATTGCCGCCGTAGTCACTTGTTGGGCGAGGCCATCGTCATCAAATAGTCCTCTCGGCCCGGCCAAGGCATAGCGCACAAGCGCCTATGCGCCTCGGGGAGCGCGTGGTAGGGCAAATAGGGCACTAAGTGGTGCGCGGCGTGAAAGCGCTGACCAACTGGGGCCAACAATTCGTCTAAAAGCCAATGGCGATTGAAAGTCGTGCTATCGCGCACCTGGGCCGCAAAGTCCATGGCGCGCCCATCACCGGTATATCGGTGCGCCTGCACAGTGCGCCAACTATTGAGCGCCGTGGCCAGTGTCATGCAAACAAACAATACCGCCAAAAACTGCCACGCTACCAGCCCCAAAACGGTGGTAGTCAGCAAGCCCCAGGCCCAAACCGTGGTGCCTAGCTCGGTCAGGGTTTCAGGCACGCTGAGTGCCGTTTTAGGGCCAGGACGGAAATCGCTATGCATGGCCATAAAAGTCATGCGCTGGCGCAAATAGGCGCGCCAGGCGCCGCTGAACCACGCCCTCGGCACCAGCAGCAGCGCACGCGCTGACATAGCCAAAGGCACCAAGATTGCGCCCAAGACAAACCGGGCGCGCAACTGCGGATAGGTGGCAAAAGGCAAATACTCCGGGTCCGCCACCGTGCCATAGCTAGAACGCGCGTGGTGGCGCCCGTGTAACTTGAGCATATAGCTCGGCAGTAGCACCGGCACGCCACACAACACATTCCAGGCCAGCGTAAAGCCCGGCAGGGTACCGTGCTTGAAGTGGCAAATTTCATGACTAAACAAGGCCATGCGGTAAAGCGCCAAGCTACCCACTGTCAGGGTCAAGGGCAAATACAGCAGCGAGTGGCTGCCAAGTACAAGCAGGCTCCAAAAAAATATGCCGCAGAGCAAGAGGTCACACCAATACTTTTGTGGGCTGTGTGTGCGTAAATCCAGCACCAAATGGTGCACATTGCCAATGGGTGCGCTGGGCGATGCATTCTGAGCGTGCGTCATGGCTACAGATCCTCCCGCACGATGGTGTACACAGGTTCCATTCCCAAGCGATGCCAAAAACGCACTTGCGCTGGCTTGCAACTGCCCTGCACTTTGCTGGCACCTTGCTGCTTGAGCCACAGCTTGATGGCACCCCAATGCTCACGATTTGCCATGACCCAACGCCCACCGATGCTAAGCACATGGGCGACGGTATAAGCAGGGTAGCGCTGCATTTGCACCGCCATAGCCGCGTGTACCTTGCCATTCTCATCCATACCCACCAACAACATCGCTTGGCCTGCTTGTAAGAGTTGTAACAAGTAGGCCTGGTCCATCTCGCCCTCGCTGTCTTCCAGACCTTTCTTTAGTAGCGGTCCGCATTGCGGCCAGAAAGCGGGTAGGTCTTGCGCGGCGATGAAATTCACACCTAGCTTGGTCATTACGAAAATGCTTTCAAATTACTTTTTTGATCAGGGTTATCACTAATGTAATTGTTGCCAAGGGGGGGTAGCATGTCAACACCCAAAGCGTTAGGTAGCGCAATTAAATTTTTCAAGGAGCGAAACAATGAAGATTTGCAGTAAAGAAATGGCAGCGATTGTTTATGGGGCTGGCTCACCCAGTGGGTTTACTTCATCCTTCGCTAGTCCTGCGCCGCAGGTGTCTAGCACCATTAGTAGTGCGCCTTCCTTTTCGTCAAGTTCGTCAGGTGGCAGTAGCAATGCGGGCAGTAGTGGGGGCCTTTTGTCATTTCTTGGTAACCTCACTGGCACCGACAGCGGGGTTACTAACGGGAGACGTGATGATGGTCTGCCGCTAGGCACAGGCTGTGGTGACAAATATACAGACGGCATTACGCCTGACCGTATCTTCGGCAAGGACATCACAAAGAGTTGTATCAATCATGATGATAGAACTGGCACACTCGGCTATCCAAAAGATTTAGCTGATAAGCAACTTCGTGACGACATTTACCATGAAATGGGTGGCGGGGTAACTGCCGCCATAGTTAGCAATGTGTACTACGGAGCCGTCACATTGTTCGGGGGATCCGCATATGACCGGGCTCAGCAAGAAACCCGGGATTCAGGAACCAGAGGGTCAAGCGATGGCGGCGGGGTAGCAACCGGCGGAAACGGGGGCGATGCCTCGGGCGGCGGGGATAGAGGCACTCGCGGAGGATTTTAATTTTTCACCCATTGAAAAATAAGCCCCACCATATTCCAAAGACCATAATGCTGACCTACAGAACACTCTGCTTTTTATTGGTACAACTCACATTTTGGAGCCATCCTATGGCTGGGGATCGGTCACACACCGAGGTTGTCAATGGTGTGAAAATAACGTTTTCACCCAAATACGAGAAGGAACAGGAATCATTTCACTTGCACGGGGTTTTAACCAAAGATCAAACCGAAATCCTCAAGCCGGCCCTCCCCGCAATTGCTGAGTATTTGAGTTTCTTGCGGCACAGTAATGGGTATAACCCCGCCCTGGCACTGAACAAGCCAAGAACGCCACGGGAATTCATCTCCGAAAAAGTTCTGACCTTCGCGGCAAATCATACGCATAGTTGGCATATTACCGAAGATACCATTAGATTCGTGACGGACTACAACATTTTGTATGGCACTTTTGAACAAAATAAATTCGACGATCGGCAGTTTCGTGACGCCTACATATTCAAAAAAATTAATGGTCAATGGGTTTTTTACGATAACTTCGGTGACAAACCCTACGGTTTTTTAAAATGCAAACATGCAGACAAGTCTTGCAAGCTGGATCCACCGTTATGGTGATTGCGGATTAGTCAAGTTTGCACAGCCTATCTCGTCAACCCCTTGGCGCCCTGAATGTAAGGCTGGAACCAGTGATCGCAATGGGATGGGTTTCGGCAGAACTGGTAGCGGCGATGGCGATGGCGATGGCGATGGCGATGGCGATGGCGATTGCGATTGCGATGGCGATGGCGGTAGCGGCGGCGGCGGTGGGTGGTAAGCCTTGAGGAGGTACAGGGTAGGAAAGAGTCAAGAACAGTAGATTGCGTTTAATGATGTTTCAGAGGTCATGATGAGTCTTAACAAAACCGTGTGCTTCATATTGGCACATCTCTTATATTGGAATAATGCTATGGCCAACAATGGCTCGCACACGGAGGAGTTCAATGGCGTCAATATTACGTTTTCGCCTCCGTATATGCACGAGCAACGATCATTCACGCTACGCGGTGTGCTGACAAAAAAGGAAACCGAAATTCTTGTCCCTGCTATGCCGGCGATTGCTATGTTTTTGAATTTCACGAGGCGCAAGGATGCGGTCTATTGGGCTGACAAAGTGAACGTACCAAGAAAACCATATCAGTTCATTCAATCTGAATCTGAAATTTCTGTAATACCTATGTTAACGTATGGTTGGCGTGTTACCGATAACCAAATTTCCTTTGTTGTCGACTATTCGGTCAGGTACGGAAAGATACCCAATGCCGTTAGCAGTGCCTATGATTTTCGTGACGCTTACATCTTCCAAAAAATTAATGGTCAATGGGTTTTTTACGATAATTTTGGTGACAAGCCCTACGGTTTTTTGAAGTGCAAACATTCAAACAAGTCTTGCAAGCTGGATCCACCGTTATGGTGATTACGGGTTAGTCAAGTTCTCTCGATCTAATTCGCCGAACCCCATGGTTCCCTGAAAGCGTTTAATTGCGGCGTTTCGCACTCCTTGCCACCAGTTCATTTTCCTGCGCGTTGGTGTATTGTTTGATTTACGTGGAGATTCCGCGCATTGTCAAAACCGCAGGCTATACGACTGGTTCGGCCACTTTGTCCAAATTGGTGACGCAACTACCGGGTGTGCTGGTGGCATTGGCCGTGGCTGATCGGACCCTAGTCCAGGCAGGGCAGGTAGTTGGCGAAGTGACTTCGGAGCGGTTTACCCAGGGCCGCAGTTTGGACGCTGCACAGGCGCAGCTAACAGAGCGAAAACTTGGCTTAGCAAGGTTGGAATTGCGCAATATTGACACTGCAGAGCGGGCTACGCGCGCATCCATCCAATCCAAAATCGCGGCGGATTTGAGCCAGTTGACCAATATGGAGCGCGAGCTTGCCCTGTCGCAGCGGCGTGAAACTGACCTGGAGCGCCAACTCACGCGGCAAGAGTCGCTGTTAGCGCAAGGCTTCGTTTCCACCGAGGCAGTGGAGCAAAAGCGCAACGAATTGCTGGCGCAGCAAATCGCCATCAGCGGGCTGATGCGTACCCGGCAGCAGTTAGAAGCCGACCTGTCGGCGCAGCGCCAGGAGATTGAACTGAGCGCATCGCGTTCGCAGACCCAGCGCTCGACGATAGAGCGCGACATAGAGAGCGCCCAGCAAGAACGCAACGAACATTTGTCTAAGCGCATGCAGTTGATCGCGCCCATTAGCGGCATGGTGACGCAGATCAGCGCGACGGTGGGGCAAGTGGTGCGACCTGACCTGCCGATTTTGACCATAGTGCCCAATGCAGAGGTAAACGAGGTTTTGCTTTTGGTGCCCTCGCGCTCGATTGGCTTTGTGCGCTTGGGGCAAAGGGTGTCTGTGCGCTACCAGGCTTATCCCTACGAGCATTACGGGCGGCACTGGGGCGAGGTGAAAGAGATCGCCCAAGCGGCCCTGCCGCCCCAGGAAGTGGTGCAACAGATTCGGGTGGAAGAACCGGTCTACACGGTACGCGTTAGCCTGCCTAACAGCTATTTGGAATACCAGGGCAAGCGACTGGCGCTTACCGCAGGCATGGTGGTGGAGGCTGATGTGGAGCTGGACCGGCTGAAAATTTACCAATGGCTGCTAGAGCCCTTGTACCGTTTAGGGGCGCGGGTTTGAGCACATCTGCTATGCCGGGGGCGCAATGGGACGCGCAAACCACATGGGGAGCGCGCCTGTTTACTAGGCGCTCGGTGCCGCTGGTATTGCAACTGGAGTCGGCTGAATGTGGCCTGGCTTGCTTGGCCATGGTTGCAATGCATATGGGCCAAAGCGTGCGCATAGAGGACTTGCGGGCAAAGTTTGATGTATCGACACGCGGCACTTCGCTGGCCGAGTTGGCGCGCATGGCAGACCAAATGGGCCTGCATGCCCGCTGCCTAGAACTTGGCGCAGATGACTTCGGCCAACTTCGCTTGCCCGCCATACTGCATTGGGAGGGTAACCATTGGGTGGTACTGAAAAAAGTGACTACCAAAGGCGTTCACCTGAATGACCCCGCGCAAGGTGAGCGGTGGGTGAGTTGGAACGAGCTAAAAAGTCGCTTCAGCGGGTTCGCCGCAGACTTTGTTCCGCGCGCCAAAATCACTCGGACACCGCCCCAGCCCAAGCTGCAGTTTATGGCCTTGCTACAGAGCTTTCCGGGGCTGATGGGTGCTGTATTGCAATTGATGGCGATGTCCGTGGTGTTAGAAATCATCGCGCTGCTGACGCCCTACTACACCCAACTGGTCATGGACCATGTTTTGGTCAATGGCGATCTGGATTTGCTCAATATTTTGGCCCTGGGTACGGTATTTTTGTTGCTCTTCCAAACGCTGTTTACCGCACTGCGCGGCTGGGCAGGGGCGGTATTGGCGCAGAGCGTGGGCTACCAGCTTTATGCCCATGTAATACGCCATATGTTCTCGCTACCCATGACGTTTTTTGTGCGGCGGCAAGTGGGCGATATGGTGTCGCGCTTTGACTCGCTAGGACAAATAGCGCAATCACTGACGCGCACCAGCATAGAGGTCGTTTTGGACGTACTGGTAAGTATCGGTACGGTAGTCATGATGTATGTCTATAGCCCAACCCTGGCAATGATCGGGCTGGCTACTTTCGCCCTGATGTTGGTAGTGAAGCTGGTGGTTTTTTCATCGTCATTGCGGGTCGTCGCAGAGAGAACGTTTTTGCATGCGCGTAGCCAGTCGCACCTGATTGAGAGTTTGCGCGGCATGCACGCGGTAAAGATGGGGCAAGCCGAGCTATTGCGCTCCCAGCAGTGGACTTCGCAAACCCGCCAAGTGATGGAGCGTGACCTGGCTACCGAGCGCATTAACCTGGGCAGCACCCTGGCGATGACCATCACCAGCGGGATGGCGCATATCGCGATCGTGTTTTTCGCAGCACAGATGATTTTGGCTAACCAACTCTCGGTAGGTATGTTGTTCGCGTTTATGGCTTACCAGGGGAATTTCTCGGCCCGGGCATCGGCCTTTGTGGATCGTGTTTTGTGGTTTCGGACTATGAACGTCCATTTCGGGCTAGTCGGCGATATTGTCTTTGCTGTCCCGGAGTCTGCAGCGCCTATTCAAGGTGCAACCCCGCGTCCAGCCAAGACCTGGCTTCGAACAGAAGGCATTGCTTATCGCTACTCCGCAGCGGATCCCTGGGTTTTTGGGCAGCTGTCTTTAGAAGTTCGGGCCGGTGAAGCGGTGGCCGTGGTAGGGCCATCAGGATCGGGCAAGACGACACTGCTGTGTGTATTGGGTGGGATATTTTTGCCCGGTGCAGGCAAGCTGTATTACGACGGAGTAGAGGTCAAACCTGACAACACCACCGCCTTGCGCCAAAGGGTTGCCTTTGTGTTCCAAAACGACGAGTTGTTCGAAGGTTCGCTCGAAGAAAACATAGCCTTTTTTGCGCCCCAAGCGGATAGAGAGCGAATTAAGCGCTGTGCTGAGTTGGCATGTATCGCCGAAGACATAGCAGTTTTGCCGCAGGGATACCGCACCAGGCTGGCTGAACAAGGCGCGGGGTTGTCCGGTGGACAACGCCAACGCATTTTGATTGCCCGAGCGCTTTATCTGCAGCCCTCCTTGCTTGTGCTGGACGAAGCGACCAGCCACTTAGACGTGCAGACGGAAAGGCAAGTATTGCAAAACCTCAAAGGGCTGGGCATTACGATTGTGATGAGCGCGCACCGTCCCGACGCAATTGCACTTGCCGATAGGGTGTATGCATTGCATACACAAAGTTGGCTGCGAGGCTAAGCGCTACTGAATCGGAGTAGAAAGCTCCATCGGCCAGGCTTGGCCTGTCATCTTTGGGTTGAACCCCGAACGCGAAGTTGGGTTTTGCTCGCCGTTTTAGAGATGCCAATTGCTTGCTAAGCTTGGGCATCAATCCGCCACCGAGAGCCCCACTATGCCCCAAGCTACCCCCGCCGTCCCGCCGCTGTACCGCGAATTTACGCAGCAAGCGCAAATTGATGCGCAGTACAACACCTCGCTGACGCTGCCCGACCCGGCTGCCCCCGGCCGGCATTTTGTAGAACGGGCGCAGCACGCGCGCGCCACCTTGCGCTGCACCTTGGACATTCCCTTTGGGCCCACGCTGTATGAAACGCTGGATATTTTTCCGGCCGAGCAAGCCAACGCGCCAGTATTCGTGTTCATCCATGGTGGCTACTGGCGGGCTTTGACCAGTAAAGAATTTAGCGGCGTGGCGCTGGGTTTGCAGGCGCGCGGCATCACCACGGTGGTGGTGAATTACGCTTTGTGCCCGCATGTAACGATTGACGAAATCACGCGCCAAGTGCGCGCTGCGGTGGCCTGGACGGTGCGCCATATTGCAGAGTACGGCGGTGACCCTGAGCGCATCGCAGTCGGCGGACATTCCGCGGGTGGACACCTGACGGCCATGTGCCTGCAAACCGAATGGGCGCGGGATTATGGGCTGGCGCAAGACCCCATCCAAGCGGCTATCTGCATCAGCGGCATTTATGACATCACGCCGCTGCGCTTTAGCTATTTGCAGCCCATGATTCAGCTCGACGACGGCATCATCCGGCGCAACAGCCCTGCGTTTATGGCGCGGCCCTGCAAGACGCCGCTTTGGATTACATGGGGTGGGGCGGAGACGCCTGAGTTTGACCTGCAGGCGCGGCTGATGCACGGCGCTTGGACGGCGCAGGGGAATGAGGCCGAACTGAGCGCCATTGCGGGCGCTAACCATTTCACGGTTATCCATGGCTTTGAAACCCCGGACAGTGATTTGTGCAACTGGTTGGCGCAAAAGTTTGGGGGTTGAGAGACGGTTTTTTCCTTTGGGACTGTTTTTGCCCCCCGCTTCCCCCCGCCCCTTCACCCCCGCCGGGGTGAAGGGGAGCTGGAATACCCAATTTGGTTGTTTTGGGCCGGATAAGGATGTTGATTCGGGGCGTTGCGGTGCGGGTTTGTTAGCGCAGATTGATGAACGTTGCAGTCGTAGTCAAGGGCTAAATGCTTGGCGCGGGTGCGAGAGCGGGATAGCACACGTGAGCGCCAACAAGCGTGTGCAAGGTGAGCGCAGCGAACGAGCACACGCGGGCCCCCGCTGCCATAGGCCGTGCTGAGCAACGCAGCGGCGACCGGATCAGGGCGGGCGCTTGTTTGAGCGTAGCGAGTTTGCGCCCGACCCCGGGCGGCGCGAGTAGCGC
>CANFVA010000082.1 GCA_947450255.1 Comamonadaceae bacterium
CGTGGTGGACTGGATGCCCTCGGCCCTGGCCGCGCGCGAAGCCGGTGTACCGCTGGTCAACGTGGCCCAGGTGTTCAACCAATCGGGCCTGATGCTGACCTGCAAAAAGTCCAGCGGCGTGTCCAGCCCCAAAGACCTCAAGGGCAAAACCCTGGGCGTCTGGTACGGCGGCAACGAGTACCCCTTCCTCAACTGGATGACCAAGCTGGGCTACAAAACCGACTCGGACATCAAGATTTTGAAGCAAGGCTTTAACGTCGATCCGCTGTTGCAAAACCAGGCCGCCTGTATCTCCACCATGATTTACAACGAATACTGGCAAGTGGTCGATGCCGGCGTCAAGGAAAGCGAACTGGTCACCTTCTTCTATGAAAAAGAAGGCGTCGCTTCGCTGGAAGACGGCCTGTATGTGCTGGAGTCCAACCTGAAAGACCCGGCCTTTGTGGCCCGCATGGCCAAGTTCGTGAAGGCCAGCCTCAAAGGCTGGAACGACGCGGTGAAAAACCCCGCTGAAGCAGCCAAGATCGTCGTCGCCGGCGACACCTCGGGCAGCGCCAACGAAGCGGTGCAAAAACGCCAAATGGAAAACGTGGCCAAGCTGATCACCAACGCCGGTACCGCCAAGATGGGCTACCTGGAGCCCGCCGCTTTCGAGCGCACGGTCAAAGTGCTGCTCTCTAGCGGCAGCTCGCCGGTGATCAAGAAAGACCCGGGTAAAGCGGCTTATTCGCACGCCATCTGGGAAGCTTCTACGAAGTAAGCACTTGGTAGCCCCAGGCCTGGCCGCAGCGATGTGGCGGCGCTGGGGTTGAAAGTCTTAGCAAAGCCCGGCCACGCAAGTGACCGGGCTTTTTTGTCGCCGCTATGTTCAACGGAAATTGCCCATTAATGGGCACTCGCCGCGAAAAATCCGTCGTCTTTGCTGGCAGTTTGCGCCAGCGCATAGGCTTGCGCTGGGAAGGCCGATTTGTCCACAAAAAACACACCGTTGACCAGCGTGCCCTCTGCCAGTGGGCAAGCGCCTTTGAAGCTGATGGACAGATTGAACACATTGCGGCCACTGCTGCGCGGGGATACGGTGCCGGTAGCGCTGCAGCCGCCCCAGTTGCTAAAGCTGATAGCGCCGCTGGCGGCAACCGTCATGGTCACGCGCGGGGCGGCGCCAAATTTGGACGTGCCGTTGAGCGTGTAGCTGCCGGTTACGGCAGCGAAGGTTGCGGCGCTTTCGTAGGCGCTTTTGTAAGACAGCGCCAAGGGTGCGTTGCCGGTCGACGTGGCTGCGATGCTACTGCGGGCGGAGTAGGTGCCGGCGTAGGTGCTATCGCTAGCAGACCAATACGCCAGGTTAAGCACCGAGGCAGGCATAGAAAAAACCCCGCCGCTGCCGCTGGCCTTGCCCACGATGGCTGATGCCAGCGCGCCCCCACGCCGCTGCATGCCCCAGGCGCCTCCGTCTTCCAAGACGATGAGCGCCGTCTGCACCCCGTCATTGCTCTGGCCGGTCCACAACCCTTCTGCATCCAGCAAGCCGCCACCGCCGGGGTCGCCAGGGAGATTAGGCCCCCTGGATCCCGGCTCGCCGTCGCCACCGCCGCAGGCGGTGAGGAGCACCAGGACAGATGCTAAGTAGACAGAATTGAGAGCGATAGGCATAGGTATTTGGGCAGGAAATGAGAGCTTGTTTAATTATCTAATTAATTTTTTATTTTTAAAATTAATGATGGTTTCTCGAACCCGGCGACCCATCAGTCAAAGGTTTTTGAAGACTACTTTTGTGCCTTGAAGCAGGCTTTGGCCGCTGCAAAAGCATATTGAAGTTGATTGCGCTCTGCCCTACTTTGAGCGCCTTTCGTAGAGCCTCAATCCCGTCGATCGCATTCGACCGACTAGCCTTGTGCCCCATCTCATGCCATGATTCGGGGATGACACATCCCAAGCACCCGCACGATCACCAGCATGATCACGATCACGGTCACGACCATGACCACGGCTCCGAGCTGTCGGAAGCGGCTATTCGCGTCCGCGCTTTAGAAACCGTGTTGCTAGCCAAAGGCTATGTCAACGCCGATGCGCTGGATTTGATCGTCGAGACCTACGAAACCAAAATCGGGCCTCGCTGCGGCGCGCAAGTTGTGGCGCGGGCCTGGGTGGATGCGGATTACAAAGCGCGCTTGCTGACCGATGGCACGGCGGCGGTAGCAGAGTTGTCTTTCTCGGGCCGACAGGGCGAACATATAAAGGTGGTGGAAAACACCGAGAGCGTGCACAACCTGGTGGTGTGTACCCTGTGCTCTTGCTACCCCTGGCCGGTGCTGGGCCTGCCGCCGGTTTGGTACAAGTCGGCGCCCTACCGCTCACGCGCAGTGCTGGAGCCGCGCACGGTGCTAGCCGACTTTGGTGTGACGTTGCCACCCGGAAAAACCGTGCGTGTGTGGGACTCGACTGCCGAAATCCGCTACCTGGTTTTGCCCCAGCGCCCCGAAAGCACCGAAGGCTGGAGCGAGGCCCAATTAGCCGAGCTAGTCACGCGCGACAGCATGATCGGAACTGGCGTGCCCAAAGCGGCGCCATCGCCGTCGGTGGGCAATGCGCAAGTGCATGGAGCCAACACATGAATGGCCCGCAAGACCTGGGCGGCATGATGGGTTTCGGGCCGGTATGCCCAGAGGCGCACGAGCCGGTATTTCATGGCGAATGGGAAAGGCGCGCACTGGCAATTACGCTGGCTTGCGCCGCATTAGGCGAGTGGAACCTGGACATGGGCCGCCACGCCCGCGAGTCACTACCGCCGCAGGTGTATCTGGGGGTGTCTTACTACGAAATCTGGACGCGCGCCCTGGCCAACATGCTGGACGCGCGTGGCATGGTGACCGCGCAGGAAGTGCAACAAGCGCAGTTGCTGGTGCCCCCGGTGCCCACCAAAAAACCGGCTGCAACGGCAGCGCAAACACAAGCCGCGCTGGCAGCGGGCAGCCCGTATGACCGCCAGCTGAATCAACCGGCACGTTTTGCCGTGGGTGATGTGGTGCGCACCCGTGTAATGCACCCAGCCACGCACACGCGCCTGCCACGTTATGCGCGCGGTAAGACCGGCCAAGTGGTCGCAGTGCACGGCGCTTTTGTTTTCCCGGATACGCACGCACATGGCCAAGGCGAGCAACCCGCGTGGTGCTACGGCGTACGCTTTGGCGGCACCGAATTGTGGGGGGAGGATGCGGATCCGACGCTGGAAGTGCTGGTCGATTGCTGGGAACCTTATCTACTGGAGGCCGCCGCATGAGCGCGCCGCCTGAGATGCTGGCCCTGGTGCCCGCCCTGCCCTGCGACGCGCAGGGCCCGGTGTTTCGCGAACCCTGGGAAGCGCAAGCCTTTGCGCTGGCCATCGATGCGCATGCGCGCGGCCTGTTCAGCTGGCCCGAATGGGCCGCTGCGTTGTCCGCGCAAATCAAAGCTGCGCAAGTGGCGGGCGACCCTGATACCGGCGAAACCTATTACCAGCATTGGCTGGCCGCATTGGAAGCCCTGACAGTGCAAAAAGGCGCGGCCAGTAGGGCGCAACTGGAACACGTGCAAGCCGCGTGGGACCACGCCGCCAGGGCTACACCCCACGGGCAGCCGGTGGTGCTGGCGGATGATGCGCTGGCGGGGGCGGAACTTTAAAAAGCCAAGGCGCCTGCAACGCTGAGGGATTCGATGCTTGGCTGATTGGCACGTGTGGGTTGCATGCGGTAGGTGACGCTAAAGACCGGGCCGGTATAGCCCCAAGAAATTGACTTGAATGCGTTTTCCCAACCCAGCGACAACCAATGGTCATCGACCCAGCGCCATCCGTAATTCAAACCGCCCATAGACTGCGCCCGGATGCGCTGCGTGAAAATATTCCAATAGCGCTGGCTGTCGTTGTAGGCCCATGTGAGTTGGTACCTGGGCTCGAGTACCTGTGTGATCATGCGCCGGTTGATATCGTTTTGGCCTGAGAGCATGGGGCGCGTAAAGCCGTTTTCGTCTTTGCTGGTTTCTTGATTGCTGACCAGCAACTGCGTGTTGGGCATATTGCGCCAGATCATGGAGGAAAAATCATCATTGACCGCCAGGGCCACGGAATGGTTTGCATTGAGAACATAGCGCAAGCCCCAATCGACCGAATACCCTTGCGCGCTGACGCTGGCAGGGCGAATATACGGGTAGCTGGCGTCAGAAAAGCTGTCATTGGTGTTTAGCGAATAACGAAAACCGGCCACTGTTTGATTGGCGTTGCCTTTGGCATCGATAAGCCGCAGGTCGGTTCCCGTCAAAATATTGATACCTGCGCCCAGGGTCAAAGTCTGTTCACCAACCACCGGAAATACCAAGGCCTTTTCCAGCTTCAGGCCGCGGCTCTGGTAGCCGGTAAATTGGGCATCGATGGCGAAGGTCAGATGGGGGTCCAGGCGGCGTTGGGCCATATTCGCATAGAGCAAATCCAGGGTTTTTTGCTCAATATCTAACCAGAGGCTTTGCCTTTGAAAAATGGAAACGCGCCAACCAGCAGCCTGGTACCCGATGGCCACCTGGGTTTCGCGAATCGCAAAATTCTTACCGTCGCGCGGCGCGTATTGGATATCACCCAAGTAACTTTGGTCACCCAGCAAATGGCCAAGGCCGGCGGTCGAGGCAAAGGTGTTGGCGTCTAATGAATAGGCGCTGGCAAACCATTGCGGGGCCAGCGCCTGCGCAGCGTCAGCCGGATTGGAGACCTGCAACACTTGCGCAGATAGGCCCGTGGCACTCAAGGCGATAACAGACCCGATCCAGCTATTCAGCCCTTGCCCACGCATGGTGGGCATGCTCAAGCGCATACCAATATAAATCAATACAGACTGATGACAGAGCCGTCAATAAAGTAAAAAGCGCTGCCGCTGGAGCTGTCTTTGTAGACACCCAATTCTGTCGTCGTGTCGCTGGCGTAAATCTTGGTGTCTCTTCCTGCTTGCGACGACACGATGATGCCATCTTGATTGCGCAGCGTCATGGTTCCGCCTACGCCGGGCCTGGGGTCACCCACCGCAGATCCTTGCAACACAAAGCCTCCCGCTATCTCAAGCCTGATGGTCACCGCGTCAGCTGATCTTCCGGGCGCACTGTAAATACTGCTAAAACCCAAACTCGCCTTGATGTAATCGCTGGACTGCTTGGCGTTGACGCTACCGACAAAGCTCAAGGTTGCACCATAGTCATTGCCATAGGCACTGGGCTTGCTACCGTCGATAGCGGCGTAATTGGGTTGATTCATCGTGAATTTACCCTTGAGAATGTCGCCGTCACCGGCGCTGGAAATATCGCTCAAGGTGCCGTCGAAAATCATAGTGCGCGGCTGATCCTTCATGCCATTTTTATCAAACACCCAGTCGTTTGCTGTGAGGATACCAACGCCCCTGGTGTTTTGCGCTGTGAAGCTTATTTTAAAGGTGCCCTCCTGGGCATTAGTAGAAATTAAATATCCCGAATCGGTCGAAGTCCGAATGACATTGAGGTATGAGCCGTCCTCCAAAGCAATTTTTACCACTTTGGAAGTATCAACCGCGGCAGAATTTGTACTAATAGGAGTTTCATAGGCTTCAATAAAACCACTGAGTTTGTTACTAACCAAGCTTCGCTTGGTATTTGCCTTAATGGCGGAAATACTGCTTTCTGTAGCACTGAAATTCAATTCAATTTTTTCGAATCCAATTTGTCGCGCATAGGGATTATTTGAAGGCGGCATAGAGCCCTTTACCGTGATGCCTGAAATCGCGCCTCCACTGCTGATCTGGGTAAGCGTTCCCGTTCCGGTATAAGCAGAACAGGTAGCACCTGTACTGTCGCTCCAACTGGGAGTGGTAAAACCCGCAGAACTAAAGCAATTCGGATCTAAAGTGTTAACACGGGTAGCCGGATCGTAGGAATAGGGGCCCGGAACTAAATTTGCACTTTGCACAGGGCTAGCGGCAGACCTAAGCCGTATTAAACCGTAAGTGAATGATCCTTCTTGCCCTGCCACCGGAACGAGCTTAAAACCCGAGGCGTCGCTGTGGCTGGAAGTGATGCAGGCCACCAAGGCTATGGCGTCACCAGTGCTCGCCTTTTCTGCGCTGCAGCCGGTGTAACTACCGCCCCAAGCTGCATCCATTAAGGTTCCAGTGCTACGGATGTAATAGGTCTTGCCAGTATCCTTATTTGTCGTGGCGCGTAACCCTGAAGCATTGGGTGCACTTGCATCGTTATAGAGCTGTAGTGCAAATTGCATAGCCTCTAGCCTGCCTGTGCTTCGCTCAATGCTCGGTTGTACCAAATTTTGAAGTTCGGTACTTATACGGGTTTGTTGCTTGTCGAGGTAACCGATATGTAATGCATTGGAAAAACGGTTCATGGCCTCGCGCAAAAATTTGACCATTAACTTGGCCTGTTGCAGCGAAGCTAGTTGCGTTGTAGTCGGTGGCGTATAGCCGACGTTACCGTTATTGTCGGCGGTTTTTCCTTTTAAAACAGATAAATTCGATTGGGTGTTGGCATTTTCTTGGTCCACGCTCGTCTTTACCGCGGCAGCTACCGTGCCGGCATTGCTGAGGCCTGCATTTAATAAACCAGATTGCATACTTTCCGAATCATGCGGATTCATGGCAATTACCCGAATCTCTCCGTTTGATTTGAGAACGGGGAATTGAATCGGCACTGATGCAGCAAATACATCGCTCATCGTCCTACCTGCGGATTGTTTTACCGAAGTGGCGCTAGGTGCCATCACCCGCATCGCTTGTATCCCACAGGCTATGGAAGTGCAATTACTACCATCAGCGTTCCTTAATAGGCCGCTGTTTTTGCTCGCGTCGACTATTTGCGCCAGTTTTTGCACCATGGCAATTTGCTTGCCCAAAGCAGCGGGATCTGCTGATGAACCCTTTATATCGACCAAAGGTTTGACTGATAAATCTACGCCAAAGTTGCTTTGCACCATGGCGTTGGCCTGTTGCACAACAATCGCGTCCACATTACCGCTAGCCATGGCAGCATTTGCTGCTATTTCACTGAACGGCGTCACATAAGCCGGCGTACCTGCGGTGGCTACCACGGCACGAATTCCGTCCGTCAGGTTGAAGTCATCGTAGTTGCCGGTAGTCTCGTCAAGCATTTTGGAGCCGACGTTTGGCATGATTTTGACCATGACAGGACCGGTCCACCCGTCCGACAAAGATACCAGATAGCTGCCATCTTGCCCCGTCGTTCCCTTTGCACATAGCGCGTCCGCCTCTATGGCACGGTCTTTAATACGGCAGACCAACACCGTGGCACCCTGAATAATTCCTTTGGCCGCATAGCCCGAGGTACTTGTCGGTGAAGTAACACCGCCATTCCCCCAACCTATACCGCCATCACCACCACCACCACCGCCACCACAGGCGGCCAAAAGAGAAACGGCCATGCATAGCCCAATGTATTTCATATTAGATTTCCTTACAGTTAGCCCATGTGCGGCTTAGCTGAATAATTCGGGTTCGGGAAACATCTTGGTTAACGCTGAAAATACAGTCGCCATCGCTGTATTTTTTGAGTAATCGTTTTATGTGCACCATTATGCATGCGAATATTTACCGTACATGCATGAAATCATTTGTCGCCCTCATAGCCATATATTGACTTTTATGTATCCTGGCCATTACGTAAAGGCACGCCCTGGGAATGCGCAAAAGCGCGGACGCCATATTTGGACGCGGTGGTTGGTTACGGCGTGGCTACGTCATATTCCATTGCACCTGGCGAGAACCGTGGCGCGTGCGCAGTTATGAACTGCGACTCTGTTAGCGCTTGATTGTGTTTGCAGTCTTTAGTCTTATAGCCAATGATGCGGCACATCGCCCATCTGCGCATGCGGCAGCAACCAATCGAGCGCCGCCCGGTTAAACGCCAAGGCATTTTCAATATTGCTTAAATGCCCCGCGCCAGGCAGGATGCTGACCGGCGCATGTCCGATTTTTGCGGCCATTTCATGGTGCATGGCTACGGGCGTGAGCGTGTCTTGCGCCCCCACCACAAAATGCACTGGCGCGCGGATGGCTGAGATGTCGCCCAGCGTCACCTGCGCTACCGTCGCTTCCAAAGATTTGATGTACGAGTCTTTATGCAGCGCAGAAATACTGTCTATCAGTTGCTGCAAATGTTCGAGCTTGGCGCCGGGGCTGACCAAGCTGCGGGCCACCGGCTCGGCAATATCGCGCGGTTCTTTGCCTGCCAGCAAGGGGGCGCGGCGGCTATCGACAAAAGCCTGGCGCTGCTCGGGGCTGAAGGCTTCAAAGCCTTCATGCGTGTCCACCAGGGTGAGCGTTGCAACCCGATCTGGGTGCAGCAAAGCGGTGCGCATCGCAATACGCCCGCCCATGGACAAGCCCACCAAATGCGCGCGGGCGACGCCAAAGTGGTCCAGCACCCGCAGCACGTCATGCACAAAATCATCAAACGCTAAAGGGCCTTCGTAATCCTCGCTATCCCCGTAGCCGCGCGCGTCCCAGGCGGCAAATGCAAAGTCGTGGGCAAAGGCCTCGCGCTGCGCGCGCCAGTTGCTGCGGTTGCCGCCTATGCCGTGCATGAACAAGACCAGCGGGCCGCTACCGGCCAGATCGAGGGCGAGCGAAGGTTTACCAGGAATGCGATAGGGCGTGGTGTTCACAATAGACCGTCCTTGATGATGGAAACCTAGCGCACTGGCTGCGCCGGTATTTACAAACCTAAATAGGCCGACTGCACGCGCGGGTCAGAGGCCACTTCGCTGGCCCCACCTTGTATCACCACGCGCCCGTTTTCCAGCACATAAGCGTGGTTAGAGGCCTGTAGCGCTTTGCGCACATCTTGCTCAGCCAAGAGCAGCGTCAAGCCGCCTTCCACCATCGTGTGCACCAGGCCAAAAATATGCTGTGCCATCAAAGGCGACAAACCCAAAGTCGGTTCGTCTAGCAACATCAAACGCGGCATGGCCATCATGCCCCGGCCAATCGCCAGCATTTGCTGCTCGCCGCCCGATAGCGTGAGCGCATGTTGCGTGTGGCGCTCTTTCAAGCGGGGAAAGACGTGGTACACCTGCTCCAGCGTGCTGTGCCAGTGCACGCGGGCGCGCGGGTTGATGGCGCCCAGGCGCAAGTTTTCTTGCACCGTTAGGCTAGGGAAAACCATGCGCCCTTCGGGCACCAGCACCAGCCCGGCCAACACCCGCTTGTCGCAGTCCAGGCGGCTGATGTCTTCACCCAAAAACCGGATACGCCCACGGCGCACGGGTAAGAGGCCGGCCAGCGTTTTCATGAGCGTGGTCTTGCCCGCGCCATTGCCCCCCAGCAAGGCCGTGGCGCCGCCGCTTTGCACCTGCAAATCCACGCCATGCAGTATGGCGGTATCGCCATAGCCGCCGGCCAGATCGTCGACCTGGAGCATGGGCTCTGCGCTCATGGGCTGTCTCCGAAATAGGCGGCATGTACTTGCGGGTCCTGCGCGATGTGTGCAGGCGTGCCTTGGGCGATCAGGCTGCCGTGGTGCAGCACCACAATGTGTTCGCACAATTCCATCAGGGCGCGCATCACGTGTTCAATTACCAGCAGCGTCAGCCCGCGTGAGGCGTGCAGCGCGCGCAAGGTTTGCAGCATCTGCGCCACTTCGGTGGGCGTTAGGCCGGCCATCACTTCATCGAGCAGCACCAGTTGCGCACCAGTGGCGACAGCACGCGCAATTTCCAGGCGCTTTTGGCCCGACAGGGTCAGCGTGTGGGCGGGCTGCAAGGCCACGGGCGCCAGGCCCACTTCTTCTAACACCTGCCAAGCCGCTTTATCGGCACTGGCCATATCGGGCGCTTGTGCTTTACCAAACAGCGCCGCCGTGCGCAAGTTTTCCAGCACGGTGAGCATGGGAAAGGGTTTAACAATTTGAAAGGTACGCGCAATGCCCAAGCGGCAAATCTGGTCGGCACGCAATCCGGCTAGGCTGCGCCCGCCAAAGTGAATGCTACCGGTGCTCGGCGCAGTGTTACCGGCAATCAAGGCAAACAAAGTAGTTTTGCCCGCACCATTGGCGCCCATCACGCCGACAATCTGGCCCGCTTGCACCTCGAATGACACTTGCTCGAGCGCCTGCAAGCCGCCAAAGCGCTTGCCTACTCCTTGGATGTGCAATAGGGCACTCATGGTGCTCCGCCTTGCTTGAGGGATGCTTGCGCTGCATCATTCGGCAGCTGGGTGCTTGGGACTTTTTTGCGCTCCAACAAACCCATAATTCCCTGCGGTAACACCAGCACAAAAACGATGAGCACCGTACCCAAAATCACCATATACAGCAAAGGCGCGTTAGCCCACAAAAGTTCAGACAAAAGCGACAAGAACAGTACGCCCAGCAGGGGGCCGCGTGCGTTGTCGCCACCGCCCAAAATCGCCATAGCGATAACGGTGACAGAAATCATCGGGTCAAACACCTGGCCGACGACAAAGTAGGTAGAGCGCAGCGCCATGACGCCACCGACCATGCCCGGTATGGCGGCGCCCAGCACAAAGGCAATCAACTTGTAGCGCACCACTGGCACGCCCAGGGTTTCGGCGGCCTCCTCGTTTTCGCGCAAGGAACGCAAGCCATGGCCAAAGCGCGAACTGCCCACCCAAGTGAGCATGGCCACCGCGATGACCGCCAGCGCAAACATGGAGAAATAGATGACTTGTAAATCCGGCGCGCCAAACAAAATGCGGCTGGCCATGCCGCTGGCAGATTCGGCCCAGGTGATGGTGTACTTCACCAATTCGGCCAAACCAAAAGTAAGAATCACAAAATAGGGCCCACGCACCCGCAACACGGGCAGGCCCACCAGCGCGGCCAGGAGTGCGGCCAACACGCCGGCGCCGACGATGGCCAGGGGCAAGGGAATCTGTTGCCAGGTGATGACCACCAGGTACGCGCCCAGACCATAAAACACCACATGCCCTAGCGACACATAGCCCGTCATTTTGGACAGCAAGCACCAGCTTTGCGTCAAGGCCAGCCACATCAACACGCTCAGGCCGATACCCACCACATAATCATTCGCAACAAAAGGCAATACCGCCAACAGCACCAGGCAAGCCAGCCACAAAGCAGCCCACCACCGGTTGGGAAATAAATCGCGCATGGTGCTAGCGGGCCGCAGCGCGGCGCGCAAACACGCCGTTAGGAAAGAGTAGCAAGGCCGCTACAAAAGCGCCATACAAAAGCATGGAGCGCATATTGGCCGAGGTCAGCGCTAC
>CANFVA010000083.1 GCA_947450255.1 Comamonadaceae bacterium
AATCCTTTCGCCCCGACCAATATACTTGCCAAAGCCATGTCTTTGGCTTTTTCATTTGCGCCTTTGCTGCGCACATCTGTCCGTAGCTCAGTTGGATAGAGCAACAGCCTTCTAAGCTGTAGGTCACAGGTTCGATTCCTGTCGGACAGGCCAGTTTCTTCACCAACATATTAGGCCAAGTCTAAGGCGCAGGCGGTCACAGCAGGTTCGCCCACATGCCAATCCTGCAGGGCGCGCTCTAGTCCGGTGGGATCGCCGGTACTCAAGCAAACAAGGGGTGCCCGGGCCGCTTCAGACCGCGACTCGGGGCTTGCCGGGCAAAGTAGTTCGGCAGCCTGCAGCACCTGGCGGGTTCTTCTGGCCACGGGCTGGCCGGCATCGAGCAGCGTCACCTGTGGCCCCCAAAGCCTGGCCAAGGTATCACTGATCAAAGCGTAATGGGTGCACCCCAGTACCACGGTATCAATCAGCGTCTCGCCTGGTGCTTGTCTTACCAGCGCGTTGACATACGCTTGGCTTAGCGATTCAATGGCGTGGCGATCTGCCTGTTCGATCGCAGCGGCCAGGCCGTCACAGGCCTGGAGCAAAAAGCGCACCGTGCGAGGCTGCGTGCGCACCAATGCCAAAAATTTGTCACTGGCCAGCGTGCTGCGCGTGGCCATGACCGCTACCACGCCACTGGTAGTCTGCGCCGCCGCTGGTTTGAGCGCTGGTTCAATGCCCACAATGGGTAGCGCCGGGTAGCGCTCGCGCAAACTGGCCACGGCAGCGGCGGTAGCCGTATTGCAGGCCAGCACCAGCGCTTTGGCTTGGTGGGCTGTGCACAGGTAGTCAGCTAAACGCTGCGAACGTTGCAGCACATGCGCCGTGTCGCGCTCGCCATAGGGCGCATGGCCAGCGTCACCGATATAAACGAAACGCTCATCGGGCAATTCCCGGCGCAGCGCTGCCATTACGCTCAGGCCGCCGATTCCGCTGTCAAAAACCCCGATGGGCGCGGTGGCAGCATTGCGGCTTGGCATGGAGCTCAGGCCGCTTGGACGGCGATGGTTTTGAATTCGCCGCTGGCGATTTTTTGTTGCCACAAAGCCGGGCCAGTGATGTGCGCGCTGGTGCCGCCGGCATCCACGGCTACGGTAACCGGCATGTCCACCACATCAAATTCATAAATCGCCTCCATGCCCAGGTCGGCGAATGCGACCACGCGTGCGTGTTTGATGGCCTTGCTCACCAGGTAAGCAGCGCCGCCCACCGCCATCAGGTAGGCGCTTTGGTGTTTCTTGATGGCTTCGATGGCTACTGGCCCGCGTTCGGCCTTGCCCACCATGGCGATCAGCCCGGTTTGGGCCAACATCATCTCGGTAAATCCGTCCATCCGCGTGGCGGTGGTGGGGCCTGCCGGGCCGACGGCTTCGCCTTGCACCGGATCGACTGGCCCGACGTAATAAATCACCCGGTTGGTGAAGTCCACCGGCAAGGCTTCGCCCTTGGCCAGCATGCCCTGGATGCGTTTGTGCGCCGCATCGCGACCGGTCAGCATTTTTCCGTTGAGCAGCAACGTCTGACCTGGCTTCCAGGCCGCTACCTGCGCAGGAGTGAGCGTGTTGAGATCGACGCGCGTGCTTTTCACATAGTCTGGCTTCCAGTCCACCGAGGGCCACAGGTCTAGCGACGGGGGCGTCAGGTAGGCCGGGCCGCTGCCGTCCAGCACAAAGTGGGCGTGGCGGGTGGCGGCGCAATTGGGAATCATGGCCACGGGCTTGCTGGCCGCATGCGTGGGGTAAAGCTTGATCTTGACGTCCAGCACCGTGGTCAAGCCACCCAGCCCTTGTGCGCCGATGCCCAGCGCATTGACTTTGTCGTACAGCTCCAGGCGCAGTTCCTCGGTCTGTGTCAGCGCCTGACCTGCCGACGATTTGGCCTGCAGGGCGTACATATCGATGTCGTCCATCAGGCTTTCTTTGGCCATGAGCATGGCTTTTTCGGCCGTGCCGCCAATGCCAATGCCCAGCATGCCCGGCGGGCACCAGCCCGCACCCATGGTCGGCACTGTTTTGAGCACCCAGTCGACCACCGAGTCCCCGGGGTTGAGCATGACCAGCTTGCTTTTGTTTTCCGAGCCGCCGCCTTTGGCTGCGACCGTCACCTCTACCGTATTGCCAGGCACCAGCTCGGTGAAGATCACGGCCGGCGTGTTGTCCTTGGTGTTCTTGCGGGCAAATTGCGGGTCGGCCACGACGCTGGCGCGCAGCGTGTTGTCGGGATGCAGGTAGCCTTGGCGCACGCCCTGGTTAACGGCATCGTCCAAAGAGCCGCTAAAGCCGCTCCAGCGCACGTCCATGCCGACTTTGAGGAACACATTGACGATGCCCGTGTCTTGGCAAATCGGTCTGTGCCCGGTGGCACTCATTTTGCTATTCGTCAGGATCTGGGCGATGGCGTCTTTGGCGGCAGAGCTTTGCTCGCGCTCGTAGGCGCGGGCCAGGTGGGCGATGTAATCGGCCGGGTGGTAGTAGCTGATGTACTGCAGGGCGGCGGCGACAGATTCAACGAGGTCGTTTTGGGTAATAGTAGTCATGGGGTAGGGCATGCAATAAGGGCTGGAGTTTAGCCTCTGGGTCGCCCGACCCCGGTGGCTGGCGCGGCTTGCCGATGCCTGCAATCCCCGCCAAAATCAGTCTTCGCCCGGGCAAAAGTCAGTGCGCTGTAAGTGCCAGGGCCGAACATCGCTCACGCTTTAGGAACATAACAAGGAGACAGGTCTTATGAGTTCGTCCGCATCCGCCATCGAGTCCGTTCTGGTCGAAAACCGTGTTTTTCATCCCAGCGAAGCGACGCAAAAAGGCGCCCGTATTTCCGGCATGCCCGCCTACCAGGCGATGTGCGATGCCGCCGACAAAGACTACAACGGTTTTTGGAGCCAACTGGCGCGCGACAACCTGAGCTGGACCAAGCCCTTCAGCCGCGTTTTGGACGAAACCAACGCGCCGTTCTACCGCTGGTTTGACGACGGCGAGCTCAACGCCTCGGCCAATTGCCTGGACCGCCACATGGGCACGCCGGTGGAAAACAAAACTGCCGTGATTTTCGAAGCCGACGATGGCGCGGTCACCAAAACTACCTACAAAGAACTGCTGGCGCGCGTCAGCCAGTTTGCCAATGCGCTCAAGGCCGCCGGTATCCAAAAAGGCGACCGCGTGCTGGTCTATATGCCCATGACGCTGGAAGGCGTGATCGCCATGCAGGCCTGTGCGCGTATCGGCGCCACCCATAGCGTGGTCTTTGGCGGCTTTTCCGCCAAGGCCTTGCAAGAACGCATCATCGACGCTGGCGCGGTTGCCGTTATTACCGCCAACTACCAAATGCGCGGCGGTAAAGAGCTGCCCCTCAAAGCGATTGTGGACGAGGGCCTTGCCATGGGTGGCTGCGAGTCGATCAAAACTGTGTTTGTCTATCAGCGCACAACCTCCGCCTGCAATATGGTGGCCGGGCGCGACAAAAGCTTTACAGAAGCATTGGCCGGTCAAAGCAGCGTCTGCGCGCCGGTAGCCGTGGGCGCGGAGCACCCGCTGTTCATTTTGTACACCTCAGGCTCCACCGGCAAACCCAAAGGCGTGCAGCATTCCACCGGCGGCTATTTGCTCTGGGCCAAGCTGACAATGGACTGGACTTTTGACCTGCGCGCCGATGATGTGTTTTGGTGTACCGCCGACATCGGCTGGATTACCGGTCACACCTATGTCGCCTACGGCCCCTTGGCCGCGGGCGCGACGCAAATCATTTTTGAAGGCGTGCCCACTTTCCCCAACGCCGGTCGTTTCTGGCAAATGATCGAGCGCCATAAGTGCTCGATTTTTTACACCGCACCGACGGCCATCAGATCGCTCATCAAAGCCGCTGAAAGCGACCCTGCCGTACACCCAGACCGGTCGGACCTGAGCAGCTTGCGCATCCTCGGTTCGGTGGGCGAGCCCATCAACCCGGAGGCCTGGATGTGGTACTACCGCCATGTGGGCCATGAGAAGTGCCCCATCGTCGATACCTTCTGGCAAACCGAAACTGGCGGCCACATGATGACGCCGCTGCCCGGCGCCACCCCGCTGGTGCCCGGCAGTTGCACCTTGCCCTTGCCCGGCATCATGGCCGCCATCGTCGATGAAGTGGGCAACCCGATACCCAATGGCACGGGCGGCATTTTGGTGGTGACGCGCCCCTGGCCGTCCATGATCCGCACCATCTGGAACGACCCGGAGCGTTTCAAAAAAAGCTACTTCCCAGAAGAAATGGGTGGCAAGCTGTATTTGGCCGGCGACGGCGCAGTGCGCAGCGCGGACCGCGGGTACTTCCGTATCACCGGTCGCATTGACGATGTGCTCAATGTATCGGGCCACCGCATGGGCACCATGGAAATTGAATCGGCGCTGGTGTCCAAAACGGACTTGGTCGCCGAAGCGGCCGTAGTGGGCCGCCCCGATGACCTGACCGGCGAGGCGATTTGCGCTTTTGTAGTGCTCAAGCGTGCACGCCCCAGCCCCGAAGAGGCCAAGGCGATTGCCAAGGAATTGCGCGACTGGGTGGCCAAAGAAATCGGCCCGATCGCCAAGCCCAAGGACATCCGCTTTGGCGAGAACCTGCCCAAGACCCGTTCTGGGAAAATCATGCGCCGCCTGCTGCGCTCCCTGGCTAAAGGTGAGACGATCACCCAGGACGTTTCGACCCTGGAGAACCCGGCGATCCTGGACCAGCTGGGCCAGGCCTACTAAAACCTACTAAGGCCTATTTAGGCCTGCGCTGACTGCGCAAGCGCAGCTCCAGCCGGTCCGCAGCGCGCCAGACAAAAAAGGATGCTTCGCGCATCCTTTTTTTGTGGGGCGGATTGCGCGCTTAGCTTTGCAGTACCGCAAACACGCTGTCGCGGATGGACTCCACCGAACCCTGGCCGTTGACAGCGCGGTATTTGGGGGCCTTAGCCGGTTCTTGCGCCGCCCAATCGGAGTAATACTTCACCAGCGGGCGGGTTTGCGCGCTATAGACGTTGAGCCGGTTTTTCACGGTCTCCTCTTTGTCGTCTTCGCGTTGGATCAAAGGCTCGCCGGTGATGTCGTCCTGGCCAGCAACTTTGGGGGGGTTGAACTTCACATGGTAGGTGCGGCCCGACGCAGGGTGTGAACGCCTGCCACTCATGCGCTCAATGATGGCGTCAAAAGGCACATCGATTTCCACTACATAGTCCAGCCCAACGCCCGCCGCTTTCATCGCGTCGGCTTGTGGAATGGTGCGCGGAAAGCCGTCAAACAAAAAGCCCTTGGCACAGTCGGGCTGGGTGAGACGGTCTTTGACTAGGCCGATGATCAGTGCATCGCTGACCAAGCCGCCCGAGTCCATGATAGCTTTGGCTTCCAAGCCCAGCGGGGTACCGGCTTTCACGGCAGCGCGCAACATATCGCCAGTGGAGATTTGAGGAATGCCATATTTTTGGCAGATGAATGTGGCCTGGGTGCCTTTGCCTGCGCCGGGCGCACCTAACAGAATCAATCGCATGGCTAACCTCGCAAATCGGTGTCTCTTCATTGCCGGGCTACCTCAGGCGGTAGCCGGCTGCGTTTTAGGGTCTGGCGTCGAGAATAGCACGCGCCCTACTTCAGTAGGCTTACAGTTTGGTAAGGGTTAGCCTGGCGCAAGCAGGCGCCGCACGCGTTCGAGGTCCTGCGGCGTATCCACGCCCGGCGCAGGCGCGCTGTCGCTGGTGTGGACCGCGATCTTGTAGCCATGCCACAGCGCCCGCAATTGCTCCAATGCTTCGCTGATTTCCATTGGTGCCTGCGTCAGGCTGGGAAAGCGTCGCAAAAAACCGACGCGGTAGGAATAAATACCAATGTGGCGCAGCGGCGCTGGCGAAGGCAAGGCGGTCGGCGCGTCCTTGGGGCGGTCACGCCACCAGGCAATCGGGGCGCGACTAAAGTACATGGCCATGCCCGCTGCGTCGCACACGACCTTGACCACATTCGGGTCATAAAAATCTGCGCCGCTTTCCAGTGCATGGGCCGCCGTACCCATGCTCGCCTGCGGGTGTTGCTTGAGTAAATCCTCAACCGCCGCTACCAGCCTAGGGTCAATGAGCGGCTCGTCGCCTTGCACATTGACCACAATGGACTCATCGGCCAGACCGAGCAATTCGCAGGCTTGGGCCAGGCGGTCGCTACCTGACACATGGTCCACGCGGGTCAGCAGGGCATGCACACCATAGGCCTCGCAGGCCCGGACGATGCGCGGGCTGTCGCATGCCACGACGATCTGCGTGTCGGCTGGTAGACCTTGCGCCACCCGTTGGGCCACACGCACCACCATGGGCATTCCACCCAAATCCGCCAGAGGTTTTTCGGGTAAACGGCTGGATGCCAGACGCGCCGGGATCAGGACAGTCGTGGCCATCGCGGCTACAGGCCCAATTCGGTGTCGCTCAGCGTACGCGCTTCGTTCTCTAGAAGGATGGGAATGCCATCGCGCACGCTATAGGCCAGGCGGGCACTGCGCGACCAAAGCTCTTGGGTTTGCGCGTGCCATTCGAGCGGCCCTTTGGTCACCGGGCAGACCAGCAACGCCAATAATTTAGTGTCCATGCAGCGATGATAAACGTCCCGCCCAGGCCGCTGCGATGCGCGCATCCAACGCGGTGTAAAAGCCTGGCTCCAGGTCTTGCTCCAAGGGTACGGCCCAGGCGTCCGGCGCTAGCTCCCATAGTTTGGCCGCGTCTTTTTCAGTACAGACCAGGGTGTAGTTGCCAAACGAGGCGCGCGTGCGACCTTGGAAGTCGGCATGGTCGGGCAAGGCCTCTTGCGCTGCCAACTGTAAGCCCGCAGCCTGCAGCATCGCAAAAAACGCGGTGGGGCGGGCGATGGCAGCGACCGCTTTGAGGGCCGGATCAGTTTGCAGGCTGCTCAGGCTGCAAGTGCTGCCGTCTGCGCGCCTGGCGTTGGGGCCTAGGCGGCGGTGGGTGGCAAATTCGCCTGGATGCGGGGCGCCGCTTCGCACCACCAATATCCGCCCGTCGTCCACGCCAGCGCAAGCCAGCGCTGGACGCGGCCAGGACTCGCGCAATGGACCGGCCGGTAGCAAAAGCCCATTACCCAAACCATCGCCATGCATCATGCAAATCTCGACATCGCGGTACAGGCTGAAGTCCTGCAATCCGTCGTCGCAGACGACGATGCGGGTGGCAGGGTAAGCGCGCAGCAGGGCCTGCACGCTGCGCGCGCGGGAGGGGCCTACAAACACCGGAACGCCGCTGCGTTGGCGCAGTAACAGGGCTTCGTCGCCGACGCAGTGCACGGGCGCGTCCGCAAAGACCTCTAGGGTGGCGTGGGCACGGCGGCCATAGCCTGTGGAAATAATGCCTACGGCCCAGCCTTGGGCTCGCAGATGGTCTACCACCGACAATACGGTCGGCGTTTTACCCCCACCACCAACCACCACATTGCCCACGATCACCACGCAGACGGCGGGTTGCTCCACTTTGCGCCAGTCCAGCGCAAACAGCGCGCGCCGTAAGGTCAAGAGCAGGCGGTAAAACCAGGCAATGGGCCGCAGCGGCCAGGCCCACGGGGCTCGTCCTTGCCAGGCACAGAGCAAAAGCTGCGTTGCCAGGCGGCGCATGGTTTAGCGCCGGGGCGCACCCTCGCGGGCCTGAAGCGCAAAAGTAATGTGGCCGATACCAGCCATGCGTGCCGCGTCCACCGCCGTAATCACGGACTGGTGGCTGCTGAGGGCATCGGCGCTGATGATGAGCACGGCTTGGCTGTCTCCACGAAGGTGTGCCAGCAGCGCCTCGGACAGGGCGGCGGCAGTATGTTCGGCGATCAGTTTACCTTGCAGGCCGTAGTCGCCATTGGCGGTGACGGTGATCTGCAGCGGCGGATGGCTTGCTTGGTTCTTTTCCGCCTGTGCTACCGGCAAGTTAATGCGTAACTGGAGGTTTTGGCTGTATGTAGTTGTCAATACTAAAAAAATAAGTATGACCAGCAAAACGTCGATGAAAGGGATCAGGTTGATTTCCGGCTCGCTGACCTGGCGTGGCCGTAAGGACAGCGTTTCTGTATCGCTGCGCCCGAGAAGATGAAAGCCGCCGCTCATGCTGCTTCCATGGCGCGCAAGCGGCGCAGTAATTCGTCGGCTGCGCTTTCGAGGTGCAGCAAATAGGCATCTGCGCGGGCGCGGAAATAGCGCCAGAACACCAGCGCGGGTATGGCCACGATAAGGCCGAAAGCGGTGTTGTACAGGGCGATCGAAATGCCCTGGGCCAATTGGGCCGGGTTGCTGGCGACCGCGCCTGGCGTTTGCGCGCCAAATATCTCGATCAGCCCCACCACGGTGCCCAGCAATCCCATCAAAGGCGCTGCCGAGGCAATAGTGGCCAGGGCGGTGAGGCGCATTTCCAGCGTTTGGACGGCCAGGCGGCCGGCCAGGTGGAGGGCGGCGCGGACATCCGCGTCCGGGGCCAGCGGATGTACTGAGCGCAGACGCAGCGCACTGGCCAGCACCATGCCGAGTAAGGAATTGCGTTCGAGTTGGGCGATCGCGTCTTGCGCTGGAAGGCCGTCTTGGAGACTGGCGATGACGGCTTTGGCCAGCCCTGAAGGGGCAATTTTTGCATCGGTGAGGCTGAGATAGCGCTCAATCACAATGGCCAGGGCCACTACGGAACTGGCAACTAAAGGCCAAATGGGCCAACCCGCGGCTAGTATGATGGAAAGCACATCAATCCCCTTAACGTAGTGTTAAAAATACAATTATCTGTGATTATTACCAAATTTATTATTTAAAGCTGGTTAATTTTCCTGTGCTACATGCCCTAAGGGCTATACCCACCCCAATGTATGTCTGATGTTTTGCCCGCTCGCCGCGCCGCACCCCTGGTGTGGTCCGTAGGCGCTCTGTGCCACGCCATTGCGGATGCTTTGGATGCCCGTTTCAATCCGGTGCGCGTGGCTGGCGAAATCACCGGCTTTGTCCGAGCCGCCAGTGGGCACTGCTATTTTTCAATCAAGGACAGCAGCGGGCAATTGCGCTGCGCCATGTTCAAGCGCGCGGCCTCGGGCTTGGCATTTGCGCCACGGGAGGGGCAGCGTGTAGAGGTGTCGGGCCGCTTGGGTGTCTATGAGCCGCGGGGGGAGTTGCAGCTGGTAGTCGAAGCGATGGTGGAGGCGGGCGAGGGCAATCTGTATGAGCAGTTTGTGCAGCTCAAAGCGCGCTTGCAGGCCGAAGGCCTGTTTGCGCCCGAGCGCAAAAAGCCGCTACCCACGCGGGTACGCGGCATCGGCGTGGTCACCTCGCTGGGGGCTGCCGCCTTGCACGATGTGATCAGTGCTTTGCAAAGGCGGGTGCCGCACATTCCGGTCCTGATCGCACCGGCCAGCGTGCAGGGTGCCAATGCCGCTGGCGAACTGGTACAGGCTATGCAGGCCTTGTACGCCAGGGGTACAACTAGTGCCCGGGCGCTCACTGGCGCCAATGAACGTGACGACGCAAACGGGGCTGTGCCAGTGGATCTCATACTGCTGGTGCGCGGTGGCGGCGCCATGGAGGATTTGTGGTCCTTTAATGACGAAGCGCTGGCTCGGGTAATTACGCAAAGCCCGGTGCCGGTCATCACCGGCATTGGCCATGAAACGGATTTCACGATTGCCGATTTTGTGGCGGACCTGCGCGCTCCGACGCCGACGGCTGCAGCCGAGTTGTGCGCCGTCCCCTTAGAGCAATTACAAGATGCCGCGAGCTACCTGCAAGCGCGTTTGCAAAACGCCGTATTGCGCGTGCTGGACCGCCAGGCGCAACGCCTGGACCAGGTAGCCAGCCGGGCGGGGCGTCCGGCCGCGCTCGTCAATCGATTGCAACTGCGCTTGGCAAGCCTCGGCCAGCGTATGGCCTATGCGCCGGGCCAGCATTTGCAAACCCAGCAAACGCGCTTGCTGGCTGACCAGGCCGCATTGCGCCATGGTGCGAACGTGGCGGCGCAGCTTCAGCGCAGCCGTCTGGCGCAGTTGGGTGCGCGCCTGGCCGCTGTGGACCCGCAACTGGTGCTGCGACGGGGTTACGCTTGGCTGCAAGATGATGCGGGCCGGCCCCTGACGGGTACCGCCCACATGCAAACCGGCCAGCGGGTGCTAGCGCGTTTGTCCGACGGCACGGCCGATTTGCAAGTGCAAGCCATCCGTCGCTTGCCAAGCTAGCGCCTATTTGCAAAGCCCTAAATCGGTCATTGCGAAGCCGAAGGCTGCGGCAATCCATAGCTTCATGCCTACATGGACTGCCGCGTCGCTGTCGCTCCTCCCAGTGACGCAAAGGCATTTTGCAAGTGTGGCAGTTGGCGTCACTCAAGAACGCGGCTTTGTAGGTGTTTCTCAATAATCGTCCAGCACCGCGCCTTTGCTGGCGGCGGAGGCATTGAAGGCGAACTTGGCTTGCACGCCGCGCGTGTAGCGCGGCGCAGGCGCTGTCCAGGCGGCGCGGCGTTGGGCGATTTCTTCGTCCGGCACATTCAGCTGCAGCAGCAAGGCATGCGAGTCGATGGTGATCGAGTCGCCTTCATGAATAAAGGCAATCGTGCCGCCGACCGCCGCTTCGGGCGCGACATGGCCGACTACCATGCCCCAGGTGCCACCGGAAAAACGGCCATCGGTAATCAGGCCTACGCTCTCGCCCAAGCCTGCGCCTATGAGCGCGCCGGTGGGTGCCAGCATTTCGGGCATACCGGGGCCGCCTTTGGGGCCGAGGTAGCGCAAAACCATCACGTCGCCCGCCACGATCTTGCCGTCCAGAATCGCTTTAAGCGCCGATTGCTCGTCGTCAAACACGCGGGCCGGGCCGGTCATGACCGGCTTTTTTAGGCCGGTGATCTTGGCCACGCAGCCTTCTGGCGAGAGGTTGCCTTTCAATATCGCCAGATGGCCCTGGGCGTACATGGGGTTGTTGATGGGACGGATCACGTCCTGGTCGGCCCGCGGCGCATCGGGGATGTCGGCGAGCACTTCGGCAATCGTCTGGCCAGTGATCGTTAGGCAGTCGCCGTGCAGCAAACCAGCCACCAGCAAAGTTTTCATGACTTGCGGAATACCGCCTGCGCGGTGCAGGTCTACGGCCAGGTATTTGCCGCTGGGTTTGAGGTCGCACAAGACCGGCGTTTTGACGCGTACGCGCTCGAAGTCTTCAATCGTCCACTCCACGCCAGCAGCATGGGCAATGGCCAAAAAGTGCAGCACGGCG
>CANFVA010000084.1 GCA_947450255.1 Comamonadaceae bacterium
ACGACCAATGAGCATACGGCGAATCTCGCTGGTGCCAGCGCCGATTTCATACAGCTTGGCATCGCGCCACAAACGGCCCAGCGGGTAGTCATTGATATAACCGTTGCCGCCAAATATTTGCACGCCTTCACCAGCCATCCAGGTGGCTTTTTCGGCGGTCCACAAAATCACGCTGGCGCAGTCTTTGCGCACGCGGCGCACATGCTCGGTACCCAGCGAATCCAAGTTTTTTGCCACCATATACGCAAACGAGCGCCCTGCTTGCAGCACGGTGTACATATCGGCCACCTTGCCCTGAATCAGCTGAAACTCGCCAATGCTTTGCCCAAACTGCTTGCGCTCGTGGATATAGGGCATGACGTTGTCCATAACCGCTTGCATGATGCCCAAAGGCCCGCCGCTCAATACCGCACGCTCATAGTCCAGGCCGCTCATCAACACCTTGGCACCGTTGTTAATGCCACCCAGTACGTTGGCCAGCGGCACTTCCACGTTGTTAAACACCAGCTCGCCGGTGTGGCTGCCGCGCATGCCCAGCTTGTCCAGTTTTTGCGCCACCGAGAAACCCGGCATGCTTTTTTCAATCAAAAACGCGGTTACGCCGCGCGCCCCTAGCTCTGGGTCGGTTTTGGCATAGACGACCAAAGTGTCGGCATCCGGGCCGTTGGTAATCCACATCTTGCTGCCGTTGAGCACGAAGTAACCGCCCTTGTCTTGCGCGCGCAGCTTCATGGACAACACATCGCTGCCCGCTCCGGGCTCGCTCATGGCCAAGGCGCCTACGTGCTCGCCGCTGATCAGCTTGGGCAAGTAGCGCTGGCGCTGCTCTGGCGTGCCATTGCGGCGAATTTGGTTAACGCATAAATTGCTGTGCGCGCCATAGGACAAACCCACCGACGCACTGGCGCGCGAGATTTCTTCCATGGCTACCATGTGCGCCAGGTAGCCCATGGCCGCGCCGCCGTATTCTTCTTCCACCGTGATACCCAGCACGCCCAGATCGCCCATCTTGCGCCACAAGTCCATGGGGAACTGGTCGTCGCGGTCGATAGCGGCGGCGCGCGGCGCGATTTCGGCTCGCGCGAAATCATGCACCGCTTCGCGCAGCGCATCGACGTCTTCGCCAAGTTGAAAGTCCAGGCCGGGTAGTGTCATTTTGGTGTCCCTCCAGAAAAATCGTTCAGCCGCTGGCAGGCACGGTGGTCAGGGTTTGCTGCATCAGCGCACAGGGGCTGCTGCGCCCTTGTGCATCTACATGCAGCACTTCTACCGCAGCCACTGTCACGCGCTTACCGGCGCGCACGACGGTACCGGTTGCGCGTAACTCACCCTCTCTAAAAGCCGCCAGAAAATTGATTTTGTATTCCACCGTGGTGACCTCCAGCCCATCGGGTGCCAGCGTGAGCGCTGCGTAGCCGCCAGCGATGTCGGCCAGCATGCCGGTAGCGCCGCCGTGAAAGCCGCCTTGCTGCTGCGTCACTTTGTCGGAATACGGCAATACCAACTCCACACAGCCAGGCTCGGCACGCAGCAAGCGCGCGCCCAGCAACTGCGACATGCCCTGGCGCGCTAGGCTGCCCGCAATACGCTGCCAGAGCGCGGGAAAGGGCGTATTAACGGACATGGGCGATCTGGGCTTTGGGCTTTTTGTTTTTGGGGCTGGTGGCGACCACTTTGCCCAGCAAGGCGCGGGCCTCGCGCTGATGCACTTTGATCTCGTCCAGATTGGCCTGCAAATCGGCCATCTGATCCTCGATGCGGCTGCGGTGTACGTCCAGCACTTCCAAAAACTTGGTCAGCTGCATACCGGTATCGCGCGGACTTTCGTAGGTGTCGATGATGTCCTTGGCCTCGGTCAGGCTCAGGCCCAGGCGCTTGGCACGCAAGGTCAGCTTCAGGCGGGTGCGATCACGCACGCTATAGACCCGGTTGCGCCCGCCCGGGCCGGTGCGCTCGGGTTGCAACAAACCCAGGTCTTCGTAAAAACGGATGGCCCGGGTGGTCAGGTCAAACTCTTTCGACAGGTCGCTGATACTAAAGGTACTGCTCATAGTCGGAGGCAAATAAAAGGCGAGGTGCAAGCGACAAACCAATGCGACAGAGGCGCTGGGCCCGGCTGTCTAGAATCCACGGTTGACGTTTACGTAAACGTCAATTATGAACCATAAGCCGCCCACGATGAATGCCCTCGAATCCCATTTGCACTACCCCCTGGGCGACGCCCTGCCCGCGCCGGGAGGCAGCATCGAGGTAGCGCCCGGCATCTTGTGGGTACGCATGGTGCTGCCATTTGCGCTAGACCATATCAACCTCTGGCTATTGCGCGATTGCATGGAGGGCGAAAGCGGCCCGGTGCAGGGCTGGAGCGTGGTGGACTGCTGCATCCACCGCGATGAAGCCAAGGCCCAATGGGAACAAATTTTTACCAACGAATTGCAAGGCCTGCCCATCCTGCGCGTGATCTGCACCCATATGCACCCGGACCACATCGGCCTGGCCCATTGGCTGTGCGAGCGCTGGAAGGTGGACTTGTGGATCAGCGCCGCCGACTACCAGGTGGCGCGCTTTGCCTGCATGGGCGCCAACGGCTTTGGCGGCGAACGCTCCGCCGCATATTTCGCGGCCCACGGCATGAACGACCAAGGCTCGGTCGAGCAAGTGCGCGCGCGCACCAATTACTTTCCTAACCTGGTGCCCTCCGTCCCCGACAGCTACCACCGGCTGATGGATGGCACAGTGCTTGATATCGGCGGGCGTAGCTGGCGCTGCATCAGCGGCTATGGCCACGCGCCTGAACACATAGCGCTGTACTGCGACGACTTGCAGGTACTGATCGGCGGCGACATGATGCTGCCGCGCATCTCCACGAACGTGAGCGTCTATGAGCAAGAGCCCGAGGCCGATGCGCTCAAGCTGTTTTTGGATTCCATCGACAAGTTCAAACCGCTGCCGGTGGATACCTTGACGCTACCGGCGCACGGCAAGCCTTTTAGGGGATTGCATGTGCGCATCGCGCAATTGCACGCCCACCACCGTGATCGCCTGGCCGATGTCATGCAGGCCTGCGCCGCCGGGCCGCAAAGCGCGCGCGATGTGGTGCCGGTGCTGTTTACCCGGGCGCTGGATTTGCACCAAATGACTTTTGCCATGGGCGAAGCGGTGGCGCATTTGCACATGCTGTGGTTCCAGAAAAAACTGCGGCGCAGCCTGGGCGCCGATGGCGTGTACCGCTTTAGCCTGGCGGCCTAAGGTGCCTGCTCACCACAGTGGCGCGGTCGGGTCTTTGAGCTTTTTGCGCCGCTGCGGGTAGTCGGGCATCACGCTGCCCACGGTTTGCCAAAAGCGGGGGCTGTGGTTCATGACGCGCAAATGGCTCAGCTCGTGCGCGACCACATAGTCGATCACCGGCAATTCAAAATGCATCAAACGCCAGTTCAGGCGGATAGAGCCATCGCTCTTGGCGCTGCCCCAACGCTTGTCGGCATTGCTCAGCGACAAGCGCGTCCAGCGCACCTGCAATTGCGGCGCAAAGTGGTCAAGCCGCTCTTCAAACAAGGCCTTGGCCTGGCGCATCAGCCAAGCTTGCGTGGCATCGCGGATTTGCGCTGCGCTGGCGTCCACAGGCAAGGCAATGCGCAACTCGCGCAGCCGCGGCCCATCGTGCAGGCCCTGGGCTTCTGCCAGGGCCGCGCCCACTGCGCTAAAACCATGCGAGGGGTCCAGGCGCAAGCGCAGCAAGCCGCCAAGATATGGAAACACCGCGCCATCGCACCAGTCGATACGGGTTTGCAGTAATTGCGTATGTCGCTCCCGGCTTTCGTGCAATTTGCGCACAATCCACTCAGCCCGCGCTTGCAAAACCTGGTCAATTTCCGGTAGCGAGGTCCAGCGCGGCGCCCGCACGCTTAAACCATCGGGCCCTATGCTCATGCCAATGCTGCTGCGGCGCGCCCGCACCAGCGAAAACGCCACCTGCACGCCTTGCAAACGCAAGCTGCGCGTGGCTTGGGGATGGGTAAAGCCCGTCTCCGTTGTCAATAGGGGCGCCGGGGCGCTTTGGCTGATTGCGTTGGAGCCAATTGCTTTGGGGGCTGCTGCTTTGGGTCTTAGTGCCTTGGGCGTATCGGGTGTTGCAGCGCGGCGTGGTACGCGGGCGGGCAGCTTTGGCGGCACAGTTTTTGCCGGTGGCGCAGTGCCCAGCGATTCAAACAAATCCAGGGTGTAACGCAGCAGCGGATGCATGGCCCGAGTGTTCTGGGGCGCTAGGCTTGGGGCGGGTAAGCGTCCGGGTCTAGCCGGCGCATTTCGGCCTCGATCCAGGCCTCCACCTCGCGCATCATTTCATCCGGGCTGCGGCCTTCGCTGGCAATCGCCGGGCCGATGGATACGTCCACCACGCCGGGGTATTTGACAAAGGCTTTGCGCGGCCAGACGCGGGCCGAATTGACGGCGATGGGAAACACCGGCGCACCCGTTTCGATCGCTAGGCGCGTACCCCCCGATTTGTACACGCCCTGCTCGCCACGCGGTATGCGCGTGCCCTCGGGAAACATGATGATCCACACGCCACGCGCCAGCAATTCTTGGCCTTGCGACACCACTTTGTTAAAGGCCTGCGAGCGCTGGCTGCGGTCGATGTGGATCATGTCCAAACGGCTCATGGCCCACCCGAAAAACGGCACATAGAGCAGCTCTTTTTTGAACACAAAAGCCAGCGGGTGCGGCATCAGCGACGGCAGTAAAAAAGTCTCTAGGGTGGATTGGTGTTTGACCAGCAACACAGCGGCACTGTTTTCGCCGGTGGGCAAATGTTCCCAGCCGCTGACGCGCACCCGGATGCCCAAAATGACACGCGCGCCGGCAATGGCCGTGCGCAACCAGGCGCGCGCCATGGCCCATAGCGGATTGCCCCGGATAAAAATCGAGGCGCCCAAAATCGCAAACGCAAAAGGGACGACGGTGAGCATCATCCACAGCATGTGCAAGACCGAGCGGATGAAAGACATAGATCGGGTACGCAAATGAAAGGGGCGCTAGCTGCGCGCCACCAGGTAGTCCGCAAAGGCAGACAGGTCCGTATGCACCATGGTTTGCGGCGGAAAGTCGGCTGGCAGTGGCTGGCCGCGCCAGAGCGCACCTTTGCCGGTTTGCACCACATGCGGCGTGCAGCCTGCGCCTATGGCGGCAACCATGTCACGCGCCGTGTCGCCCACTGCCGGCATGGTGGCCAGGCCCATGCCGTAGCGCTCGGCAATTTGCTCAAACAAACCCGAGGCGGGTTTGCGGCAGCGGCAATTTTCAGCCGGACTGTGCGGACAGTAAAACACCGCGTCGATGCGCCCACCCACGGCGGCCAACATGCTGTGCATTTTGGCGTGCATGGCATTGAGCGCCGCCACATCAAACAGCCCGCGCCCCAGGCCCGACTGGTTGCTGGCCACCACCACATGCCAACCGGCGTGGTTAATGCGCGCAATCGCCTCGAGCGCGCCGGGCAGCGGTATCCACTCGTCGGCGGACTTGATGTACTCGTCGCTGTCCTCGTTGATCGTGCCGTCGCGGTCGAGGATGCAGAGTTTCATGGTGCTAAAAAGTACTTAAGCGGCCAGCTTGGACAAATCGGCCACGCGGTTCATGGCGCTGTGCAGTTGCTGCAACAGCGCCAGGCGGTTGGCTTTGAGCGCCGGGTCGTCGGCATTGACCATCACGCCATCAAAAAACGCGTCTACTGGCGCACGCAAGGCAGCCAGGGCTTGGAGGCTGGCGGTGTAGTCCTTGGCGCCGTACAAAGCGTCCGCCTGCGGGACGATGCTTTGCATGGCGGCGAACAAGGCCTGCTCGGCGGCTTCGTGCAACAAGGCGGCATTGACCTGGCCTTGCGCAGCGTCGGATTTTTTGAGAATGTTGCCAATGCGTTTGTTCGCAGCCGCGAGCGCGGCGCTTTCGGGTAGGGCTTTAAACGCCGCTACTGCCGACAACCGTTGTGGAATTTCACTCCAGCTTTCTATTGTCGGCGACGAAAACACGGCTATAACGATGTCAGATGGGTTCCCTTCCGCTTCCAATAATCCAACGACTCGCTCCTGGAAAAACGGTCTCAGCTTTTCCTTGAGGGCCTCATAAGGCTCGAGGGCGACACCTTCGAATGCATCGTAGGCGAATCGAATCAGCTGGTAGACACCTACTCTCAGTGACTTGTCCATCACCATACGGATTACCCCCAGTGCTTGGCGGCGCAGGGCGAACGGATCTTTATCGCCCGTTGGCAAATTGCCAATACCAAACATACCCACCAGCGTTTCCAGTTTGTCGGCCAGCGCTACCACCAAACCGACATCGCTGCGCGGCAAGCTATCACCGGCGAACCGGGGTTTGTAATGGTCTTCAATCGCATCGGCGACTTCCGCAAACAAACCGTCGTGGCGGGCATAGTAGCCGCCCATAATGCCTTGCAGCTCAGGAAACTCGCCCACCATATCCGTCAGCAAATCAGTCTTGGCCAAGCGCGCGGCCAGCTTGGCTTTCTCCGCCAGTGCGAAGCCGCCCAATTGCAAGCCGATGGCACTGGCGATCTTGCAAACCCGCTCCATACGCTCGCCCTGCGTACCCAATTGGTTGTGGTACACCACTTTGGACAAACCTTCCACACGCGACTCTAAGCTGCGCTTGCGGTCCTGGTCGAAAAAGAATTTGGCATCTGCCAGTCGCGGGCGCACCACGCGTTCATTGCCGCCGATCACAAAGCGGGGGTCTTGCGGATTGATATTGCTGACGATCAAAAACTGGTTGCTCAATTTGCCGTCGGCATCGAGCAGCGGGAAGTATTTTTGATTTGCCTTCATGGTCAGAATCAAACACTCTTGGGGCACTTGCAAAAACACTTCGTCAAAGTTGCAGGCCATCACGGTGGGGCGCTCCACCAGCGCGGTCACTTCTTGCACCAGTGCGTTCTGCAGCAAAGCTTCTTCAGCTTGGGCGTCGGTCAGCAAGGCAGGCTCTACTTCCAAACGGCGGCCCAAGCGTTTGGCCGCGCTGCGCAGTGCTTGCACCATGGCGCGGCTGCGCTCGTCAAAGCTGGCAATCACCGCACCATCGCGCGCCAGGGTGGCGGCGTAATCATCAGCATGGGCTATCACCACGGGCGACACCGCTGCTTCAAAACGATGGCCTTGGGTGCTGTTACCCGCCTGCAAGCCCAGTGCCTGCACCGGCACCACCGCGCTGCCGTGCAGAGCCAGCAAACCATGCGCCGGGCGGACAAAGCTGACGGTGCTCCAGCCGGGCAATTCGCAATCGCGCTCCAGCTGGTAGCTCATTACTTTGGGGATAGGCAGTTTGGTAATTGCATCGAGCAAGGCTTTTTGTAAACCTTCAGCCAAGCTGGCACCGCGCACCGTGCTGTCAAAGTACAAGGCCTCGGCTTTGCCGTCCATGCGTTTTTGCAAACCGGCGATAGCCTCAGGCCCCGCGCCTAAAGCTTGCAGCTTTTTCAGCAGGGCCGGTGTGGCTTGGCCGCTGGCGTCTAAACCCACGGCCACGGGCATCAGTTTTTGCGACACGGCTTTGTCAGTCGCTTGCGCGCGCGCACCGGCCACATGCACGGCCAAGCGACGCGGCGAGGCGTAATCCGTGACCGCTGCATCCGCAGCCGCCAGGCCTTGGGCTTTGAGGCTGTCGGCCAGCACGGTGGCAAAAGCCAGCCCCAGTTTTTTGAGCGCCTTGGGCGGCAGTTCTTCGACAAAGAGTTCGACCAGCAGGTTGTGCGTATTCATGCTCATGCCGCCTTCTTCGCCATCTGCGCAATCCACTCGGGCGGGGCCATCGGAAAGCCCAATCGCTCGCGGCTCTCAAAATAGCACTGCGCCACGCCCCGCGCCAGATTGCGGATGCGGCCCATATAAGCAGCGCGCTCGGTCACGCTGATGGCGCCGCGGGCGTCCAGCAAATTAAAAGTATGCGCGGCTTTGAGCACTTGCTCATACGCCGGTAGGGCCAGGGGCACGTCGATCAAGTGCTTGGCTTGTTTTTCATGGGCGGAAAAGGCGGTGAATAAAAAGTCGGTGTCGCTATGTTCAAAGTTGTAGGTGGACTGTTCTACTTCGTTTTGCTTGTACACATCGCCGTAGGTCATATCGGCGGTCCATTGCAAGTTATAGACGTTGTCCACGCCTTGCAAGTACATGGCCAGGCGCTCCAGGCCATAGGTAATTTCGCCAGTGACCGGCTTGCAGTCGATGCCGCCCACTTGCTGGAAATAGGTGAACTGCGTCACCTCCATGCCATTGAGCCAGACTTCCCAGCCCAAACCCCAGGCGCCCAAAGTGGGGTTTTCCCAATCATCTTCGACAAAGCGGATGTCGTTTTGCTTGAGGTCAAAGCCCAGCGCCTCCAGCGACCCCAGATACAAATCCAGTATGTTGGCCGGGGCCGGCTTCATCACCACCTGGTACTGGTAATAGTGTTGCAAACGGTTGGGGTTTTCGCCGTAGCGCCCGTCTTTGGGGCGGCGGCTGGGTTGCACATAGGCAGCCCTCCAGGGCTCGGGGCCGATGGCGCGCAAAAAGGTGGCGGTGTGCGAGGTACCGGCACCCACTTCCATATCGTAGGGTTGCAAGAGCGCGCAGCCTTGCTGGTCCCAGTAGGACTGCAAGGTCAAAATAATTTGTTGGAATGTCAACATGAGATGGCTGGGCGCAGCACAGGCGCCGTCGTTGGGGCTGCTTACAAGGGTGTGCAGCGCAAGCGCGCAATTTTACGGGCCATTGTTTGCATCAGCGGGGGCGCAGGGGACGACATGGTGTTTTAAAGGTGCCGGGCGATGGCGGGACCAACAGACACCGCTTTCTTCAGTGGCACGCGACAGCCTCCAGGCAGCATAACCCTAAAGCCTGTGCTTTAGCGCCTGCGGGTCAGTGCGGCCCAAGACAAGACGGTCAGGCCCGCCAACCACAGCGGCCATAAACCCCAGCGCGCCGCCCAACGGGCAAAAGGCGTCAGGCCACTGCGGCCTTGCACTTGGCCTTGCAACACACCGGCGGGCCCATAGGGCAATTGGGCTTGCACCACGCCAGTGTGCGCAATGATGGCGGTGGCACCGGTATTGGTGGCGCGCAGCACGGGCAAGCCAAACTCCAAAGCCCGCATGCGCGCAATGCTCAGATGCTGCTCAATCGCCAGGCCGTTGCCAAACCAGGCCAAGTTGCTGACGTTCACCAGCACCGTAGGCGCACTGGCCGGGTCAACAAAACGCGTCGCGAGTTCTTCGCCAAACAGGTCTTCATAACAAATATGCACTGCCAGCCGTTGGCTGCGCATGGGAAACGACACTTGGCCCAAAGGGCCACGGTTGAAGTCGCCCAAAGGGATGTGCATCAGGTTGGTAAACCAGCGAAACAGGGGCGGGATAAATTCTCCAAAGGGTACCAAGTGGTGTTTGTCGTAGCGCTGGATTTGCGTTTGCCCCGGCATAAAGCCGATGACCGAATTGGTAAAGCCTTGCTGGCTGTTACCCAACGGCATGCCAAACATAGCGGCATGGCCTTGGCTGCGCAGGCCGGTGCTCAGGCGGTCCCAATAGCCAGCGGGTAATTCTTGGAGCAACAAGGGCACCGCGGTTTCGGGGGCGACCACCAAGTCGGTGGTGGCACCGAGCAGCTGCGCCTGGTACCAACTGAGGGCCTGCGGCACACCGCTGGATTGTTCGAACTTTTCGTCTTGTGCGATACCGCCCTGCAAGAGCGTGACGCTAAAACTGCCCGCATCCGCCGTCCATTGGTTCCAGGCCGCCGGGATGCACAGCGGCCCCAGCAGTAAAACCAAGGACGTTTGCAAAACCCGCTTGGCCGAGGGCAGTTCCCCAGCGGGCGTGCGCCGGCCCATGGCACGCATAAACGACTGGGCCGCCGCCATACCGATAAATGCGGCGAACGCGCCCACGCCGTAGGATCCCAGCCAGGGCGCGAAAAAAGCCAAGGGGCCATTGACATGCGCATACCCACCTGCGCCCCAACCAAATCCCGTCAGCCAGGTGCCCCGCGCTAACTCCGCCATCATCCACAGCAAGCCAAAAAGTATTGCGCCCGAAAAAGCACCGCGCCGCGCCAAGCGCCACCACAGGCCACCGGCTACCGCAAAGTACACCGCTAGCAAGCCCGCCAGTAGCCACTCAGCCAGCGCCGCTAGGGGCGCGGGCATGCCGCCATAGGTGTGCATGGCGGTAAACAGCCAGCCAAAGGTGCAGCCTAAATAAACCGTGGTGAAAACCCAGGCGCGCAATGCGGCTTGGCGTGCCGAACTGGCACCCAACAAGGCGCCGGCCAATAGCGCCATGGACAGCAAGTGCAGCGCCCATTGCGGCTGGCCGTAGTCCAGCAAAAAACGAAAAGGCCAAGCCACACCGGCTGCGTGCAGCACGCCCGCCAGCAAAGGCATAAGCAGCTGCGCAGACGGGCGCATCACGGGGTGGGCGGCGCGGCCAGTGGCGACACCTTGAACCATCGCACTGCGCCGCCGCGCGTGTGCAGCACCACAAACTGCAAGCCCAGCATGGTGTGGCGCTCGCCGCGCTGGGGCACATGGCCCATCTCATGGGCGACCAGGCCGCCTATGGTGTCAAAGTCCTCAGCGTCTTCGCGCGCCAGCAGGTCCACGCCAAAAGCGCTGCTCACGCGCTCCAGCGTCGCGTCGCCATTGACACGGAAGCTGCGGTCGGGCAGCGCGAACACATCGCCCTCGTCGTCGTCGATGTCGAATTCATCCTCGATCTCGCCGACGATTTGCTCCAGCACGTCCTCGATAGTGATCAGGCCTGCCACACGGCCAAACTCGTCGATCACGATGGCCAGGTGGTTGCGGTTGCCTTTGAAGTCGCGCAGCAAATCGTTCAGGCCCTTGGTCTCGGGCACAAACACGGCGGGGCGCAGCAGCGCGCGAATATTGAGCTCGGGCGCGCGCTGGAGTTTGAGCAAATCCTTGGCCATCAGGATGCCGATGATGTTTTCCCGCTCGCCCTCAAACACCGGAAAGCGTGAATGCGCGGTGTCGATCACGCTGTGCAGCAATTCATCCATGGGCGACTGGATGTCCAGCAAATCCATGCGTGTGGCCGCCACCATCACATCGCCGGCCGTCATGTCGGCCATGCGGATCACCCCTTCGAGCATGGCGCGGGACTGGGCGCCAATGATTTTGTTGTCCTCGGCCTCGGCCAAGGTCTCCATCA
>CANFVA010000085.1 GCA_947450255.1 Comamonadaceae bacterium
ATGTAATCCGCGAGTGGGTTAGCAAGCTTAAGCCGCCAGGCGCCGTAATGCTAAAAGACTGGCCTGGTTGTCGCGTTGCGCAATTTTCAGGTCATAGGTGGTTTGAAGGTTCAACCAATATTGCGGCGTCTGGCCCATCACGCGACCCAACCGCAAGGCCAACTCGGCAGTTACCGGTCGCTGCCCTCTCAGCACATGCGAAACGCGCATGGCGGAAATACCCAAGGCGTCGGCCAGTCCCGTCTGGCTAAGTTGGAGTTCCTCCAGCAACTCCTTCAAAAACTCGCCAGGATGGATTGCAGGCATTCCATCCTTAACAGGCATTTTGTGCGCCATACATCGGCTCCGTAGCGATAGTCCACGATTTCCACATTTAGCGCCAAGCGAAAACTATCCCCGCACTTCCCCCTGCCCCAGCACCACGTACTTGAGCGAGGTCAGCCCCTCAATGCCCACCGGGCCACGGGCGTGGAATTTGTCGGTGGAGATGCCGATTTCGGCGCCCAGGCCGTACTCAAAACCGTCGGCAAAGCGGGTGCTGGTGTTGACCATGACGCTGGCCGAGTCCACCTCGCGCAAAAAGCGCTGCGCGTGCAAGTGGTCGCGGGTAAGGATGGCGTCGGTGTGGTGGCTGGAGTAGTGGTTGATATGCGCAATCGCCGCGTCCAGGCCATCGACCACCTTGATGCTGATGATGGGCGCCAGGTATTCCTCAAACCAATCTTGCTCGGTGGCGTCTTGCAAGTTGGCGCCGGGCAGGCCTGCGAGCAAAGCTTTGGCCTCGGGGCAGCAGCGCATCTCCACGCCTTTAGCGGCGTAAATGGCCCCGATGTGCGGCAAAAACTGCGCCGCCACACCACGCGCCACCAGCAAGCTTTCGCTGGCATTGCACGGGCTGTATTTTTGGGTTTTGGCGTTGTCCGCCACCGTCACGGCCATCGCGATGTCGCAAGGGTCGTCCACATAGGTATGGCAATTTCCGTCCAGGTGTTTGATGACCGGCACTTTGGCCTCGCGGCTGATGCGCTCGATCAGGCTTTTACCGCCGCGCGGAATGATGACATCCACAAACTGCGGCATGGCGATCAACTCGCCCACCACCGCGCGGTCGGTGGTTTGGACTAATTGCACCGCGTCCGTGGGCAGGCCCGCTTGCGCCAGCGCTTTGCCCACCAGCAAGGCCAGCGCTTTGTTGGAATCAATAGCTTCGGAGCCACCGCGCAAGATGCAGGCATTGCCGCTTTTAATAGACAGGCTGGCCGCTTCGATGGTGACGTTGGGCCGGCTCTCGAAAATCATGCCAAATACGCCAATAGGCACGCGCATTTGCCCCACGCGAATGCCGCTGGGCTGCTGGCGTAGGCCGCTGATTTCGCCAATGATTTCGGGCATGGCGGCCAGCTGCTCGCAACCCTGGGCACAGGTTTCCAGCACTTTGGGCGTGAGGCGCAGCCGGTCCACCAGTGGCGCGGCCAGCCCGGCTGCGAGGGCACGCTCCAGGTCTTTGGCGTTGTCCACTTGCAAGGCTTGGATGTTTTCGCGCAGCAAAGCCGCCAGCGCCAGCAGCGCCCGGTTCTTGTCCGCCGCGCTGGCCCGCGCCATGGCTCCAGATGCCGCTTTGGCCTGCGCACCCAAGAGGCGGGTGGTTTCGATGGGGTTGGCTACAGAGGTGTTCATGGCAGGATTTTCATGCAAGTCCAAGTGTAGTTTCGGCAAAACAGGGCCAGACGCATGGGGAACGCTCAAACGCTGGCATGGGTAGCACGCGACGAAGCAGGCTTAGGCGGCGCTGCCAAGCGGCACAAGTCCAACGCCAGCCGGTGCAGCGACTGCCAGCCGCTGGCGGGCCAGTCGGGCTGCTTGAGGCCTTTGATGATGCCGTCCACCGTGTGCGCGGCTTGCAGCAATTGCGCCAGTTGCGGTGCGCTGATGCGCGGCAGTACGCGTTCAAACAAGCGCTCTTTATTGCCCCAGATGCGGTTCTCACGCAAGGCCAGCGGCAGCGGGCGGCCCTGGGCCATGGCGTCTTTGACGCGCTTTAAGGCGCGTATGTCTTCGGCCAGGGTGTAGTGCACCAGCACCTCAGCCTCGCCCTCGGCTTGCAGGCCTTCGAGCATGCGCTGCACGCGCAGCGGCTGCCCGGCCAGCACCGCCTCGCTCAGCTTAAACACATCGTAGCGTGCCACATTGAGCACCGCGCTTTCCACTTGCACCCAGGTCAGCACGCCGCCACTTTGCGCAGTGGGCGCAAACAGCAAGGCCAGCTTTTGCACCTCTTGGTGCGCGGCGAGTAAATTGCCTTCTACCCGGTCGGCAAAAAATTGCAGGGTGCGCTGGCCTTCTTCGCCCGCCGCCACGCGCAAGCCCTGCGCGCCCAGGCGCTGGGCAATCCAGGCCGGCAGGTCTTTGCGCTCCACTGGGTCCACTTGCAGCGTCACGCCGCAGTTTTCTAAGGCAGCAAACCAGGCCGTGGCCTTGGTGGCTTTGTCCAAGCGCGGCAGCAAGATGGTGGTCAATACCGCGTCATTGCCCTGCGCCTGCTCAGCGATCTGCTGCAACGCTAGGCTGCCTTCTTTGCCCGGCTTGCCGCTGGGGATGCGGATTTCGATCATTTGTTTGTCGGCAAACAAGCTCATGCTGCCACCAGCGGCCAGCACCTCGCTCCAATCGAAATGCGCTCCTGACACCATGTGCGCGCTGCGCTCGGTAAAGCCTTGGGTGCGCGCATGGGCACGCAGCACGTCGAGTACTTCTTGTTGCAAGAGCGGCTCGTCCCCGTGAATCGTGTACAGGCTTTTTAGCCCGCGCTCCAGATGGCGACCCAGTTGCGAAGGCGCTAATTGCATGGCGCGCTAGCCCTAGGGCGCAAGTGACCTGATTGCCGCCAAGCGGCGTACGATCTGCTGCACGGCGTCGGTCTGCATGTCGCGGTTGAGCATCACTTCTTCGGTTTCTTTGGAGAGCACCGTGGCTTCGTTAAAACTGACGCTACGTTCCAAGCGGATATCCGTGGGCTCGATCAAGACAATACCTTGGGGCGTGCGTACCGAAAAGCGCACTGCCAAACGCAACTCAAACTCACGCACCAGGCCTGCGGCGTTCAAACCGACCACTACTTTTTGCCGCGATTCGCTCAGCACATCCACAATGGCATCGGGCGCCTTGCCGCCCTCGGGCGTGACTGCCGGGCGTACCCGGTTGCCCAGCAAGCGCGATAACTCCGCTGCCACACCGCCTGAACGCTCAGGCGTCACCGCCACCGTTTCAAACACATAGTTGGGCGCACCGCGCAACGCAAACCCGCAGCCTTGCAAGAGCGTTACCGACAAGGCCAGCAAAAGCCAGCGGGCAAGTGTGCGAAGCGTTGCTTGCAGCATAGGATGGGCGACCTTTAGAGCACCACGTTGACCAAGCGACCGGGCACGACCACGACCTTTTTGGGCGCTGCGCCCTGGGCAAAACTTTGTACCGTCGCGTTTTGCAGCGCCAGCGCTTCGATCGCTTCACGCGAGGCATCCGACGGCACCAGCAAAGCGCCACGCAGTTTGCCGTTGATTTGCAGCACCAGCGAAATTTCGTCTTGCGCCAAAGCGGTGGCATCCACGGCGGGCCAGGCAGCGTCGAGCAAATCGCCGCCGTGTTTGGCAAAGCCCAATTCCACCCACAACGCATGCGCCAGATGCGGCGTGGCGGGGTATAGCACGCGCAACAAAATTCCAAAGCCTTCGGCCAGCGCAACCATGCCATCGGATGTGTCGTGGCCCTTGAAGTCTTCCAGCGCATTGAGCATCTTCATGGTGCCGGAGACGACCGTGTTGTATTGCATGCGCTGGTAGTCGTAGTCCACCTGCTTGAGCACGGTGTGTATTTCCAAACGCAGCGCCTTGGCCTCTTTGGAAAACGCCACGGAGGCCAAGCCACTATGGGCCGCCAAGGTGTCGTGCGCATCCGCTAAATCGCGTGCCGACAACTTAAAGCCAAAGTTCCAGACACGGCGCAAAAAGCGATAACTGCCTTCCACGCCCGCATCGTTCCACTCCAGCGTGGCCTCGGGCGGCGAGGTGAACATGGTGTACAAGCGGGCAGTATCGGCGCCGTATTTCTCGATCAAGTCCTGTGGGTCCACGCCATTGTTTTTGGACTTGGACATGGTGCCCACACCCTCGTAGTCGATCGCCGTACCCACGGGCAAATCGCCCACCGCTTTTATCAGGCGCGCGCCTGTGACTTTGCCCGCTGCGTCATGCACATGCTCGACATCCTGCGGCCAGAAATATTCTTTGCCACCTTTATCGGTGCGGCGCGAATAAATATGGTTGAGCACCATGCCTTGGGTGAGCAGTTTGGTAAACGGTTCATCCACCTTTACCAGCCCCAGATCGCGCATCACCTTGGTCCAAAAACGCGCGTACAAGAGGTGCAAGATGGCATGCTCAATACCGCCGATGTACTGGTCCATCGGCGCCCAATAGGCGGCGCCCTCGGCCACCATGGCATCGCTGTTGGTCGGATCGCAATAGCGCATGTAATACCAGCTCGAATCGACAAACGTATCCATGGTGTCGGTCTCACGCCGGGCCGCTTTCCCGCACACCGGGCAAGTAACGCCCGCATGAAAACCGGCATGCTTGTGCAGCGGATTACCCGAACCATCGGGAATGCAATCGAGCGGCAGCACTACCGGTAAATCTTTTTCCGGTACCGGTACCGCGCCATGCTCATCGCAATGGATGATAGGTATCGGCGTACCCCAATACCGCTGGCGCGAAACGCCCCAGTCGCGCAGCCGCCAAGTGGTCTTTTTCTCGCCCAGGCCCAATGCCGCCAAATCCGCCGCCACTGCGTCCAAACAGGCCTTGAAACCCAGCCCGTCGTATTTGCCCGATTGCACCGCCACGCCCGCGCCTTTTTCGGCATACCAGTCATGCCACACACGCGCGTCGAAAGGCAAAAATGCAGCCCCAGCAGTGGAATTGGATTTGGCATTCGCCCCCTCCGCACGCAACGCGGCCACACCAAGCCCTGCGCCGGGTGCCGACATTACGCTCGCGTTGGAGAAACCCGGCGCAGGGCTTGGCGTGGCCGCCCCCGAAGCAGAAGCAACAGCAGACTGATCACCATCCGCTTGCCTTGGTGCTGCCGCCCCCGAGGAAACAGAAGAAGGAACAGCGACAACCTGCCGAATCGCCAAGCCATATTTCAAGGCAAACGCAAAATCGCGCTCGTCATGCGCCGGCACGCCCATCACCGCGCCATCGCCATAACTCATCAACACATAGTTACCCACCCATAAGGCCACCGGCTCGCCGGTCAATGGGTGCCTCACCGTCAGGCCGGTATCCATACCGGCCTTTTCTTTCACCGCCAGTTCGGCCTCGGTGGTGCCGCCGGCTTTGCATTCCTCGATAAACGCCGCCAACGCGGGGTTAGTCATTGCCGCATGCTGCGCCAAAGCATGCTCCGGGGCCACCGCACAAAAGGTAACGCCCATGATGGTGTCGGCACGCGTGGTGAACACATACATGCGCCCCTCCCCGATCAGGGCGCCGTTGGCGTCTTGGATGGTGTGCGTAAACGCAAAGCGCACGCCTTCGCTCTTGCCGATCCAGTTTTCCTGCATCAGCTTGACGCGCTCGGGCCATCCGGGCAGGCCGGTTTGTACATGGTCCAGCAGCTCTTGCGCGTAGTCGGTAATCTTCAGGTAGTAGCCTGGAATCTCGCGCTTTTCCACTAGCGCACCAGTGCGCCAACCGCGCCCGTCGATCACCTGCTCATTGGCCAGCACCGTCTGGTCCACCGGGTCCCAGTTCACCACCTGGGTTTTGCGATAGGCCACGCCTTTTTCCAGCATTTTCAAAAACAGCCACTGGTTCCATTTGTAATAGCTCGGGTCACAGGTCGCGACCTCACGGCTCCAGTCGATGGCCAGGCCCATGGCCTGCATTTGCTGCTTCATGTGGGCGATGTTCTCGTAGGTCCACTTGGCAGGCGGCACGCCGTTCTTGAGCGCCGCGTTTTCTGCCGGTAAGCCAAACGCATCCCAGCCCATAGGCATCAAGACGTTATAGCCCTGCATGCGCAAATAGCGCGTCAGCATGTCATTAATGGTGTAGTTGCGCACATGCCCCATGTGCAGCTTGCCGCTGGGGTAGGGCAGCATGGAGCAGGCGTAAAACTTGTTTTTGCCAGCGTCTTCGGTGACGCGGTAGGCCTCATGGCCGTTCCACAAAGGCTGGGCCCAATGGCTGCGGGCGGCTTGCTCTATGGCGGTGTGTTGGTACTTGTCTTGCATTGGGTGCTGGGGTTAAAGGCAACAGGCATTTTAGGCGCGCATCCCGCAAGGCCTATCGGGGCGGCGCAGGGCGCGCAGTTGCCAGCGCCAGCCCTGCTTAACGCGGCTTTTCGGTCACAAAACCGATGCGGCTCAAGCCCGCTGCGTTGGCCAGCGCCATGAACTCCACCACCCGTCCGTAGGGCACCGCCGTGTCGGCACGCAATTGCACCTCGGTAGCCGGGTTGCGCTCGGCCGCTTGTTGCAAGGCTTGCTGCAAGGCCTCGCCCTGCAAACGCTGGTCTTGTACATAGACCGCGCCTGCCTGGTCGATGGTCACCGCCAGCGGTTGTGCATTGCTTTGGCTGCTGGCGGCAGCATCTGCTTTGGGCAAGTCCACCTTGACGGCGCTGAGCATCATGGGCGCGGTGATGATGAAAATCACTAGTAGCACCAGCATCACGTCAATCAGCGGCGTCATATTGATGTCGCTCATGGGCGCATCGCTGCGCTTGGCTTGGAGGCGCCCGAAAGCCATGGCCTGTTTTTAGTCCAGCGCGCCGTCCGGCGGATAGGCCGCCGCCTGGCTTTGGTACACCAACAATTCGCGTAGATCGCGGGCAAAACCCTCCAGGTCGGCTTCGATACGCCCGATCATGCGCCCCAGCAAGTTGTAGCCCAGCACCGCCGGTATCGCCACCGCCAAGCCCGCCGCCGTCATGATCAAAGCCTCGCCCACCGGCCCGGCCACTTGAGCGATGCTGATTTGCCCGGCCTGTGCAATCGTCGCCAAAGCGCCGTAAATGCCCCACACCGTGCCGAGCAGCCCGACAAAAGGCGCCATCGAGCCCACGCTGGCCAAAATCACCTGCCCGGATTGCAAGCGGCGCACTCCGGCTTGCAAAGCATCGCGCAGCACGCGGGTTAATTGCTGTGCGCTAGAGCCTTGCGCCGCCAGCCGGGGCTGCGCGTGCTGGCGCATTTGGCGTCGGCCCGCTTCAATCAAGGGCGTCAGCAGCGCGGCGCGGTCAAAAGTGGGCAAAGTGTGTAGAGCCTGTTCCACATCCGGCGCCTGCCAAAAGGCGGCGATGCTGCGCTCCAAACCCGCCAGCGCGCTGCGCAGGAAAAAGCTTTTCCACACGATGATGGACCAACTGGCCAGGGACATCAGCAGCAGCAGCGCGGCTACCGCTTTGTGGACTGCGTCGCCTTCGAACATGGCAGACCGGGTTTAGCGCAAACCCAGCACGTCAAACATATCGAACATGCCGTTTTGCTTGCCGGCCAAAAAACGCACAGCGCGCAAGCTGCCCTGGGCATAGGTGGCGCGGCTGGACGATTTGTGGCTAATCTCAATGCGCTCGCCCGTACCGGCAAACAAGACAGTGTGGTCGCCCACGATGTCGCCACCGCGAATCGTGGCAAAGCCAATACTTGAGGGGTCGCGCTCGCCGGTAATGCCTTCGCGGGTGTAGACCGCACAGTCTGCCAGTTTGCGGCCCTGCGCCTGTGCGATGACTTCGCCCATCTTCAGGGCGGTGCCCGAAGGCGCGTCCACCTTGTGGCGGTGGTGCGCTTCGATGATCTCGATGTCGTAGCCCGTATCCATGGCCTTGGCGGCCAGTTCCAGCAACTTCAGCGTCACGTTCACGCCCACACTCATATTAGGCGCCAGCATGATGGGGATATCTTCGGCCGCCTGAGCAATCTGCGCTTTTTGCGCCTCGCTAAAGCCGGTGGTGCCTATCACCATGGCCACCCCTAAGCGTCGGCACACGGCCAGATGCGCCATCGTGCCTTCCGGGCGGGTGAAGTCGATCAAAAATTTGCTTTGCGCAAGGCCCGCTTGCAGGTCTGGCGAAATCAGCACGCCGGTGGCTTGTCCGCCAAAAGCCCCCGCATCCTGCCCAATGGCCGGGCTGTCCGCGCGGTCTAGCGCTGCGGCCAAGTGGCAATCATCGGCGGCGCGTACCGCGTCCACCAACATCTGGCCCATACGCCCGGAGGCTCCGGCAATGGCTATCGCGTGCGTCATGGATGCGCCTTTTGTGAACGGCCGCCAGCCTAGGGCTCCAGCGGCGGGTAATTGGTACGCGGCGGTGGCAGCGCAGACGCGGCTGGCTTGGGCGCGGGCGCGGGGAATTTGGAAAGTGCCTCGGCGCTGGCTTGCAGCGGCTTGGGCGCGGGCAATTGCACGGTTGTGCGCAAGGTATTTACAAATTCGGACTCGGTCGGAAGTTCATCGGCATCAATACGTTCCATTCGGTCTTGGTTGAAATAGACCGTCACATGGCGCAGTTGCGGCATTTTTCCCTGCTGATTCAAGCTGAAGGCATAAACCCAACGATCGGCGTGGAACACACTGGTGACCAATGGCGTTCCCAGCACGGAGGCCACTTGGGCGCGACTTGCACCTTTGGGGATAGCGGCGACTTGTTCACGGCTGACCACATTGCCTTGGACGATTTCCATGCGATAGGGCTCCAGCACACCAGCGACCGAATTGCTTGCTTTGTCCACACTGCCGCAACCTGCCAGCCACAGGAGCGTGCTAGCCAGCGCAAACAGGGGCGCCAAACGGCGCAAAAAGAAAGCAAAAATCATGGGGTGGTAGCAGCAGTAAGATCGCCCCATTGTAGCCCCGCACCTGCACGGACCGCTGAAAATATGACGAACATCGACGAACTCAAAAGCACCGGCTTGAAAGCCACCGTGCCGCGCTTGAAGATACTAGAGGTCTTCCAGCGCAGCCGACAGCGCCACATGTCTGCCGAAGACATATTTCGCGTGTTGCTGCAAGAGCGCGCCGACGTGGGTTTGGCCACGGTTTACCGGGTACTAACCCAGTTTGAACAAGCGGGCATCCTAAAGCGCAGCCAGTTTGAAGGCGGCAAATCGGTTTTCGAACTCGACCAGGGCGAACATCACGACCACCTGGTCTGTTTGGACTGTGGTCAGGTGGAAGAGTTTTACGACGCCGAAATCGAAAAACGCCAACACGCGGTTGCCAAAGCCAAAGGCTTCGCCATCACCGACCACGCGCTCAGCCTTTACGCCAGCTGCACCAAGGCCGACTGCGCCAACCGCAAAACCGCCCGGCCCTGACGCCGCTAAGGCACCGGCGCCCAGAGAACCTCTGCATGCGTGCAAACCCGTCATTGCGAGCGCAGCGAACCAATCCATTTTCGCTTGCCAATTAATCATTTATGGATCGCCGCGTCGCTGCGCTCCTCGCGATGACCGACTTATGCAGACCTTCCGCAGCGGGCATACAAGTTCAGCCTTGATTTTTAAATAGTTGCAAAAATGCAACTATTTTTATTTTTATAATTACATTTCCAAGCTTTTCATTGCACTGTATCAATCCCCATGTTTCAATAACTCATGTTCTATTTCAAGAACATGCTTTGTTTAACAATTTTCAGGGATTTGATATGAAAAAAACACTGATTGCTTTGGCAGCATTGTCTGTTGCGGGCTTGGCGTCTGCACAGGTCACCATCACCGGTAGCGTCTCCGCCGCCTACCAATCGAACTTGGCCAAGGCTTCTGGTCTGGCTATGACGGATAACACGATAGTGGTATCAGCCAGTGAAGATCTGGGCAACGGTTTAAAACTCGACGCCTCGTGGGCGATTGAAAATGGCGGGGCACGGGGTGCAGGCTTTACACGTGGCGATCAAAGCGTCGCGCTGACTACGCCTATAGGTGTGCTTGCATTCAAAAATGTAAATTCAGGCGGTAACCAAGCTGCGGCCTTAGTCGCGCCCGCCAATTTGGCAGACGACCAATTTGCAAGTCAAGTAATTCCAAATCAAGCGATTGACGTTTTAGCGCTCAGCATTCCTATTAATGAGTACTTTTCATTGACCGGTAGCTACATTGAAAGCGGCAATAAGGATTTGCCCAAAGCTACGGACGCAGCTACTGCAAAAGCTGCATTAGCCGGTGCAAGTGGAGGAGTCACTCCTGCCGCTAGCACCTTTGTAGGAGCCGCTAAGTTTACTGGTTACGGTCTGACGGTCACTGGTCAAGCGGCGTCATCGACGTATACCGACGATGCGGTCACTGCAATGAAGATTTTGACGAACGGTAAGGATGTACAAACCACATCCTTCGATTTGAGTGCCATTTACGATGCCGGCTTTGCAAAACTTGGCGTTGGTTATGACTCCTCACGTCGAGGCAAAACAAGTGATGACAAAGCCGCCATGCTGTTCGGCGCATCGGTTCCGCTAGGTTCCTTCACTGTGGGCGCCAACTACGGCACGCGTGATAAGGCTAATTTCCTACAAGTGGCTGCGAAATATGACCTTAGCAAGCGCACCAATGCAAACATTTCTTGGGGCCAAGACAACCAAGGTACCAAAAAAGCTGATGGCTCCGATAGCGACACTAACAGCCAATACCGTATTTCCCTCAACCACTCCTTCTGATCCCCGCGCTGGCTGTTTGCCAGTTGGAGGATGAAGATCGGCATAGGGGGCCTCCGGTAGGAGGCACCCCTGCCACACCACCCGGCATGCGGGTCCGCACCGGGCGGTTGGAGGGCTTGAGGTCACGACAACCTTGGAACTCCCAACCCATCAAAGTACGCAATCGTCAGCACCGTCTTGAGCA
>CANFVA010000086.1 GCA_947450255.1 Comamonadaceae bacterium
GAAACCCAAGAGCATGGCCTGGAAAAAGCACTCGACGTGCGCTTGATCGAAAAGAGTCGCGCCGCCATCGATAAAGGCGAAAAAGTGCAGTTCATGGAAGTGGCGCGCAATGTCAATCGCTCGGTCGGCGCCATGCTGTCCGGTGCGATCACCAAAGTCCACCCCGAAGGCCTGCCCGATGACAGCATCCGTATCCAGCTCGAAGGCACGGGCGGTCAGTCCTTCGGCGCGTTTTTGTGTAACGGCGTTACTTTGTACCTGATTGGGGACGCCAACGATTACACCGGTAAAGGATTGTCCGGCGGGCGCGTGGTGGTGCGGCCTAGTATTGATTTCCGGGGCGAAGCCATTCGCAACACCATTGTGGGCAACACCGTGATGTACGGCGCCACCAGCGGCGAAGCTTTCTTTAGCGGCGTGGCCGGCGAGCGTTTTGCGGTTCGCTTGTCGGGCGCCACGGCGGTAGTCGAAGGCACGGGCGACCACGGCTGTGAATACATGACCGGCGGCACTGTGTTGGTGCTGGGTAAAACCGGGCGCAACTTTGCCGCCGGCATGAGCGGCGGCATCGCCTATGTCTATGACGAAGACGGCCAGTTCGCCAGCCGCTGCAACACCGCCATGGTCAGCATGGAGCCGGTGCTCAGCAGCAAGGAGCAAGAGGTGCACATAGACAAGGCCGTCTGGCACCGCGGCCAATCCGACGAAGCGCAATTGCGCAAATTGCTGGAAGACCACAACCGCTGGACGGGCAGCAAACGCGCCCGCGAATTGCTAGACCAATGGGACAGCGTACGTAGTAAATTCGTCAAAGTGTTCCCACTGGAATACAAGCGGGCCTTGGGCGAAATTCACGCCAAAAAATCCGCAGTTGCCAAAGCGACGGCCAAGAGCAAAGCAACCAGCAGCGCGGCAGTCTAAGCACCGATTAGCGAATACACAGGACCAGCATCATGGGAAAAATTACCGGATTCATGGAGTTTGCGCGCGTCGAAGAGGGCTATGCCCCGGTACCCGAGCGCGTCAAAAATTACAAAGAGTTTGTGATCGGCTTGGATGACCAGCAAGCTAAAACCCAAAGCGCGCGCTGCATGGACTGCGGCACCCCGTTTTGCAATAACGGCTGCCCGGTCAACAACATCATCCCGGACTTCAACGACCTGGTGTTCCAAGATGACTGGAAAGCCGCTATCGATGTTTTGCACAGCACCAATAACTTCCCCGAGTTCACGGGTCGTATTTGCCCCGCGCCTTGTGAAGCAGCGTGTACGCTGAACGTGAATGACGACGCCGTGGGCATCAAGTCCATCGAGCACGCCATCATCGACCGCGCTTGGGCCGAAGGCTGGGTGCAGCCGCAGCCCGCCGCGCAGCAGACCGGGAAAAAAGTAGCCGTTATTGGCTCGGGGCCTGCCGGTTTGGCCGCAGCGCAGCAATTGGCACGGGTTGGCCATGCGGTCACGGTGTTCGAAAAAAATGACCGCGTCGGCGGCTTGCTGCGCTATGGCATCCCCGATTTCAAAATGGACAAAGGCCATATCGACCGGCGCATGGCGCAGTTGCAGGCTGAAGGCGTCACGGTACGCACCGGCGTGCTGGTGGGCAATTGGCCCAAGGATTCCAAAGTGACCAACTGGGCCAAGGAAACCGTGTCCGCCGCCCAATTGCAAAATGACTTTGACGCGGTGTTGCTGGCCGGTGGTTCCGAGCAGTCGCGCGACCTGCCGGTGCCGGGCCGCGAATTGGACGGCATCCATTTCGCTATGGAGTTTTTACCCCAGCAAAACAAAGTCAATGCGGGCGATAAATTTCCCGGCCAATTGCGCGCCGATGGCAAACACGTCATCGTTATTGGCGGGGGCGATACCGGCTCGGACTGTGTGGGCACCAGCAATCGGCATGGCGCGGCCAGCGTCACCCAGTTTGAAGTCATGCCCCAGCCGCCGCAAGTGGAAGACCGGCCCCTGACCTGGCCTTACTGGCCGCTCAAGCTGCGCACCAGTTCCAGCCACGAAGAAGGCTGCGTGCGCGAGTTTGCGGTTTCGACCAAGTCGTTTGCCGGTGACAAAGGCAAAGTCAAAAGCCTGACCACGGTGCACGTGGAAATGAAGGGTGGCAAGTTGGTGGAAGTACCGGGCACGGAAAAAACCTACCAGGCCGATCTGGTGCTGCTGGCTATGGGCTTTGTACATCCGGTGGGCAGCGTGCTGGACGCCTTTGGTGTCGCCAAAGACGCGCGTGCCAACGCCAAAGCGGGCACCGAGGGCGCTAGCGCCTACGTTACTAACGTGCCGAAAGTCTTCGCCGCCGGAGACATGCGGCGCGGCCAGTCGCTGGTGGTTTGGGCTATTCGTGAAGGACGCCAGGCGGCGCGCGCGGTCGATGAATTCCTGATGGGAAGCAGCGAGCTGCCGCGCTAGAAGCAGGCCGGCTGGGGTCAATCTCCGGAAAAGCCCGCCCGCAGCCCCGCCAAGCCAGCGGTCCCGCGGCTTGGATGCGGGGCGAGCGCTTATGATGCAAGGCTAATTCCACGCACCATGCCAGCCGCCTCCGACCCCCTCGTACGCATTAACAATCTGAGCTTCGCTTACCACGAGCGCCTCATATTGGACGGCATCAGCTTTAGCGTTCCGCGTGGCAAAGTCACCGCACTTATGGGTGCCAGTGGCGGCGGGAAAACCACTTTGCTGCGCCTCATTGGCGGTCAGATTCGGGGCCAAAGTGGCCAGGTGCTGTTCGATGGCCAGGACATTGGCGCCATGGAACCAACGGCTTTGTACGCGGCACGGCGGCGCATGGGCATGCTGTTCCAGTTTGGCGCCCTGTTTGCCGACTTATCCGTTTTTGACAACGTGGCCTTCCCCTTGCGCGAACACACGACGCTGCCCGAAGCGCTGATTCGCGACATCGTGTTGATGAAGCTCCAAGCCGTAGGCCTGCGCGGCGCGCGCGACCTGATGCCCAGCGAAGTTTCTGGCGGCATGGCGCGGCGTATCGCATTGGCGCGTGCAATCGCGTTGGACCCGGAACTGGTGATGTACGACGAGCCCTTTTCCGGTCTGGACCCGATCTCCCTGGGCACTTCGGCCCATTTGATACGCCAGCTTAACGACACCATGGGTCTGACCAGTATTTTTGTATCGCACGAACTCGAGCAAACCTTTGGCATCGCCGACCATGTAGTGATTTTGGCCAACGGCCGTGTCGCTACCGAGGGCACGCCCCAGCATGTGCGCGAAAGCACCGACCCGCTGGTGTACCAATATGTGCATGCCCAGGCGGACGGCCCGGTGCGCTTTCATTACCCGGCGCCGGACATGGCGCAGGACTTTGGTGTGGGGTCGACGCCATGATGGCCCAGGCCTTGCGCAATCTAGGTTTTGCGGTGCGCCAGAAGTTGGCGCACATCGGTTACGGCGCGCGCTTGTTTGTGCGCTTGTTGTGGACTCTCAAGTCCAGCTTGCAGCGCTTTGGGCTGATCCGCGACCAGATTCATTTTTTAGGTAATTACTCGCTGGTCATCATTGCGTTTTCGGGCCTCTTTGTCGGCTTTGTGTTCGGCTTGCAGGGCTATTACACCTTGCAGCGTTACGGCTCGTCCGAGGCGCTCGGGCTGTTGGTGGCGCTCAGTCTGGTTCGCGAATTGGGGCCGGTGGTTACGGCTTTGCTGTTTGCCGGACGCGCCGGTACCTCGCTCACGGCCGAAATCGGCCTGATGAAAGCCGGCGAGCAAATCAGCGTGATGGAAATGATGGCGGTAGACCCGGTGCTGCGCGTGCTGGCACCGCGGTTTTGGGGTGGCGTGATCGCCATGCCTTTGCTGGCCGCGGTGTTTAGCGCCATGGGCATTGTGGGCGGCTGGGTGGTCGGCGTGGTGATGATCGGCGTGGACAGCGGCTCCTTTTGGAGCCAGATTCAAGGCGGCGTGGACGTTTGGCGCGATGTCGGCAATGGCATTATCAAGAGCATCATCTTCGGCTTCGCGGTGACTTTTGTGGCGCTGTTGCAGGGCTATGTGGCGCAGGCTACGCCCGAGGGTGTGGCCGCCGCCACCACGCGTACCGTGGTGATGGCTTCCCTGTCAGTGCTGGTGATGGACTTTGTCCTGACCGCCATGATGTTTACGATTTAGCGACCGCTTATCCAGAAAGAATTCGCATGCAACGCTCTAAAAATGATGTGTGGGTTGGCCTGTTTGTGCTGATCGGTGCCGTCGCCATTTTGTTTCTGGCCTTGCAATCGGCCAATTTGCTCAGCCTCAATTTCCAATCGACTTACAGAGTGACGGCCAAGTTTGACAACGTCGGCGGCCTCAAGGCCAAAGCGGCCGTGCGCAGCGCCGGTGTGGTGGTGGGGCGGGTAGAAAAAATTGTGTTTGACGACACCAGCTTTCAAGCCCAAGTGCATATTGCGATGGAAAGCCGCTACCGCTTTCCCAAAGACAGCTCCCTGAAAATCCTCACCAGCGGTTTGCTGGGCGAGCAGTACCTGGGCATAGAGGCCGGTGCCGACGAGGCTGTGCTGGCCGCGGGCGACCGCATTACCACCACCCAATCGGCGGTCGTGCTGGAGAGCTTGATCAGCCAGTTTCTGTATAGCAAGGCCGCTGGCAGCGCTGGAACCAAAGAAGCGGATTGATGCGACACCTTCGCCCACTGCTTGGTTTGCGGCCTTTGGCCTGCACCATCGCGCTTGCCCTTGCGGGCGCGGGTGTGGGAGCGCAAACGGCCAAGCCGGTCAATCTGGCCGATCCCTTTGAACCCTTTAACCGGGGCATCTATGGCTTTAATGAACTGCTGGACCATGCGGTAATGCGTCCTGTGGCGATCGCCTATACCGAATTCTTACCGCGCTGGGTGCGCAATGGCGTGACCCATTTTTTCGGCAATTTGGCCGATGTTTGGGCAATACCGAACAATGCCTTGTCCTTGCGGCCCAGGGCGACCGTCGACAGCATCAAGCGCGTGGCGGTCAATAGCACGGTGGGTTTGCTCGGCCTGGTGGATGTCGCCAGCACCATGGACATCGACAAGCACCCGGCAGATTTCGGTCTGATGCTCAACCGCTGGGGCGTACCTTCCGGGCCATTTGTTGTCGCGCCATTGCTGGGCCCGCGCACTTTGATCGAGGTGGTGGTCTATCCACTGGATTGGAAGGGCAATCTGGCCAATCATGTGGATGATTTGGTATGGCGCGACCTGCTGATGGCCTTGAGCTTTACCGATACGCGGGTGAGCTATCTGCAGGCGGACGATGTGGTCAATGCGGTCGCCTTGGACCCTTATTCCTTCACACGCGACTCTTATTTGCAACGCAGGATCTATCTGCAAAACGATGGCCTGAGCCCCGATACACCGGACGATCGACCTTAGAATCCGGTTTCGCGCCTGGGCTTGGCATGTTCTCCATGCCGGGCACCTTGGCCGGCAGGCACAAACCCAGCCCCCCGATTGCTGCAATACGCAGGGAGAAATATGGTGAGTTACCGCAAATTCAAGCAGGTCCTGGTCTTGGTCGGGCTGCTGTTGGCCGCCTTGACCGGTGGCACGGCCCGTGCGCAGGACGAGGCAGCCGACGCCTTTATCAAGCGCATGTCCACCGAGGTGCTAGACGTCATCAAGGCCGACAAATCCATGCGCGGTGGCGATATCGCCAAAGTGGTGGCACTAGTGGATACCCGCATCATGCCGCATGTGGATTTCCAGCGTATGACCGCCTCGGCCATCGGCCCGGGCTGGCGCCAGGCCACGCCGGAGCAACAAAAACGTTTGCAAGACGAGTTCAAAATTTTGCTGGTGCGTACCTATTCCGGGGCCTTGTCGCAAATCAGTGACCAGGTCATCGCCCTCAAGCCCTTACGCGCTTCGCCCGAAGACAAGGAAGTGGTCGTGCGCAGCGAAGTGCGCGGCAGCGGCGAGCCAATTCAACTGGATTACCGCCTGGAAAAAACCCCGGGCCAAGGTGCGGGCTGGCGGATTTTTAATATCAACGTCATGGGCGTCTGGTTGGTCGAAACCTATAAAAGCCAGTTTGCGCAAGAAATCAACGCCAAGGGTGTTGACGGCCTGATCGAATCGCTGGCGGCGCGCAATAAATCCAACGCCAAAAAGAACTGACGTGCTCGCCTTGCCCGCCGTACTGACCCATGCCCAAGCGGGTGCTTGTCTGGAGCAACTCTGCGCGGATGCCGCCTCCAGCGGGCCACTTGTCGTGCTGGATGCGCAAGCGCTGCAAGAGTTCGATTCCTCGGCCCTGGCCGTTTTGCTGGCCTTGCGCCGTACCAGTCTGCGCCTGGGCAAGCCACTGCGCATAGAGGGTGCGCCCGCACGGTTGATGCATTTGGCGGCACTTTATGGGGTGCGGGCTTTGCTGGAAAACGAGCAGCCGCACGGCGCATTACACCCGCAATCCGTGCCCGCCTAAGGCGATCGCCGAGCCCTGGCCGGGTGTTACGGCTTGCACGCGTAAAATCAGGCGTTTATGCCTGCCATATCCTTCCAGTCGATTTCCAAGGCGTATGCCTCTCCCAAAGGTCCGCCAGGCAGCAAATTCCTAGCCGTGGACCAGGTCAGCCTGGATATCGAGCAGGGCGAGTTTTTCGGCCTGCTCGGCCCCAACGGCGCGGGCAAAACCACCATGATCAGCATGCTCGCTGGCCTGACCCGGCCCAGCGCAGGTAGCGTCAGCGTGTTGGGCAGCGATGTGCAGCGCGACTACGCGCAGGCCCGCCGCAAACTTGGCGTGGTGCCACAAGAGCTGGTGTTCGATCCGTTTTTCAATATCCGCGAAGCCTTGCGCATTCAATCGGGCTATTTCGGCGTGCGCAACAACGAGGCCTGGATCGACGAGTTGTTAGAAAGCCTAGGCCTGGCCGACAAAGCCGGAGCCAATATGCGCCAGTTGTCCGGTGGCATGAAGCGGCGCTTTCTGGTGGCGCAAGCCCTGGTGCACAAGCCGCCGGTGATCGTGCTCGACGAGCCCACGGCAGGCGTCGATGTCGAATTGCGCCAAACCCTGTGGCAATTCATCGCCAAACTCAATCAACAAGGCCATACCGTTTTGCTCACCACCCATTATTTGGAAGAGGCCGAAGCTTTGTGTGGCCGTATCGCCATGCTCAAGTCCGGGCGCATTGTTGCTTTGGACCATACCAGTGAGTTGCTCAAAGCTGCCTCCAGCAACGTATTGCGCTTTAAGGTGGAAGGCACGCTGCCTGAGGCCTTGCGCGCACAGGCGCGGGTGACCGGGCGCATCGTGCAATTCCCGGCGCATGACGCACTGGAAATTGAGCGCTATTTGGCCGCCGTGCGCGAAGCCGGTCTGCATGCCGAAGACGTGGAAATCCGTAAAGCCGATTTGGAAGACGTGTTCTTAGACGTGATGCAAAAGCATTCGGGCAAAGCCGCCCAGCCAGTGGCCGATGCCGCAGGAGCAGCAGCATGAACGGCTGGCAAACCCTTCTGTACAAAGAGATCCTGCGCTTTTGGAAAGTCGCTTTTCAAACCATTGCGGGCCCGGTACTTACCGCCATGCTGTATTTACTGATTTTCGGCCACGCTTTGGAAGACCATGTGAAGGTGTACGACCAGGTCAGCTACACCGCCTTCCTCGTACCAGGCCTGGCCATGATGAGCCTGTTGCAAAACGCCTTTGCCAATAGCTCGTCCTCGCTCATCATGAGCAAGGTCATGGGCAACCTGGTGTTTATTTTGCTCACGCCGCTGTCCTATTGGCACTGGTTTGTCGCCTATGTCGGCGCCGCCGTGGTGCGCGGTTTGGTGGTGGGTGCGGGGGTATTTGTGATTGCCGCGTTTTTCACGCACATCAGCTTTGCCCAACCGCTGTTTATCTTTTTGTTCGCCGTCCTGGGCGCGGCCATGATGGGCACGCTGGGCTTGATTGCCGGTTTGTGGGCCGAGAAGTTTGACCAACTGGCGGCGTTTCAAAACTTTGTGATCATGCCCATGACGTTTTTAAGCGGCGTGTTTTACTCCATCCACTCGCTGCCGCCGTTTTGGCAAATCGTCAGCCATTGCAACCCCTTCTTTTACATGATCGATGGGCTGCGCTACGGCTTTTTTGGCGTCAGCGATGTATCGCCCTGGCTCAGCCTGAGCGTCGTTGGTAGTGCCACGCTGCTGACCTTTGGCATTGCCCTGTATTTGCTGCGCACCGGCTACAAAATCCGCAGCTAAAACTTCTATTTCCATGACATCAGAACAACTCCAAGCCCTGATTACCGCCGGACTGCCTTGCACGCATATTGCGCTGGAAGGAGATGGCCGCCATTGGTATGCCACGATTGTGTCAGACGCTTTTGAAGGCAAACGCCTGATCGCGCGCCATCAGCAGGTCTATGCCACGCTGGGCACGCGCATGCAGACCGACGAGGTACACGCCTTGTCCATGAAAACCTTTACGCCTGCCGAATGGGCAGCGCACAACGCGTAAGGTTGGGGCGATGGACAAGTTATTGATTCGCGGTGGCCGCAGCCTGCAAGGTGAGGTGCAAATTTCTGGTGCCAAAAACGCCACCTTGCCCGAACTGTGCGCCGCCGTACTCACACCCGAGCCAGTACGCCTGCGCAATGTCCCGCGCCTGCAGGACGTTGCCACCATGCGAAAGCTTTTGCTCAATATGGGCGTGCAGGTGAGCGAGCAAGACGGCGGCCAATTGCTTATCAACGCCGGCGGTTTGCACACGCCCGAAGCGCCTTATGAGTTGGTCAAAACCATGCGTGCCTCGGTGCTGGCGCTGGGGCCTTTGCTGGCGCGTTTTGGACATGCCAAAGTCTCACTTCCAGGAGGTTGTGCGATTGGTTCGCGCCCGGTGGACCAGCATCTCAAGGGCCTGACTGCCATGGGCGCAGAGATTACGGTCGAACACGGCTATATGCTGGCGCGCATCGGCGGCGGGCGCAAGCGCCTCAAGGGCGCGCGTATTACCACCGATATGGTGACCGTCACCGGCACCGAAAACTTTTTGATGGCGGCAGCCCTGGCCGAAGGCGAAACCGTATTGGAAAACGCCGCCCAAGAGCCGGAGATTCCTGACCTGGCCGAGATGCTGATCGCCATGGGCGCGCGCATCGAAGGCCATGGCAGCAGCCGCATCCGCATCCAAGGCGTGGAGGCCTTACACGGCTGTACCCACCAAGTGGTGGCCGATCGCATTGAAGCGGGCACGTTTTTGTGTGCAGTCGCCGCTGCCGGTGGTGAGGTGTTCCTCAAAGATGGGCGCGCGGACCATTTGGACGCGGTCATCGAAAAGCTGCAGGCCGCCGGGGCCCAAGTGCAGGCGGTGCAAGGCGGTATCCGTATCCAGTCCCACGGCCGTCTGCAGGCGCAGAGTTTTCGCACTACTGAATACCCGGGTTTTCCGACCGATATGCAGGCCCAGTTCATGGCTCTCAATTGCGTTTCAGAAGGCGCTTCGCGCAGCACCGAGACGATTTTTGAAAACCGCTTTATGCATGTCAACGAATTGTTGCGCTTGGGTGCCAATATCCAAATCGAGGGCAAAGTGGCGGTGGTGCAGGGCGTGCCGCGTTTGTCCGGTGCTACCGTGATGGCCACTGATTTGCGTGCCTCGGCCAGTTTGGTGATTGCCGGTCTGGTGGCTGAAGGCCAGACCGTGGTGGACCGCATTTACCATCTAGACCGTGGCTACGACCGCATGGAAAGCAAACTGCGCGGCCTGGGCGCCGACATCGAGCGCATTCGTTAAATTTGTTTCGCACACTTAAATTAGCGCATCCATGATTACTATCGCCTTGTCCAAAGGCCGTATTTTTGAAGAGACGGTGCCCTTGCTGGCGGCAGCGGGCATACGCGTGTTAGACGATCCGGAAAGCTCGCGCAAGCTGATTTTGGATACCAACCAGCCCGACGTGCGCGTGCTGGTGGTGCGCGCTACCGATGTACCCACCTATGTGCAGTTTGGCGGCGCCGATATGGGCATCACCGGCAAAGACACTTTGCTAGAGCATGGTGGCGATTGGGGTGGCGGCAGCGCTGGTTTGTTTCAACCGCTGGATTTACAAATTGCCAAGTGCCGCATCAGCGTGGCGGTGCGGGCCGATTTTGATTACGCCTACGCGGTGCGCCAGGGTGCGCGCCTGCGCGTAGCGACCAAGTATGTGGCAATTGCCCGCGAATTTTTCGCCAGCAAAGGCGTGCATGTGGACTTGATCAAGCTCTACGGCAGCATGGAGTTGGCGCCGCTGGTGGGCTTGGCCGATGCCATCGTGGACTTGGTATCCACCGGCAATACGCTGCGCGCCAATAATTTGATTGAAGTAGAGCGCATCATGGACATCAGCGCACGTCTGATCGTCAACCAAGCGGCGCTCAAGCTCAAGCGCGAGCCAATTCGCCGCATCATCGACGCCTTTGGCTCCGTCGTGACTGCGCCGGGCCAGACCGGCGCTTAAATCGCATGGCGCTTTCCAGCATGAATGCCCGTCCTATACGCCTGTCCACCACGCAAGCTGATTTTGAAGCATTATTTCAACAGCGATTGCATTGGTCGGCTGACACCGATGCCGCCATAGAGCAACGCGTGGCCGACATCCTGGCCGATGTGAAAACGCGTGGCGACGCCGCTGTGCTGGACTACACCGCGCGCTTTGACGGTTTGCAAGCCGCGACCATGGCGAACTTGGAATTGCAACAAGCCGATTTCAAAGCCGCTTTTGACGGCCTGCCCGAAGCGCAAAAACGCGCCTTGCAAGACGCCGCCGCCCGCATTCGCAGCTACCACGAAGCGCAGAAAAAAGCCTGCGGCGAAAGCTGGCAGTACCGCGACGCCGACGGCAGTTTGCTCGGTCAAAAAGTCACGCCCTTGGACCGCGCCGGTATTTACGTGCCCGGCGGCAAA
>CANFVA010000087.1 GCA_947450255.1 Comamonadaceae bacterium
AGCGCCACCACCTGGCTGCTGTCCAAGGCGCGCAACTGCGCTCCCGTCATCGCCCGCACGCTGGCCTCACTCAAGGCCGCTACGTCCTGGGTCTCTAGCAGCGCAATTTGCGCTACCCCTAAGCCGCTGATGTTGCTCGTGCTCAGACCTTGGGCCTGCGTCGTGCTCAATGCCTGAATTTGGTCCGAGCTGAGGGCGCGCACCTGTTCGGTATTGAAAGCGCGCAAGTTGTCTACGCTAAAGACCGCCAGCAAGGCCGTCGATAGCGCCGGAATCTGCGCCGTGGTTAAGGCGCGCAAATTGGCGGCCCCCAGCGCAGCGAGTTGCTGGGTGCTGAGGGCCGCCAGCTGGGCGGTCAGCAGGGAGCTAAGCTGCTTGGTGCTCAGGGCGCCCAAATTGGCATCGCTCAGGGCTACAAAACCGGTAGTTTGCAGCGCTAGCAATTGGTTGACCGTGAGCGACCGCACGTACTGGGCGCTCAGCGCTGCTATTTGGGATGTCAGCAATGCGGTGACTTGACCGGGCGCCAGCGAGACCAGTTGGGCGGTGCTCAGAGCCATTAATTGGGCGCTACTGAAAACCCCGATTTGGTCGCTGGTAAGCGACGCGGCATTGGCGGTACCCATTGCCAGCACCTGGGCACCCGCCAGGGCTTGCAGTTGCGCGCTGGTCCAAGCCGTCACTTGGGTCGTGGACAGGGCTTTGATGTTGCTGGTGGCCAAACTGAGCAGATCAGCGGTCTCCATCGCCACGATGTGTGCGACCTGCAAAGCTTTGGCGTTGGCCGTCGTCATGGACTGCCATTGCAAGGTGGTCAGCGCAGCGATTTGATCGGTACGCAAGGCTCTGACTTGGCTGGAGTCAAGTACCCGCAGCAAAGCCGGATTCAAGGCCGCCAAGTCCAGCGTCTCCAGGGCCGCAATTTGACTTTGCTGCAGGGCCGCCACGCTCGCAGTGTTGATGGCGGCAAATTGATCGCTGCCAAATGCTGTCAGTTGGTCCGTGCCCAGGGCCACCAACTGCGCCGGTAGCAGCCAGGCCATTTGCGTATTACCCAAGGCCACCAACTGGTCCGAACTCAGTGCAGCCGCCTGGGCTGAGAGCATGCCCCTGATCTGCGCACTGGCGAGTGCCGCAATGGCATCGGTGCGCAAGCCCAGTAGTTGGTCAGAGCGCAGCGCCGCGAGCTGAGTGACGCTTAAACCGGCCGCCTGGCTGGTGGTCAGTGCTGCGATCTGGCTGGTCGCTAAATTTTGGATCCGGTCGACGCTGACCGCACGCAGGCTGACAGTGCTCAATACCGAGAGGTTTTCGGTATTGAGCACTGCCATCTGCGCTGACGTCAGGGCCGCAGCCGTGGCGGTTCCAAACGAGGCGACCTGGCTGCTTGCCAGAGCGGCAATTTGGTCGGACCCCAGGGCCACCAGCTGGGCTGCGCTCAAGGCCTTGAGCTGCGCCGCGCTAAGTGCCAGCAGGTCGCCAGTTTCCAGGGCCTGCACTTGCAAGGTTTGTAAGGCCGCCACCACCGCCGTGCGCAGTACGGCGTACTGGTCCGAGCTTAGAGCCTGGACCTGGGCACTGGTGAGGCCGGCCACTTGGGTGGGCGTGAGCGCATACGCTTGGTTGGTGCTTAAGGCAGCGATCTGGCTGTCGGTGAGCAATGCAGCGCGCACCTGGCCCACCGGGCCCAACATCGCCACCACTTGTGCGCCGGACAAAGCGACAAGCTGGGCGGTGCTCAGCGCCAACACCTGGGACGACAACAAGGCCTGCATATTGGCGGTGGAGATCGCCTGCAAGCGCCCGGTCTCTAGCGCCTGAATCTGCGGACGCGTGAGCGCGGTGATATTGCTTGCGCTCAAGCCGGCAATTTGGCTGTCGGTCAGGGCATTGAGTTGTTCGGCTTTGAGCGCGACCATTTGGTCCACGATGAGCGAACGCAAATTGGCAGTGGAGAGCACCGCGAGGTCCGCCGTTTCAATCGCCTGAATTTGGTCCTGGCTAAAGGCACTGAGGTTGAGCGCAGACAGGCCCGCCATTTGCTGGGTGGTCAAGGCTGCAATCTGGCTGGTCCCCAATGCGGCGACCTGAGCCGTGAGCATCGCCACGATGTTGGCGTTTGCCAGGGCCGCCAGATCCGCGGTCTCCAAGGTCTGCACTTGCACGTCCGTGAGGGCCTTGACCTGGCCGGTACCGATACCCAACATCTGGGCCGTGCTGAGGGCTAGGACCTGGGTTGTCGACAGTGCCGCGAGCTTGCCCGGGGCCCAGCCTCTGATTTGCGCCACACCCATGGCGGCGACTTGGGCACTGGTGAGTGCCGCGACCTGGGCTGCACTGAGGGCGTTGAGATTGCCCGTGTTCAGTGCCAGGACATTGGCCGTGGTCATGGCCTGCCATTGCGCCTCGGTCAGCGATGCACTGTTGGTGGTGCTCAAGGCCGCCACCTGGTCGAAGGTCAATACCGCGACCTGACTGGTTTCGAAGCTGGCGATTTGGTCAGACCCCAAGGCACGCAATTGGGCGCCCGCGAGCTGCACGATGTCATCGGAACGCAGTGCCACCCATTGCGCCGTGCCAAGCGCCCGCACGTCGCTGGTACTCCAACCAGCGATTTGCTCGGTCGTAATCGCATTGACCTGTGCCGTCAGCCAAGCTGCGGCTTGGCCACTGGTCAAGCCTGCGAACTGGCCGCGCAACAGCCCAGCGACTTGGGCCGTGCCCAAAGCTTGTAGCTGCGCAGCGTTGAGCGCCACCAATTGCGTTGTAGATAAACCTTGTAGATCGCCAAGCTCGATGGCATTGATTTGGGCTGCGCCCAGGCCCGTCAGGTTGGCGGTCGACAGGTATTGGAACTGGCTGGCAGTGAGCGCAAGCACCTGGCCGGTAGTCAGTGCACTGATTTGGGCACTCGTCCATGCGCGCAATTGGTTTTGCGAGAGCAACGCAATTTCGCTGCCTTCCAAAACCGATAGCTGATCGGCAGTGAGCGCACGCAACGCAGCAGTGCCCAGTCCCTGGACCTGGGTGCTGGTAAGTGCCAGGATTTGATCGCTGGCCATCGCCGCAAGCGCGCTGGTGTTCACGAGGGCCCACTGGGCATCGGTGATAGCGATGATTTGCGAAGTACCCAAGGCAAGCATCTGCGCCGTGGTCAACCTGGCCATGCTGGCGGGCAGTAAAACTCCCAGGTCCGTGGCGGTGATCGCTGCGATTTGCGCCGTACCCAAGGCAAGGAAGTTGCCACTGCTCAGGACGCTGAATTGGCTAGCGGTCAGTGCCGCGACCTGCTCGGTGCTCAAGGCCTGCAGTTGTGCATCTTGCATCGCCCGCAGGCTTGCGGGGCTGAGTGCCGCCAAGCTGCTGGTGGTGATGCGTGTTACTTGGTCACTGCCCAAGCCAATGATTGCTGCGGTGCTGATGGATGCACTTTGTGCGGTACTCAACACGCCCATGGCTTGGGTACCCCAAGCACCCAGTTGCGCTGCGCTCATGACCTTGACCTGGCTATCGCTCCAAGCCGTGAACTGGTCTGTTGTCAGCGCCGCGAATTGCGCGACCGAGAGGCTCTTGACCTGCGCCGAACTCAGGGCCGCCAGGTCGGCCGATGGCAAGGCGGTGAAGTTGGCACCGGTCAAACCGGCCAGTGTGGCATTCGACCAAGCCTGCACTTGGTCGGGTGTCAGCGCCTGGACCAGGTCGGTGCGCAGGGCCGCCACTTGTGCAGAGGTCCAAACGCGTAGCAACCCAGCGGCAATGGCCTGCAGGTCTGCACTCTCCAGGGCGGCGATTTGGTCGGTTTGCAAGGCGCCGATTTGTGCGGTGCGCAGAACCTGCCACTGCGCGGTTTGCATGGCCTGCACCTGGGCCGAACCCAGCGCTGCGATGCCATCGCTGCTGAGCGCTTGTACTTGCGCCGCCGTCAACTGGCTGATTTGCGCCGTCGTTAAGCTCGCGCTGCTTTGGGTAGAGAGTCTGTTGATATTCGCGGTCCGCAGCACAGCGAGCGCGTTGGCGCTCAGCGCTGGAACCTGCGTGGCTGTCAACGCGGCCGTGTTGGCGCTGGTCAGTGCCAGTGCTTGCAGTGTCGTTAGGGATTGGACTTGCGCCGTTGCCAGTGCGGCCCACTGCGTTGCATCCCAACTTGCTAATTGCGTGCCCAGCAAAGCGGCCAATTGATCGGTGCCCAAAGCCCCCAATTGGTCCAGCGACAAGGCCCGCATATTGGCCGTGCTCAGGGCGACCAAATCAGTGGTTTGTAGCGCACTGATCTGTGCCGTGCCCAGGCCTGCGATGTTCTCTAGATCCAAGCCTGCAAATTGGCTTGCCGAAAGCGCTGCAATTTGCGCCGTTGTGAGGTAGCTGATTTGGTCGCTGCTCAATGCCCGCAATTTGGCGCTGGTAAACGCTGCCAACTGCTCGCTACTCAATGCCACCAACTGCGTGCTAGTGAAGCCCGCGATATTGGCAACCGTCAAACCGGACAAAGGCGTCTGGCCCAGGGCAGCGATTGCGGCGCTGGAGAGTGCCGCCAACTGATCGGCTCGCAGCGTGGCCACCGACAAAGAGGTCAATGCGGCAGCGTCCTGCGCTTCGATCGCCGCGACCTGGTCGATCGTGAGGGATTGAATATTGGATTTGCTGATCGATTGGAACTGCTCGGTCGTTAGCGCAACGATTTGTGTGGTCGATAGCACCAGCGTCTGCGCGGGCAGCAGGCCATTGATCACCAGCGGTGAGATCAGCGCCAGATTTGCGGTGCTCAGGGCAACGATCTGATCTTGGGTGAGATAACGGATGGAAACTGCACTGAGCGCGCGCACCTGGTCAGCAGCCAGACTCGCCACCTGGTCCGGGGACAAAGCTGCCATCTGCACGGCAGTGAACAGTTTGAAATTTGCCACCGGCAAGGCGGCCACGGCGGCGGTGCTCAGGGCAACCAACTGGTCTGCACTCAACGCTTTGACTGCCGCGCTGGTCAGCGCAGGTACTTGGGCTGCACCCAGACCACCAAATACGCTGTCCTGAATAAGCGCGATTTGGCTCGCGGTGAGCGAGGCGATATCAGACGTGCTCAGGCCTGCCAACCCATTGGCATCAAGCATTAGCAAGTCATCAGAACTAAACGCCACTTAATCTTTCATTCACTGGGCGGCCGCGTGAAACGGCCGGTTACACAACACCGCGTTGCCATTGAACCTCGGCAGCCCCTGGTGCAAAGCCCCTGACCAGAGACTGAACCGACGCGGCACGCAGGAACGCACCAGCGACCACTCGCCGGCGCAGAAAATGCACATGTGTATGCCATTTTCTTCTTTTTTAACAATAAATTTGTTTTATTTGACAAAGAGTCGTGTAATTCCTGCAATACGTGTAACTGCCTGTGCCACAAGCGATCGCACTCCTGCGGCCCCTTCAACCCACGGCCTGCCTCAAGATTTTTAGCATCGTGCCGATGTCCACAGGTAGCTAATGCTGGAGACCTGCCATGCTGAACCCAACCATCACCATCGATTCGCCCGATTCCGGCATAGAGATGCCGCGGCTGCGCCGCTACCCGTTTAAGCAGATGGGCGTGGGCGATTCCATCCTCATTGATGACTTCCGTCTCGCCCAAAGTGCCCGGGTTTCTGCGATTAACTACATAAAACGGCATGATTTGGGCTGGAAATTCAGTATTCGCAAGATGGAAAACGGCTGGCGGATATTCCGAGTCAACTAAGCCCTAAGGCTCGCGGATGGATTCGTTCATGGCCTTGGTCAGCGGCCATAACAGGTAGGACATGACAGAGCGCTTACCCACCACAATCTCTGCCGACAGCGTCATTCCGGGCAATAGGCGCATTTTTTCGTTCATATTGCGCAATGCGGAACCGGTAAAACTAATCCGGCTCAGGTAATACGCATCCAAGCCCCCTGAAGTGCCCGCTGCGTCGCGCCGAAACGCGTCTTCACTGATGGTGCGGATGCGGCCTTCCAGGGCGCCATGTTTCTGGAACGGAAAGGCGTCGAGCTTGAGGTGGGTGGGGTCGCCGGTCTTGATATAGCCAATGTCCAGCGAGTCAATCCGGACCTCCGCTTCCAACTCTGCCCCCAAGGGCACTAGCGTGAACATTTGTTCGGCGCCCTGCACCACCGAACCCTCAGACAGCTTGGCCATGTCCAAAACGACGGCATCGACAGGCGAGATCAGCGCCACCAACTGTTTGCGCTTGTCCGCTTTTTGCAATTGCTCTTTGATGCCGTCACGGTCGCGTGCTGTATTGAGCAGCTCCTCCATGGTCTTTTGACGCCAACTGCGCATAAAAGCAATCTTTTCGGCTTCAAGTGTCGATAACTCACTTCTTAGTTCGATTTCCTTGCTCCGTGCCATTTCCATTTCGCGCTCGGCGGCTAGGCGCCGGTCCCGCGCCTCTAAGAGTTGCATCCGGGCGCCAAAGTTTTGTGCCATCAGGGTTTCCTGCATGGCTTCGAGCTCCACCAGCGACTTCATGCGCTGAGCCATCACCTGCTGGTCGCGGCGGTTGGTGTCCATCGTCGCTTTTACCCGGGCGATGTTTTGCTCCAGTTTGTTCAACTGCGCGGAGTAATTGGCCTGGCGTTCGGCGGAGAGTTGGGCCTGCAAGGCGGCATCAGCGTCTTTTTCCGGCTCTTTTTCCTTTTGCTTGCCCTTGGTTTTGGCGGCCGGCTTGGCCTTGGGCGCCGGCGCAGGGCCTAATAATTCGGCGTTCAATCCGCGCGTCTGGGTGTCCAGACTGTGCAGCCGGGTCCGCAACTGCGCTTCATCGGCCTGGGCAAAGGTCGGGTCCAGGGTAGCCAGAATCTCGCCCTTTTTCACAATCTGCCCCACCCGCACATGGATTTTTTGGATGATCGAGGTCTCCAGTGGCTGCACCACGATATTGGGCAGAGGGTTCACCAGCCGCCCTTGGGCCACCACGATGCGCTCGACGTCAGAGAAAGTCGCCCATACGATGAAAATCAGGAAAGCCAGCGCCAAGACATGCGTGGTGGCGCGCAACACCCATGGCAGGGGGGTGCGCTCGATCGCATCCGCGTCGGGGAGAAACTCTACCGCCGTCGCGTCCTTGGCTTTGCCCAACTTGGGCTTTAGATGTGACTGGTCTGCTGGTTCCATAGGGTTTGGTAGGTTTCGCAGCGGGTCAGCAATTCACCATGGCGCCCGCTGTCCATGAGCTGGCCGTTTTGCATCACCAAAATCGTGTGCGCGTTGACTAATGTGGATAACCTGTGCGAAATCATGATCACGGTGCGACCGACGGCGATCTTGGACAGGTTATTGATAAAGATGCTTTCGCTTTCCGGGTCCAAGGCGCTAGCCGCTTCGTCCAGCACCAGGATGCGGGGCCGGGTGAGCAGGGAGCGGGCAATGGAGAGCCTCTGCTTTTGCCCGCCAGACAAATTAGAGGCGTTCTCCTCCAGCATGGTGTCGTAACCCTGGGCCATGCGCTCGATAAATTCGTCCGCGCCAGCGGCCTGGGCGGCGGCGACGATCTCTTCAAAGGCTGCGTCCGGCTTGGCGATCATCAGGTTTTCGCGCACCGTGCCTCGGAACAAAAAGTTCTCTTGCAGCACCACGCCGATTTGGCGGCGCAAATGCGAGAGTTCGATTTCGCGGGCATCCACCCCGTCAAAACGCACCACGCCTTCTTGCAAGGGGTACAGGCCCTGGATCAGCTTAGTTAAAGTGGTTTTGCCCGAGCCGCTGCGCCCCACAATGCCCACGACTGCGCCGCTGGGAATGGTAAAAGTAGCCCGATTCAGCGCCATATTGGTGGCGCCGGGGTAGCGAAAACTCACTTGCTCAAAGCGAATCTCGCCCTCGAGCTGGGGCCGCAAACCACCCGCAGCGCTGCGCCCTTCGGGCTGGCGGTTCATCACCTCGCCGAGCATGCGCACCGACAACACCGTTTCTTGGTATTCGTTGACCAGGCCAACCATGGCAATCAGCGGCTGGGACACGCGGCCCGAAATCATCTGAAAGGCAATCAGCGCGCCCACCGACAAGGTCTGGTCAAACACATGCTGGGCGCCGACCACAATAATCACCACGGGCAGCAATTTGCCCAAGAAGTCGGTAATCGCATTACCCGTCTGGGACACGCGTCCCACCCGGAAATGCATGGTGATCGCCTCGGCCGAACGCTGGTCCCAGACACGGCGCAGGCTGGGCTCGATGGCCAGCGCCTTGACGGTGCGGATGCCGTGAATCGTCTCTACCAGCATGGACTGGCGCTGGCCTTCGGCGGTGTACAAGGCGTTTAGGCGACGCTGGTAGGTCGGCACCATGGCGCCGATGACCGCTCCAATAATCAGGGTGAACATCAGCACAATCAGCGCCAGTTGCACCGAATACGAAAACAATATCGGCAGAAAGATCAGCAGGGAAATAATGTCCAGCCCGGTAAAAAACAGGCGCCCGGTCAGGAAACTGCGGATTTTTTCCAATTGCTGCATATGCCGGGTCACCACGCCCGCGGACGTGGTTTCGAAGTAATCAATCGGCAGCGACAGCAAGTGCGCAAAGGTACGGCGCGTCAGGCGCATATCGATCTTGTTACTCGCCGCCAGCGTCAACATTTGGCGCAAATAGCCAAAAATCGAGTCAAAGGCAATGGCGATCACAATGCCGACCGCCAGCACCCACAGCGTGGTCTCGCTCTGGTGGGTTAGCACCTTGTCGATGACCAACTGGAAAAAGATGGGCGAAGCCATGGCCAGCAATTGCATAGCGGCCGCCGCAATGAAAATGTCTCTAAAAGCTTCTTTCTGCTTCCAAATCTCGGGGATAAACCAAGAAAAGCCAAATTTTTGCTCTGGGTCGGTCAGCTTGTGCTCGCGCTTGAGGAAGACCAGCTGGCCGCTCCAAACCTGGGCAAAGGCGGATTCGTCGAGTAACTGGACGGCCGCTTGGGCGCTGGCCGGGTCCAAAATAGCCACTTGGTCGGCACCGGAAGCCTGCCGACTCATGCCCACCACGATCACCATGCTGCCCGAGCGGGTGTAGGCGATCAGCGGAAATACGCCGTCCTGCACGCGTAAACCGTCCCAGGTCATGGCCTCGATCTTGGCTTTGAGGCCGATGTCGGTCGCCATGCGCAGCATGACCAGGGTGCCAGGCTCTTCGTTCCCAAGGGCGTAGTCGGCAATCAAACGCTCCGGGTTGACCGGAAGGCCGTGGTGCTGCGCAATAGCCGTCAGGCATTGCACGCCGGTATGGAAAAACGGGGCTTGGGCGCTCATTTGCCAAGGCCTTTGTGCCGGAAAGCAGACAAAACCACCCCCACCCGCTGGTAGAAGCGAGAAAAATCGTCGGTTTGCAGGCAATGCGATGTCATCAAACCACTTTCGGTGTCGGCTTATTCACAGGGCGAAAAGATTTGCAGCGGAAAACGTAGCTTGACCGCGCAATCTATGGGGATAAGCAGGTTTCGAGCCAGTTAGCTTCTAAAGCGGGTGGCGCCAAAACCTTTGGCCTGGCCTGGCCTGGCCTGGCCTGGCGGCGCCCGCACCGCACCGCGCGGGCAGGGTGCTCGGGCGAGCAGATTAATGCGTTGCTAATTTACAACACTTGAAGTGTGTAAGGCCCCGTGTGGGTAACGATTGAAGCCATTGCGTTTGCCCTTGAGCTGGAAAAGGCGGCAGCAAGCCGCGCGAAAACAGGGTGCTAAACCAGCAGAGAAGCGAGGTGCACTAGCGCGGCAGCCAGCACCAGGATCAAAGCGACGCCAGTGCGCGGTCGTATCGCCAAGCCGAACACATGTTGCGTCGGAGTAGAAAACGTCTGCGCAATCGCCGCAATCTTCAAAGGATGCACATCAAAAAAGCGCTGATTGGTCGCCAAGACCATCATGTCACGTCGGCTGCGGTAGCGCACCATGCCGACAATCGACCAGCCCGGATCGGGCGGCGTATTCCAGGCATCGATGTAACCACCGGCCTGGCGCATCACCATCATGGGATGCCCGCCGGCGCGCACCAAGGCCGGCATAAAACCACTGAAATACATTTGCACCATGGCACGCGCGCTATGCATTTTCCCGGTCACCGGATGTGCCACGTCGTGCGGATGCAAACGCACCAGGTTGCACATCACAAACTCTTTGCCATCGTCCGTTTCCATGAAACGGCGCAAGACCTGTAAATCCGTGTATTGGGCGCCAGGCGCCTGCGCTGCGCCCGCCATCAAAGCATTGATTTCCGGCGCACGCAAAGGGCCTCGCCAGTTGTCGTACCAAGCCCGAAAAATGCCATACAAAACCAGCGCCAGCGGCCATACCCACCATGCGCCATCAAAGCCCGTTGTACCCATTGTGTATGCCTCGTGCAGCGCCTAGCGCGTTTGATAAAACAGTATCCAGTGCGCGTACTCAGGACGGCATCATGGTTCCCAGCAAAGTAGTTTCAGTGTGCCACATAGATAGGCCGCATTCGCTTGGCACTGATGCCTAGAAGACAGTGGCATTTAGGAAAGACGCCAAGAACTGGGCAAGCCCGATTCATAATGCGGCGGCGCCCACGCGCTGGCGCCACAAAACAATCCAAGGAGTACCGCCATGAAAACCAAAATTACTGAAATGTTCGGCATCGAACACCCCATCATCCAAGGCGGCATGCACTATGTTGGTTTTGCCGAGTTGGCCGCAGCCGTGTCCAATGCCGGCGGCCTGGGCATCATCACCGGTTTAACGCAGCGCAGCCCCGAAGCACTTGCCGCCGAAATCCGTCGCTGCCGCGATATGACGGACAAGCCTTTTGGCGTCAACCTGACCTTCTTGCCCACGGTAAGTTCGCCCGATTACCCCGGCTATATCCGCGCCATCATCGAAGGCGGCGTCAAAGTGGTGGAAACCGCA
>CANFVA010000088.1 GCA_947450255.1 Comamonadaceae bacterium
TGCCAGCCTGCCATCACATTACCCGCCAACATCAAATAAGGCACGCTACCGGCATAGACCGCATTCGGGCTGGCTTTGGAGTGTCCTGCCACGAAGTCCACCACCTCGACAAAGGCGGCGCGCGCAGCGTCCAGGCGTTTGGCCATGGCTATTGCATCTGCGCTGCCATCGGCTTGCAAGTCGGCCACTGTGGCGGCCACCTGGGCGGCGATGGCTTTGGCGGCTTGGCCGCCATCACGCGCCGTTTTGCGGCCCACCAGGTCGTTGGCTTGGATGGCCGTGGTGCCTTCGTAAATGGTCAAAATCTTAGCGTCGCGGTAGTACTGTGCCACGCCGGTTTCTTCAATAAAGCCCATACCGCCGTGCACTTGCACCGCCATCGAGGTGACTTCCAGGCTCATCTCAGTGCTAAAGCCTTTGACCAGCGGTACCATGAATTCGTAAAAGCTTTGGTGCTCTTTGCGCGCCTGCGCATCCGGGTGGTGGTGCGCCACATCAAATGCGGCAGCAGCGACTGAAGCCAAGGCGCGGCAGCCTTGCACATAGGCGCGCATGGTCATCAGCATGCGGCGCACATCCGGGTGGTGGATGATGGGCGCACTGGTGTTCATCGAACCATCGACCGGGCGGCTTTGCACCCGGTCGCGCGCGAACTGCGCCGCTTTTTGGTAAGCGCGCTCGGCAATGGCAATGCCTTGCACGCCCACGCCATAGCGGGCCGCGTTCATCATGATGAACATGTACTCCAAGCCCCGGTTTTCCTGACCTACCAAATACCCGACCGCGCCCGGGCCTGCGCTATCGGCCAACGAACCGGCCAGACCGTCGCCAAATTGCAGCACCGCCGTCGGGCTGGCTTTGATGCCCATTTTGTGCTCGATGCTGACGCATTGCACATCGTTGCGCGCGGCGGGGTTGCCATTGGCATCGACGACAAACTTGGGCACAACAAACAGGCTAATACCTTTGACGCCTTCGGGCGCACCCTGCACCCGCGCCAGCACCAAATGGACGATGTTGTCGGCCATGTCGTGCTCACCCCAGGTGATATAAATTTTGGTGCCGAACACGCGGTAGGTGCCATCGGCTTGCGGCTCGGCGCGGGTGCGCACCAGGGCCAAATCGCTGCCGGCTTGCGGCTCGGTCAGGTTCATGGTGCCGGTCCATTGGCCGCTGACGATTTTTTCCAGGTAAATCGCTTTAAGCTCATCCGAGCCCGCAGTGAGCAACGCCTCGATGGCGCCGTCGCTGAGTAATGGGCAGAGCGCAAAACTCATATTGGCGGAGTTCTGCATTTCGCCGCACATCGCGCCAATCGTCTTGGGCAGGCCCTGGCCGCCAAAGTCCACCGGGTGCTGCAAACCTTGCCATCCTGCCTCGGCAAACTGCTTGTAGGCCTCTTTGAAACCGGGCGTGGTGGTGACCACGCCGTTTTTCCAAGCGCTGGGGTTTTGGTCACCGGCCCAGTTCAGCGGGGCTAGCACTTCTTCATTGAATTTGGCAGCTTCTTCCAGCACCGCCTGTGCCGTGTCCAGGTCCGCATCTTCAAAGCCGGGCAGTTGGGCGATCTGGTCAATGCGCGCCAAGTACTCGATATTGAACAACATGTCTTTGACGGGGGCGGAATAAGTCATGGCATATCTCACTGGGGAAAAAGGAAACCAAAAAAAAGGCAGCGCTTGGCTGCCTTTGGCGACGCTGCTTTAGAGCGCTGCGACTAAGTCGGGCACGGCCACGAAAAGGTCTGCCTCCAGGCCATAGTCGGCCACACTGAAGATGGGCGCTTCGGCGTCTTTGTTGATAGCGACGATGACCTTGCTGTCTTTCATGCCAGCCAGGTGTTGGATGGCGCCGCTGATGCCACAGGCCACATACAACTGGGGCGCGACGATCTTGCCGGTCTGGCCCACTTGCCAGTCGTTGGGCGCGTAACCGGCATCGACGGCCGCACGGCTGGCACCCATGGCGGCGCCCAATTTATCGGCCAAGGGCGTCATGATTTCCATGAATTTTTCGTTGGAGCCCAAAGCACGACCGCCCGAAACAATAATCTTGGCTGCGGTCAATTCGGGGCGGTCATTGCGGGCGATTTCTGAACCCAAGAAGCTTACGTCGGCGCTGGCCGATGTAGCCGCGGGGGTTTCGATGGCGGCGCTGCCACCGGTGCTGGCTGCCGCATCGAATCCGGTGGTCCGCACCGTGATGACTTTGATCGCGTCGCTGCTTTGCACCGTGGCTATCGCATTACCGGCATAAATGGGGCGCTCGAAGGTGTCCGGGCTCTCGACCTTGGTGATGTCAGAGATTTGCGCCACGTCCAGCTTGGCGGCCACGCGCGGCGCGATATTTTTACCGACTGCCGTGGCGGGGAACAAAATATGGCTGTAAGCGCTGGCCATGGAGACCACTTGTGCAGTCACGTTTTCAGCCAGGCCATTGGCAAAGGCGGCGCTATCCACGTGCAGGACTTTGGCCACACCGGCGACCGCCGCGGCTGCAGCGGCTGCCGCAGCGGCGTTGTGGCCTGCGACCAGCACATGCACGTCGCCACCGCATTGCACAGCGGCGGTGATGGTGTTGAGGGTAGAGGGTTTGATGCCCGCGTGATCGTGTTCAGCAACGACAAGAGAAGTCATGGTAAATCCTGGTGACGAATGGGTTGAATCAGGTGAATGGCCAAAGTCTTAAATGACTTTGGCGTCGTTACGCAGCTTGTCGACCAAGGTGGCGACGTCAGCCACTTTGATACCGGCGCTGCGGGCTGCGGGCTCGACCACTTTGAGGGTCTTGATACGGGGGGTCACGTCCACACCCAGGTCGGCGGGGCTGAGGGTATCGAGCTGCTTTTTCTTCGCCTTCATGATGTTGGGCAGCGTCACATAACGTGGCTCATTGAGACGCAAATCGGTGGTGATGATGGCCGGCAGCGACAGGCTCAGGGTTTCGGAGCCGCCGTCGACTTCGCGGGTCACGGTGGCTTTGCCGTCGGCCACTTCCACTTTGCTGGCAAACGTGGCTTGCGGTCGATCGCACAACGCGGCGAGCATTTGACCGGTTTGATTGCAATCGTCATCGATGGCTTGCTTGCCCAAAATCACCAGGCCGGGCTGCTCTTTGTCCATTAAGGCTTTGAGGATTTTGGCGACCGCCAGGGGTTGCAGTTCGTCGGCGGTTTCCACCAGGATGGCACGGTCGGCGCCAATGGCCATGGCGGTGCGCAGGGTTTCGGTACATTGGCTGACGCCGCAAGAGATGGCGATGACCTCGGTCGCCACGCCTTTTTCCTTGAGCCGCACCGCCTCTTCGATGGCGATTTCGTCAAAAGGATTCATGCTCATTTTGACGTTGGCGATATCGACGCCGCTGCCGTCAGACTTGACGCGGACTTTGACGTTGTAGTCCACCACGCGCTTGACCGGAACCAACACTTTCATACACACCACTCCAGAGGTAAATAAATGAACAACTTGCTATGGCTTGCGCCCAAGCTGCGGGGCAACCCAAGATTCTATGCGCCGCCTTAATTCATCTGCCTTACAAGCAGGCCGCAAAGGCCTGATTTGCAAAAAAAAGAACGACCGTGCTTTTTTATTATAGTGGCCGCTTTGGTGGCGCTTTGCCAAACTGCAAGACCCCGTCATCCAGCGCGCTCCAGCGCAGGGCCAGCAGGTCGCGCACGTAATTTTGGTACAGGCGCCAGGGCTTTTTGCTGCCCTGCTTGGGAAAGCGGTCCATGGCGCGCTGAAAATAGCCGGAGCTGAAGTCCACCCAGGGCTCGGGCTGCACCGAGGTGTCGTTCAATTGCGGCACCACGCTGTCCAAGCCCTGGCGCCGCATATGGCGCAACAGACGCACCACATACTGGCCGGTCAAGTCGCTTTTGAGCGTCCAGGAGGCATTGGTGTAGCCGAACACATAGGCGAAATTGGGTACGCCACTGAGCATCATGCCTTTGTAGCTCAAACGATCCGAGACCTGGAGCGCCACGCCGTCGACGCTGATCTGCATACCGCCAAAGCCCAATAAATCCAGCCCGGTGGCGGTGACGATGACATCGGCGGCCAATAAGGCGCCGCTCTTCAATCGAAGGCCCTGGGGCTCAATGGCGTCAATCGTATCGGTCACCATGCGCGCCTTGCCCTTGCGGATGGCGACAAACAAGTCCGCATCGGGCACCAGGCAAATACGCTGGTCCCAAGGCTGGTAGCGGGGCGTGAAATGCGGGTCTACCGGATAGCCTGCGGGCAAGGCCTGGGCCGCGCCTTGGACGATCCGGGCCTTGGCCAGTTCGGGTCTGCGCCGCGCCAAGGTGAAATAGAACCAACCGGTGAGCACGTTTTTCCAGCGGGTCAGCGCATAGGCAAGTTTTTCGGGCAGCACACGGCGCAGCGCATCGGCGATCACATCGCGGCTGGGCCGCGCCACCACATAGGTGGGCGAGCGCTGCAATAGCGTTACCTGCCCCGCCAGCTTGGCCATCTCGGGCACCAGCGTCATGGCAGTGGCGCCGCTGCCGATGACCACCACGTGCTGGCCGCGGTAGTCCAGGTCTTGCGGCCAGTGCTGGGGGTGCACCACCTGGCCCTTGAAACTGTCCATGCCGGGGAAGGCCGGTGTGTAGCCATGGTCGTAGTTGTAGTAGCCACTGCACATGAGCAAAAAACGGCACTGCACTTGCAGCTCACTGCCATCCGCCACGCGCTTGACCAGGACATGCCAACGCGCGGCGGCGCTGTCCCAATCGGCAGATAGCACCTGGTGCCCGAATCGGATCAGCGGCAGCACGCCAAACTCTTGCGCCGTCTCTTGCACATACTGCAAGATGGACGGGCCATCGGCGATCGCCTTGGCCCCGGTCCAGGGTTTGAAGCAATAACCCAGGGTGTGCATATCTGAGTCGGAGCGAATGCCGGGATAGCGGAACAAATCCCAGGTACCGCCCAGGCGCTCGCGCGCTTCCAAAATCAGCACCGATTGCTGCCGAAGGCCTTGGCGCAAATGCACCGCACTGCCGACGCCCGAGAGGCCTGCGCCCACGATCAAGGTATCGACCTGATCGATGCTCATCCCACGAACACCCGCGAAAAACGGCCCATGGACGACCAATAGACATCGCCGTTCCAGCCCACACTAGGGAAGACTACGCCTTGCGTGATGCCGCCCACACGCACCCTGCCCTGCTCAGCGCCGCTTGCGATGTCCAGCAACACCACTTCTTCGCCCCAGCGCCGGTAGTCATTGACCACCACCTGCCCGCGCTCAGGGAACAAAACCATGTGGCTGGCCACGCCAAAGTCTGCTTTGTGCCACAGCGGCTGCAAGTCTTGCATCGCATTACCAAAGCGCCAGGCGCGTAAAAAGCGATTGGCCGAGTCATAGCCCAGCACGATACGCCGCTGCACATCGACCAAGGGCGGGTTGGTAATGCTGCCGCCCGCCAAGCCGCTGACATCCCAGGCTGCGTGGTCGCTGCTATCGGTCAGCGATACGCGCAGCAAGCGGTTGGCCGTACGGCTGACGCCCGCGCCCTGCATGGTGATGCGGTAGCGGTGGTGGCCGTTGTCCATGAACCAGGCACTGTGTCCGTCGATGACCACATCCCAGCCATAGCTTTGGGCGCTGTTGCTGATGTAGTCCCAGCGCCAATGCGGGTCCAGCCGCAGGGTCTGTGCTGGTTCGTCCCAGTGCAGCCGGAATATGGAGCGCACGCCTACGACATAGACCGTATTGCCGACGGCGCTTAGGCGCGCAATCGAGGGCTCGGGGCAGCGCACATCGGCACACACCGATTGCAGGCCCTCGGGGTCCAGCACCGACAGTTGCGCAGCCTGCTTATCGGACAAATTTTTGGTGACGATCAGACCGTTATTCAAAATGACAAAGGAGTTGTAAGCCTGGTTCACCGGCAGCATGCGGCTTTGCTTGCGTGTGCAATGGCGGTCTAAGCGGTGCGCATAACGCCCGTACACCACATACACATCGCCGTTGCGATGAACCGCCATGCCGCCAGGCCACAGCGGGCCGCCGGGCAAGCGGCCCGAGCTTTCCAGTGTCTTGAGCGTGGTCGGGTCGATGCGCTCCACGCAGGACGTCGTGGGCAAGCCGAACTTGGCGCGCAGCGCCGAGTGGGTGAGCAAATACACCGCGCCGGGGTCGCCCAGTACGGCCATGGTCGATAGCGTGGTATTGCGGCTGGTGCTGCGCAAATGCTGGCCGGGCAAAAAAGTTAGGCCAGTGCCAAGGCTGGCAGTTTGCAAGCGCGCCGGGCCGGCATCCTCAGCCGGCCAGGGGCTGGCGTAATAACCAGCACTCATAGGCGGCGCTTGCGTTTGCGCACTAGCAGCCACACCGGCAGCAGCACCAAGGCGGCCAAAATCAGGGCCATGGTTTTGCCATGCACTGGCAACCAGTAACGCCAAAAGCCGTTGATCATCACTTGCTTTTGCGGGCTGTAGTTTGGCGGCATATCGAGCACTTGGTTGGCCTGGGCCCAGGCGGCAAAGTCCGCTTGCATGGCGGCAAATTCCTCGGGCATTTGGGTACTCAGGTCATGGGTTTCGCCGGGGTCTGTGCGCAGGTCATAGAGCCGCCATACGCCATCGTCCAGCGGCGGCATATTGCGCAGCAATTTCAAGTTGCCTTTGAATAAGGCCGAATTGCCCGACAACTCATAGCCTAGGGTTTGCTCGGGCTTACGCACCGCTGTTGCAGTGCCTTGCAACAGCGGCAGCAGGCTCATGCCGGTCAGCGCTTCCACGGGGCTGCCTTTGTATTGCCCGGTATGCTGTGGCACTTGCGCAATCTCCAGCAAGGTGGGCGTGATATCGGTGACGTGGGTCAGGGCGTTTTCAATTTGGTTGGCACGGCGTACCGGTGGCCCGGCCATCAGCATGGGCGTGCGGATACCGCCCTCACCGGCCCAAAATTTGTAGGTGTACAGCGGCGTGGCCGATGCACTGGCCCAGCCGGGGCCGGGTATGCCGTAGGTGCCTTTGGCGCCCAGGGTCTCGGTGTCCTGCTTGTAGTTAAAAAACAGCCAGGGCTGGGCCTCGTGGTAGTCCGAACCTTCCGGGCCGTTGTCCGACAAAAACAAAAACACGGTGTTGTCGTACTGCCCGGTTTTTTTCAGATGCTCCACCAAACGCCCCACATGCACATCCATGGCCTCGGCCATGGCGGCATAGACCTCCATCTGGCGCTCCATGTGCAAGCGCTCTTTTTCGGGCAAGGCTTTCCAGTCGCCGGTCGTGGACATGGTGGTCATGCGCGTCGTGGGCGGCACCAGACCTAAAGCAATTTGCTTGGCCAGTCGGCGTTCGCGCAAGGCCGTCCAACCGTCTTTGTAACGGCCTTTGTACTTGTCTATTAAATCTTTGGGCGCTTGCACCGGCACATGGTTGGCCTGAAAACCAACATAGGCAAAAAACGGTTGGTCTTTACGCTGATCGGCATTGATGTACCCAATCGTGCGATCCACAAAATACTGCGAGGAATAAAACTCGGCCGGCATCGTGGCCGGCTGCCCATCTTCAAACCAATAGACCTGGGGCAAATGCGGCAGGTATTGCTTGTTAGGCTCCCAATTGTCCGAACCGGTGTCGCCCTGCACAATCGATTTGTCAAAGCCGCGTTGGTTGGGCAGGTTGTAGGGCTCGGAGCCCACATTCCATTTACCTGCGATGTAAGTGCGGTAGCCGCTGTCTTGCAAGAGCGAGGCCACGGTCACCACATTGCGCGTCAGCGAGCCCTGGTAGCCGGGTTTGCCTACATGCTCGGTGGGCATGGCTTCACGCAAATTGCCCACACCATTGCGGTGGTTGTCCACGCCGGTCAGCAACATCGAGCGCGTGGGCGAACACGAGGCCGCCACATGGAAATTAGAGAAACGCAAACCGGCGTCGGCCAGCGCGTTGAGGTGCGGGGTATCGATTTCGCCACCGAAAGCGCCCAGGTCCGAGAAGCCCCAGTCATCGGCCACCAGCACCACGATATTGGGCCGCTTGGCAGCGGCGACGGCCGCCGTGGGCGCTGCGGCACGGCTTCCCGCGGTGGCATGCAGGGCAATAGGTGAGGCGAGCGTACCCAACAGACCAATCCCCAGCAAATAGCATCGCGGCCAAGTATTTATCGACATTACAGGGGTCTCCACATTATTTTTTTACTGCGTATTGGCCGGCGCCCATGCGCGCGAAATATCTAGCGGTCAATGTAGCACGCGCAAGCTTCGGCCCAGCATGTGATCTGTCAAACACAGCACAGCTGCCGCCTCCAGGTCCAAGCGGGTCGCTTCTTGCATGACCCGGGGATTACGTTTGGGTGACAATGCGCCCGCTGTTAATTTCCTTAGAACCCCATGGCCAGCCCCGCCCCCCTTCGCAAAAATGCCGTAAGTGCCCAGGCCGACAAGGCTTTGGCCTCGCGTCTGACGCCGGATGACTGGCTAGACGCGGCATTTCGCGCCGCCGTGGAGCACGGTTTTGATGGCGTTCGAATTTTGACGCTGGCCGACACGCTGCATGTGACGCGCGGCAGTTTTTACTGGCATTTCAAAGACCATAGCGCGCTGATCGAAGCCCTGGTCGCGCGCTGGCAGGCACGCGAACTCGAGGCACACCGCCGACTGGAGCAATCCGGTAGCGAGGACCCGGCCCAGGCACTCGAAATACTGCTGGACCAGGCGCTGGCCCATGGCGGCGAAGATCTGGACAATATGCGCTTTGAATTGGCCTTGCGCGCCTTGGGTCGGCGCGATGGGCAAGTAGCTGCCCTGATGCGCGGCATGGATGACTTGCGCATCGCCTTGTTCAAACGCAAATTCATGCGCTTGGTGCAAGACGATAGAGCCGCGGGCGAGCTAGCCACTTTGTTTTACCTGTCGGTAGTGGGCAGTTTCCACGCTTTGATACAGCCGCATATGCCCAGTGCCAGCAAGCAATTTTTTCTGGACATCATCGCTAAATACCTGGTGCACAAGCAAGGCTGATTTACCGCCAGCCGATCACGGCCCGGGCGCCACCAAGATGGTGCGAAAGCCCAAATGGCTGACGGCCAAATCGTCTTCTTGCGCTTGGCGCGCGCCTGGCCGGTAGCGCATGCAGTAATTGGGCGCGCACAAAAATGAGCCGCCTTTGATCACATGGCTTGCCGCTGCGTCGACCGCAGGCCGCAGACCGGCGTAGTCCGCCGTTTCAACTTCAGGCGCTAGGGTATTGTGATTTGGCAAGTACAGGTCGCGGGTGATTTCCCAGACATTGCCCAACATGTCAAACAAGCCCAGCGCGTTGGGCGCATAGCAGCCCACCGGCGCTAGGCCCACAAAGCCGTCCTCTGCTGCATTACGCACGGGAAACAAGCCCTGCCAGGTATTGGCCTGTGCGGGCTGCGCCTGTTCCGCTTGCGTAGGCGCTGCGGCTGCGCGCGCAGCCCATTCCCACTGCGCCTCGCTAGGCAAGGCACGCCCAGCCCATTGGGCATAGGCCAACGCATCCCGATACGTCAGGTTGACGACCGGAAAGGACGCGCGGCCTTCGATGGAGGTGTGTTGCCCACCAGGGTGGCGCCAGTTGGCACCGGGCAGGTAGCGCCACCACTGCGCCGGATTGCCACCGCCCGCCACATCGTTGGGGCTGATAAATACCACGGCGCCGGGCAGGCGCAGATCGGGGGGAAGTTCGGGGTGCGCCTTGGCATCGACCGCCCGCTCGGCCACGGTGACATAGCCGGTAGCTTGCACAAAGGCCGCAAACTGCGCATTCGTCACTTCGGTGCGGTCCATCCAAAAACCCTGCACTGCCACGCTGTGCACCGGTAGCTCTTCGCGATAGACGCTATCGCCCAGTTGCAGCGTACCGCCGGGCACCCAGACCATGCCCGGGTGCAGAGCCGATGGGGGCTGTGCGGGCAAGTCACATTGCAAGGGCTCTTGGCGCGCGTGCTCTTGTGCTTTATCGGCTGACCACCACAGCCAGGCGGCCAGCGCCAGCAACATTGCTGCAAGCGATACCAGCAAGCGTTTGGATGTCATGGTGTGCTGCGACTTGGAACTGTTGGGGGACGGTAGGGATTGTCCCGCAGACCTAGTCTTTGCCCTCGGACTTTACAGAGGCGCGTGGATCAGGTCTGCAACCCCGGCGGCCTGCAAAATCGCATCGGCCCGCGTCTGGCCGGTGGCATCGAGCGCCGCAAATTCCTCGCGCAACCAGCGCAGGCATTTGCCTTGGTAGGTGACGGTGCCCTGCTCCCACAAGCCATGTGGCAGTTGGGCTCGTAAGTGCTTGTCGCCGCGCAACAAAGCGCGGGCATTGGCCAGCATCACCGGCACATAGCCATGCGCCAATTCGGCCAGCAAGGCCATCAGGCTGGCAGGTAGGTGCGCGGCGTCCAGCCAGGCACCGTCTTGCACCTCCAAGCCCGACAAATCTTCCATCCAACCAGTCCAGGCAAAAGTGCGCGGCGCGTGTTGTACGGCCAAGCCCATCGACGTGGGATCGAACAAAGCCAGTTGTGACAACTGCCCGTAGAGCGCAAAGTCGCTAGCGCCCGGACGTGCGCCCATTAAAAAAGTATGTTGCGAAAAATGCGCGTCCAACAAACCCAAGAGCCGCAGGTAGCCCGCCTCGATCAAAGGCGCGGTGGTCGGGTTGGAACCGATGACCGGCAGCCTTTCGATTTGCCGCTTGGAAAAAAAAGCTTTGCTTGCAGCAAAGACTTTTTCATCCAACTGCGTTCCGCCCCAATGCAGGGGAATGGTTTTACTGGCGCGGTCGATATCTGGCGCGTAATGCCAGCGGTAATGGAACATAGCCTTGGTGAGCCACTCGTCGGCAAAATCTTCGAGCAAAGAGTCGAAAAA
>CANFVA010000089.1 GCA_947450255.1 Comamonadaceae bacterium
TGCCCCAAGGCTTGTTCTTCCCCGGCTTCAAACAAGAAGACGCCTGCCCGGATATCGGCGACAGCGCTATCACCGAGACCGCCGGTTTAGGCGGTTGCTCGTTTGCCGCCTCGCCCGCGCTGACGCTGCTGGCCGGTGGCTCGGTCAGCGACGCGGTGCGCTACAGCCGCGAGATGTACGAAATCACCGTCACCAAAAACCCGGCGCTCAGCTTGCCGGCCTTGGACTTTGAAGGCGCGCCCTGCGGCATCGATGTGCGCAAAGTGCTGGATACCGGCATCCGCCCTGTCGTGACCACCGGCATCGCCCACAAGCAAGCCGGCGTGGGCCAAATTGGCGCGGGCATTGTGCGTGTGCCCATGGCCTGCTATGCCAAAGCGCTCGATGCGATGGCCAGCCAATTTTTAAATCTCTGAAAGAGCCGCATGCGCCAAACCCTGACTTCCCCGCGCGGCATGGTGACCGCACCCCACCACCTGGCCGCAGGAAGCGCCTGCGCCGTGCTGCGCGAAGGCGGCAATGCCATCGAAGCCATGGTCGCCGCTGCGGCCACGATTGCCGTGGTCTATCCGCACATGAACGCCATCGGCGGTGACGGCTTTTGGCTGATTTCCGAGCCCGGCCAGGCGCCAGTCGCCATTGATGCTTGTGGACGCGCAGCGGGCGCGGCGACGATTGATTTTTATGCCAGTAAAGGCCTCAAAGCCATTCCCGGTCGCGGCCCGCTGGCGGCCAATACCGTGGCAGGCGCCATCGCGGGCTGGCAAGAGGCGCTGGTCCACAGCGCGCGCATGGGCGGTGCATTGCCCCCATCGCGTTTATTGCAAGACGCGATTTGGTATGCGCGCGAAGGCGCACCGGTGACGCAAAGCCAGGTCAATTTCACCACCAAATTTTTGCCCGAACTGGCCCATGTGCCGGGCTATGCCGGGCAGTTTTTAGACCCGGCGCGCGCTGCGGGCAGCAGCCCCAGCGTGCCGCAGGTGGACACCTTGCGTCGCTACCCGGCGCTGGCTGCCACCTTGCAAACCCTGGCCGACAAAGGCTTGGATGATTTCTACCGGGGCAGCGTGGCCGCAGCCATGGCGGCTGAGCACGAACGCCTAGGCGGCCCCTTGCGCTTGGCGGACTTGCAGGCCCACCGCGCCAGCAGCCTACAGCCGCTTAGCGTCAAAGTCAGCGGGGCCACGCTCTTTAATATGACGCCGCCCACGCAAGGCATTGCCTCCCTCATGATCTTGGCGATTTTTGACCGGTTGCGGCTGCGCCACGGCATCCACGAGGCCGATGGCGCGCCCTATTTGCACGCGCTGGTAGAAGCCACCAAGCAAGCCTTCAAAGTGCGCAACCGCTATGTCGCCGACCCGGCCACCATGGCCGCTATGGGCGTTACGCCGCAGCAGTTTTTAAGCGACAGTTTTATCGATCAATGCGTGGCGGCGGTGGACATGCAACAAGCCCTGCCCTGGCCCGAGCGCAGCATTCCTGGCGACACAATTTGGATGGGCACTGCCGACAGCGCAGGCCGCATGGTCAGCTACATCCAAAGCGTGTACTGGGAGTTTGGCTCGGGCGTCGTCTTGTCTGACACGGGCGTGGCCTGGCAAAACCGGGGCTCCAGCTTTTCGCTGGACAGCGCCTCGCACTTGGCGCTGGCGCCGCACAAAAAACCGTTTCATACCCTCAACCCGGCGCACGCGCGCTTTGACGACGGGCGCCACATGGTCTACGGCAATATGGGCGGCGACGGCCAACCGCAAAGCCAATCGGCGGTGTTCAGCCGCTATGCGTTTTACGGACAAACTTTGCAACAAGCCGTTAGCGCGCCGCGCTGGCTGCTGGGCAAAACCTGGGGCCAGGAAACCACCACCCTCAAGTTTGAAAACCGCTTTGACCCGCAAGTGCTGCAAACCCTGTCCGCTGCCGGGCATGATGTGGAAGTGCTGAACGACTACAGCGACACCATGGGCCACGCGGGGGCTATCGTGCGCCAGGGCAATGGCTTGTACCTGGGCGCGGCGGACCCGCGTAGCGATGGGGTGGTGGCGGCTTATTGAGCATTGCGGTCCAAAACAGCGGGCAAAGTATCGGCTACAACTTCTCCGTCTCCCCCGCCTTAGGCTGCCATTTCATCAAGCGCTTCTCAATGCGGCCAACCAGGCTATCGAGCACCAGCGCGCACAGGGTCAGCACCACGATGCCGGCCATGACGGTGTTGATGTCAAAGCTGCCCTCCGCCTGCAAAATCAAATAGCCCACGCCTTGGCTGGAGCCCAGGTATTCACCCACCACCGCCCCAACAAAAGCCAGACCGACCGAGGTGTGTAAGGAGCTAAACACCCAGCTCGTGGCGCTGGGCAAATAGACGTGGCGCAGCAACTGCCGCCCACTGGCGCCGAGCATGCGGGCGTTGGCCAGCACGACCGGACTGACCTCTTTGACGCCTTGGTACACATTGAAAAACACCACGAAGAAAACCAGGGTTACGCCGAGCGCCACCTTGGAGCCCATGCCCAGGCCAAACCAGACGCCAAAGATGGGCGCCAGGATGATGCGGGGCATGGCGTTCAACGCCTTGATGTAAGGTTCAAGTACCTGCGAGAGGCGCGGCGACAAAGCCAGCCACAGACCTCCGCCCAAGCCAGTGGCGGCGCCCATGCCAAAAGCCAACATCGTCTCACTTAAGGTAATGCGCAAATGTCGGTAGATGTCAGCGTCCGTCACAAACCAAGCCCACATGCGTTGCGCCACCATCAGCGGTTGGCCAAAGAAAAAGGCCGCCTGCCGGTCGTTGTCAAACATCAAGGGCGGTAGCAGGCCCGGCTGCGTCATCACATGCCAAAACAGCAGCAGCGCCAGCAGCAGAAGTAATTGCCAGACCAGTAGCGGAACACGCCGCTTCGGCTTGGCCGTGGGCGGGGTTGGTGGCGATGGGCGAGCGGACATTTTTTTCAAGCCGCCTGTAACTGCTGTTGGTAACCCTTGAGCACTTCATCGCGCAGTACAGCCCAAATGGCTTTATGCAGACGCGCGAAGGCAGGCGTCATTTTGACCTCGGCCACATCGCGTGGGCGCGGCAAATCAATCGTAAATTCACCAATCGGGTGCGCGGCAGGACCAGCGCTCAAGATGACAATCCGGTCGCTCATCGCAATGGCTTCGTCCAGGTCGTGGGTAATAAACAGCACGGCTTTTTTCCGCGATTGCCACAGCGCCAAGACTTCGTTCTCCATCAATTGGCGGGTTTGGATATCCAGGGCCGAGAAAGGTTCGTCCATCAAAATAATGTCCGGGTCCATCACCAGGGTTTGCGCCAGGCTGGCGCGCTTACGCATGCCGCCGCTTAGCTGGTGCGGGTAGCGGTCGCCAAAACCGCCCAAACCGACGCGGCGCAGCCAGTCATCCGCCTGGGCTTGGGCCTGTGCCAAGGGCAGGCCGCGAAACTGCAAACCCGCCAGTACGTTGTCGCGGGCGCTGCGCCAGGGCATCAAGCTGTCAGCCTGAAACATATAACCCGCGCGCTTATTGAGTCCGTGCAAGACCTGGCCAAACACCCGCACCTCGCCTTGGCTAGGCTGCAACAAGCCTGCGGCTACGTTGAGCAAAGTGCTTTTGCCGCAGCCGGTCGGGCCGACTACGCTGACAAATTCGCCATCGCCTACGGTAAGCGATACGTTTTGCACCGCGGTGTAGCGCTGGCCCGGCGCCTCCTTGCTGACGAAGGTACAGGCGACTGAGCGCAGTTCGATGGCGGCGGCCACAGACCTTAGCCTTTGGGATATTTGGCGTTGGCCTTGCGCGCAAAGTCGTTGGTGTAGACCAGGCCCAAGTCCAGCTTGGCGGCGGCCAGTTTGTCATCGACACTGGCCAGCGCTCGAAACGCTGTTTCCGGCGCTTTAGCAGGGAACACACCATCGGCCGACAAGGCTTTTTGGGCCGATAAAAACGCTTCCAGGTACACCGCGCGGTCACCCAGAAAATAGCTTTCCGGGACGACTTTGATGATGTCGCTGGGGCCGGCCTGTTGTATCCATTTATCCGCGCGCACGATCGCGTTGGTCAGCGCTTGCACGGTGTTGGGGTATTTGTCGATAAAGGGCTGCGGGCAGTACAGGCAGCCGCCGGGCATGGGGCCGCCGAAGATTTTTTCGGCTTCGGTCAAGTTACGCGTATCGGTGATGATCTTCATGTCGCCTGAGCGGGTGAGCAAGGTGGAGACCGGGTCCAGGTTGCTCATGGCATCGACCTGGCCGGCGCGCATCGCGGCTACCGCGCCATTGCCTGCGCCTACGCCCACGATGCTGACGTCACTGGGTTTGAGTCCGGCCTTGGCCAGCACAAAATTTACCAGCACATTGGTCGAACTGCCCGGCGCCGTGACGCCGATTTTTTTGCCCTTAAGGTCAGCCACCGATTTGTAGTTGGGCAGGCTCTTGGGGTTGTAGCCCAAGGTAATTTGCGGCGCTGCGCCCTGCACGACAAAGGCGCGCATGGGCTGGCCTTTGAAATGCATATTGACCGTATGCTCAAACGCGCCCGAGACCACATCTGCGCTGCCGCCCACGACCGCCTGCAAAGCCCGTGCGCCGCCGGAAAAATCGACGATAGTGAGGTCCAGTCCTTCGGCCTTGAAATAGCCCAGTTGCTCGGCAATCGTCAGCGGCAGGTAATAAAACAAGTTTTTACCGCCCACGGCGACCGTGAGCTGGGGTTTCTCCAAGGCCTGGCTCCAGACCAGCCCGGGCCATGCGGCGCCAGCCAGACTGGTGGCCAAAAGGTGGCGTCTTTGCATCGAGGTCTCCTGCGGTGTTCCGCGCGGCGTCAGCGCCGTTTGGGGTTGATCCATGATAGTACGGCCTGCGCGGCCTAAGGCACACAGGGGTCCGCAGCGTCGGCCTCCATATGCAAGCAAAAACCAGGTGTAACCGGCGTAATGCCAGGCGGGTAAAGGAACTGTTTAATTCGTTATTTTCATGATATTCAGTTAGACTTCCTCAGGTAAATTGTCGACGTTTTCAAAGGAAGCCATGCGCCTGCCGGATCTGCTATTGACGAAGGGGTTGTGCGCGCGGGGTGGCCAGCTGTTGGTGACCTTTTGGATGGCCTTATTGTTTGCGGGTGCAGCCCCTGCGCAAACCACCAAGAAAAACCCCTTGCCAGTCGCACCCAACGCCGTCAACCCCTATACCTGCTCGATTGCCGAATTCCGTACCCTGGCGCTGACCACCCACGATCCGCAAGAGCGCGGCGACTTGGCAGCCCAGTGGCTCAAAGCCAATGGCCCTGCCTGCTCTATCTCTCAGGTGCTGCTGCTGAGCAGCAACCGCCCCCAGTGGCTGGGCTCGGCCAATACCGTCAAGATCGCCGGGGTGTTCGACCAGATCATTGAAAACAAACTCAAGAATGATCCGCTGGCGCTGAAATATATGTACGGCTCCGAGGGCGCCGCCCCAGCCGGCGGCGGTGGCAAAAAAGGCGCCGAAGAAACCAGCGCCGGCGGCACGCCAGCACCGACGGGTGCGGGCGCACCGCCACCGGGCACCGTCACACTGGCCGTTGGCAGCGGCAGCGCTGCAGCACCCGTGGGCGGCGCGCCCGCGGCCGCTGCGCCAACCATCAATATTTCCTTGGGCGCGAGCAGCCCGCAGGTGGAGGACCTGAGCCGCAAACTGCCGCTGGACACCGAAGCCAAACCGGTGTTCCCACCCGAGCGCGGCAAGCAAATGAAAAACTATTTCGGCAAGCTGCGCACCGAGATGATCCGCAATTACTTTATGGAAAACAGCTCGCCGGGCAACTGCCCCGAGGGACTGAGTTTCAGTAAGACCGCAGGCTGCGAAAGCAAAAATCCGGTCGCCTGGAGATTTGGCGAGCCCCTGCCTTCCAATGCCAAGAGCTTCCCGATCCCCGAGCCGCTGCTCTCCAAATTGAACTTTTACCCGGGCTACCAGTTTGTGCGCGTAGGCACGGACGTTCTGGCCGTGGAAAAAGACTCAGGCAAAGTGGCCGATGCGGTGCTCAACTTAGGCAAAACCAACTAGGCCCTGCGGGCCAGCAAACAGCAGGAGACAGGCATGCCCATATCCAATGTCAATACCTCCAACTATGTGCCGCGCCCGCCGCAACAGACGCGCGCCGACACCATCGACAAACTCGAAGCCAGAACACGCAATGAACCGCCGCCCAAAGTCGTGCAAGCCAAGGCGGCAGAGCGCCACCAGGAGTCCCAGCCGCCCAAAGACAAGGGCCGGTATGTAGACCGGCGCGCCTGAACCCGGGAGCCCTTCTGCGCGCAAGGCCGGACAGGGCGTCGCTGCCACCCACCCAGCGCGTGACGCGGCCTAGGCCCGGGCCCGAAGCGGCGCAGTTTCGCCAAACAGAGAAACCAGATCGGCCTGCGCCACCAACTGGCGCTCCAAATCCAAATGCTCGGTGATATGGCTCAGGTGGGCCCGCATGAGCTGCTCGGCCTGCGCACCGTCCTTGCTCAGCAAGGCATTGACGATAGACAGGTGGTCGTCATCGCGGCAGTTGGTAAAGCCAGGGTCGCCATACATGCCGATGATCAGCGAGCTGCGGGTAACCAGGTCTTTGACAATGCGCAGCATGACGGCGTTGTCCGCCCCTTGGGCCAGCGCTACGTGGAACTGGCCGGACAGACGGATGGCCTCGCGCCGGTTACCGGCTTGGTGGGCTTGCGCCTCCTTGCGCAGCAACATCTGCAGGGCTTTGACGTCGGTACGTTTGAGGCGCTGGGCTGCCAGGCGGGCCAGCGAGGGCTCGATAGCCAGCCGGGCCTCAAAAATCTCGCGTGCCTGCTGCGCGCTGGGCTGCGCGACATAGGCGCCCCGGTTGGGCTGCAACTCCACCACTTCGCGGCTGGCCAGGATCAAAAGACAGCGCCGGATGCGCATGCGGCCTACGCCGAAAGCCGTACACAGGCTGGCTTCCGACAGCTTGGCGCCGGGCGCCAGGCGCTGGTCGATCACGGCCTCGTAAATGCGCTCTACGATATGGGCTTCCTGCGCGTCTTCGGGGCTCAAGGAATGGGGCATAAGGCCTCTAAGTCTTTGTTTCTTAACGGGTAATCATGCAAGTTTGCCGAAATCAGAGCGTGCCCACGCCAGCCCCAAAAGCGCCGAGACCGACCACCAGCGGGGACTTCAAAACCCGTGCCAGGGCCGCAAAAACAGCGGTCTCGAACATCTTACAGGCGCTTTTTGCCGCTGACAAAAAACCCTAAAGTATGTTGACAAGATTGTTAACACGATAGAAGATGCGTCCACCAACTTGACGGGATGTAAAGCCTGCCAGGTTTGGAAAATTCCTTCCTTCTTCCCTTCCCTCCCTAGGAGTCCTGTACATGAAAAAGCGTAATTTCCTAGCGGTCAGCCTGCTGTCCGCCACGATCGCAGCAGCCTTCAGCGGCGCTGCATTTGCAGCCAACCCGGTGCTGAAAATCGGTTTCGTCGGCGTGACTTCTGGCCCGGCTGCCAGCTGGGGTATCTCCAACCAGCGCTCCATGGAAACCCGCGCCGACTGGATCAACGAAACCGGCGGCGTAAAGATCGGCGGCACCACCTATGACGTGCAAATCGTCGCCTTTGACGACCAAAAAGACCCCAAGCGTGCGATCGCAGGCATGGAAAAAATGGCCCAAGAAGGCATCCATTACGTGGTGGGGCCCAACGTCGATGACGGCGCTGCTGCCGTGCGCCCGGTGGCCGAGAGCCGCGGCATCATGTACTTCCCCTACGCCTTCCCCAAAGAGCTGTACACCAAGCCCGCTAGCAACGCGATTTTGGGCATGGTCGCCAACTACCAGTCCGGCCCCGCGATTTACAAGCACCTGATGAAGGAAAAAGGCATCAAGAAGGTCGCTTTCGTAGCGGCCAACGAGTCCGATCCTTTGAGCCAGCGTGACAGCGGCGCCGCAGCGGCCAAGGCCCTGGGCCTGCAAGTGGTGTCGGCCAATGTGACCTACCAAGTGGACACCAAGGACTTCACGCCCGTGCTGCTGCCCGTGCTCAAAACCAATCCCGACCTGCTGGTTTTGTCGGGCGTCGCACCGGCCCAAGCACCGCAGCTGATCCGCTCGGCGCGTGAGCAAGGCTACAAAGGCCTGATCTCCACCGAAACCGCCCAGGACGCCAACGTCCTCAAAGAAGGCGCAGGCAAATTGGCTGACGGCTTCATTTCGGTGGGCGGTGCTTCCACACCCCAATTGGCTTCGGACAAGATGCGTGAATTCGTGGCCCGCTACACCAAGAAATTCGGTGAGTACAACGACGAATCGAACACCAAGGTCTATGCCCTGGAATACATTCTGGAAACGCTCAAGGCCAACCCCAAAGGCCTGACCGATGTCAAAGAATTCCAGAAGACCATGGATTCCTTCTCCGCGCCCAACCCCTATATGGTGGGTGATGCCAAGCTGAAATATGTGGGCACTACCTCCTTCGGTCAGAAACGCCAGGTTTCGGTACCGCTGGTGGTCAATGTGTACAAAGATGGCAAGTTTGAGACCATGTTCGTCGCAAGCGTTGACTAATCTTTGACCCCGCCTGACAGGCGGCAAGCGTGGCCCTCGCTGCGCTTGCCGCTTTTTTGGCTTGAAAGCAAGGTAGGCATGGAACAAGTTCTTGTAAACGGTCTGTACCTGGGCGCGCAGTATGCGCTCATCGCGTTGGGCCTAACCCTTATTTTTTCGTTGATGAATGTGCTCAATTTCGCGCACGGACAGATGTACGTCCTGGGCGGTTTTGTCACTTACACCGTCGTTTCCCAATTCAATTTGCCTTTTATCGTAGGCCTGCTGGCCTCGGGCATCGCCCTGGCAGCCATAGGCGCGCTGGTAGAGAAATATTTGTTCCGGCCAGTGATACGCAATTCCAAACGCGAAGAGAGCACCATGCTGCTCGCAGCGGGCATCGCGTTTTTTCTGGACGCCATCATTCTTTTATTTTTCGGCGAGAAGCAGCGTGGCCTGCCCAAAATCGTCGATGGCGTTTTCAACTGGGATTTCATTGTGGTCATGCCCTATGACCGCATCCTGATTGGGCTGCTGGCCATTGGCATGGTGGCCATCTTTATTTTGTTTATGCAGCATTCCAAAACCGGCCGCGCCATGCGCGCGCTGGCGCAGGACAAAGTGGCGGCGCGCCTGATGGGTGTGGATGTGGACCGCTACTCCATGATCGGCTTTGCGCTGGGCGCGATGCTGGCAGGCATTGTCGGCGGCTTGCTGGTGACCATTACCGGCATCAACCTGGGCATGGGCGGACCGACCTCGATCAATGCGTTCATGATGATCATGATCGGTGGCGCCGGTGTGATTTCCGGCGCGATTTTGGGAGGCTTCATTCTGGGCATGATGGAGAGCGTGGGGCTGACGCTGTTGGCCTCTTCAGGCGAGATTACTTACCTGGCAATTTTTGCTTCGCTGATGGTGTTCCTGTCCATCCGCCCGCAAGGCCTAATGGGCAAACCCTGGGGTTGATATGAGCAACAAGCAACGCGGGGCAGCGGTCGCCCTGTTTTTACTGGTGGTGCTGGTGATCGTGCCCGCTGCCATCGCCAACTCCGGGCGCGTAGACCTGTATTACACGCTCACTGCCGTCGCCCTGTTGTCCATCGCTTCGGCAGGTGTGTGGCTGACGTTTTACATTGGCCGTATCAACATCGGACAAGGCGCTTACGCCCTGGTGGGCGGCTATGTCTCGGCCTTGCTCATCACCAAAGGCGATGTCAGCTTTTGGTGGACTTTACCGATCGCCGGCACGTTTTGCGCGCTGCTTTCGGTGCTGATCGGCTTGCCGATTTTGCGTTTGCGCGGCGTATATTTCGCCATGGTGACTTTGGTGTTGACCGAGGTCAGCCGCTTGACTGCGCTGGCCATGCCGTTTACCAACGGCGCCAAGGGAATTACCTCCATCAAGCTGCCCACCGAGCTGAATATGTTTGGGCTGACCATCATCCCTGACTTCAATACCCTGGCCAACCCCAAGCTGGCGTTTTATCTGATGGCTGCCATCATGATGGTGCTGACCTATGCCGTGCTGTGGCGGATCGTTAATTCGCGCCTGGGGCATTTGTGCCGCTCCTTGCAGCAAAACGAAGAGTTGGCCTCGTCGATCGGCGTCAATATCGCCTGGTTGCGCGTGCTGGCCTATGCGATTTCGTCGTTTTTTGGCGGCATCGCCGGGGCGAGTTTTGTGGCGATTTCCCAATCGCTCTACCCCTCGTCCTTCCAAATCACGGATAGCGTGAACTTCATGCTCAATTGCTTTTTAGGTGGACTTGGCTTTGTGTTTGGGCCTATGTTGGGCACGCTACTGCTCTACTTCGGTTGGGATTTGCTGTTCGCCACCGGGCGCTTCCAGTTGCTGATTTATTCCTCGCTGATGATCGCTCTCATGCTGTGGCTGCCCAATGGCGTGCTTAGCCTGATGGACCGCAAAGGAGCGCGTTCATGAGCGTCATTCTCGAAGTCAAAGGCGCGACCAAACGTTACGGCGGACTGGTAGCGGTCAACAACGTCAGCTTCTCCGTGAACGAAGGTGAAATTTTGTCGGTCATCGGACCCAATGGCGCGGGTAAATCCACGCTGTTCAAACTGATCGCCTCTTTTGTGCACACCAGTGCCGGTGAAGTGTTGCTGCGCGGCGAGCGCATTAGCGACTTGGCGCCGCACACGGTAGCCCGCAAAGGCGTGGTGCGCACCTTCCAGGAAACCACCATCTTCAAGTCGATGACGGTGCGCGAGAACATCATCGTGGCGCACCA
>CANFVA010000090.1 GCA_947450255.1 Comamonadaceae bacterium
GCCAGCGGCGGCAGTGGGCGCAAAAGCTCGATGGGGGGGTCAAAAATGCCGCGCCAAAAGCGCGACATGCCCATGGCAATGCCGACCGGGATGGCGGTTAGGCAACCTAAAAGGAAAGCCGCAAACACGCGCAACATGCTGGCCCAGAAATGCGACCAAAGCGGCTTGTCATTGGCAATGCCGGTAAGGTATTCGTAAAACTGCTGGTAAGTCGCTTGCGGCGATGGCAGAAAAATAGGCTTGATCCAGCCCATATTGGTGATGATGAACCACCCGGCCAGCATCACCACAATCGTGACCGTGGTGATAACGGCGCTAGAGCCTTCGCCGGGGATTTTGAAGGCGCTGGTTTTCAGTGCGGGGGTGCTTGGATTAGACATGGACAGCCTCGCGTTGGTGGATGATGGACAGCACTTCTTCGCGCATGCGGATGAATTCGGGCTCGGACTTGACCTTGCGCGCGTCGCCATGCTCCAGGAACTGGCGCGAGAAAGGCACCTCGTCGTAGGTGTGGGTAATGCGGCCTGGGCTGGGGCTCATCACGATCAGCCGTGTGGCTAAAAACAAGGCCTCTTCCACCGAGTGGGTGATAAAGAAAACCATTTTGTTGGACTTGGCCCAGGCGCGCAGCAAAATTTCTTGCACCGTCTCGCGGGTAAATGCATCGAGCGCGCCCATGGGCTCGTCCATGAGCAGCACTTCGGGGTCGCTGGCCAGGGCGCGGGCAATGCCCACGCGCTGCTGCATACCGCCGGACAGTTCATACACGGCGCGATCCGCGTATTTTTCCAGGCCCACCAGGGCCAGCTTTTCCTCGCCGATGCGGCGTCGCTCGGCACTGCCCATGCCGCGCATGCGCAGGCCCAGGCAGACGTTATCAACGACGGACAGCCAGGGCATCAACGCATGCTTTTGAAACACCACGCCACGGTCTGCGCCCGGGCCTTCCACATGTGCGCCGTTAAGCAGCACTTCCCCGCTGGAGGGTGGCAAAAAGCCGGCGATGCAGTTGAGCAGCGTGGTCTTGCCGCAGCCCGAGGCGCCTAGCGCGACGACAAAGTCACCGCCTTGCATCTCCAGGTTAACGGGGGCCAGTGCTTGCAGCATTCCGCCTTTTACCGCGTAATTGACCGTGAGGTCTTTGATTAGTAATGTGGGCATAAGCGATCGTAAGGTTCCAAGACTCAAAAAAAGGGGCAAACTTTTCGCAAGTTGCCCCTTTGCTGGCAAACAGCCCAAGGCAGGGGCTTATGCCCTCGCCCTGGCTGGTGCCGATTACTTCATCGCGTCGCGCAGGTAGCTGCTATCGACAAATACGCTGTAATCAGGCTTGACATCGGTGATACGGCCGATTTCTTTCCAGAGCTTAGCGCTGTTTTCCAAAGTCTTGGCTGCGCCGCCTGCGCTGCCGCCGCCCAGCCAGGCGTTAGACATTTGGGTAGCCGGGTCCGGCAGACCAAACATGGCCATCGCATCGGGAACGTCTTTTTCGTCAGCCTTGGTCCATTTGGCAATCGCTTTGACCTGGGGCGAGCCCACAGTCCACTTGGCCGCATTGGCGCGGTATTCGGCGTCCGCTTTGCTAATGGCTTTGATCGCTGCCACTACAAAGTCGCGGTTTTGAGCGGCCCATTTGGCATCGACTACTAAGCCGTCAAACGTGGGGTAGCCTTTTTTGCCGATGTCGCCCGAATCGGCAATCTTCTTGCCGTTGCGCTTGATTTTGGAGAGCACTGGGTCCCAGATAAACGAGGCATCAATATCACCACGCTCCCAAGCCGCTGCAATGGCCGGTGGCGGCAGGTTCATGACGTTGACGCTCTTGGGATCGACGCCCTCCAGGCGCATGCCGACCATCAGGGAATAGTGCGCGGTGGACGCGAAAGGCGTACCGACTTTTTTACCCACCAGGTCTTTCCAGCTGTTGATGCCTGCGCCATTGCGCGAGATCAATTGGTCTGAGGACGCGATGTCATCCAGGATATACACCAAGCGCAGGTCCTGGCCTTGGCTGGTGGCGGTGGCCAAGGGGCTGGAGCCCACTTCGCCGATTTGCACGTCGCCCGAGCTCATGGCCTTGATCACTTCACCGCCGCCACCGAACATGCGCCAGTTGATTTTGTAACCGGTGGCTTTTTCTAGCTCAGCGTCCATCAGTATGCGGTAGGGCAGTTGCATGTCCTGGTGCGCAAAAGTCACTTCTTTCTTGGCTTGCGCCAACGCGGTGGACAGGCCCACCGCGACCATAAGGCCCATCAGGGATTTGGCGATAACCGGAACCAGTGTCTTGTTCATAGATCAACCTTTCAAGTGAATAAACGTGGGAAACAAGGCCCATGCTACGCCGCTGCAACCAAGCCAAGTGCATGAGCTTATGAGTTTGGCCGCTGCACCGCCCCCCTACTAGAGCCAGATGCATGCCTTTGTAGTGCCAGTTAAAACCCATGTTTTGCACCAGGCTGGTGCTTCAACTTGGAGCAAAATGGTGCGCTTTTCGCTGGAGAACCGTCTTTGGCGAGCAAATTTCTGGCCCTGTGCCATGGCGCCTATCGCGCGCCGCAGCCTGTTGGGGCACGGGTTTATCCCTAGGTGTTTTTCTGCTACTTTCGGGCCTCCTGGCAGCCTTGTGCGAGCCGACAGAGAAGGTTATCTATGAGTTCTGGTTTGCAGCGCTGGCTGCCCTTTTTGCAATGGTGGCCGCGCGTGGGTCGCGCCAGCTTGCGCGCCGACTTGATCGCCGGCTTGACCGGCAGTTTGATTTTGGTGCCCCAAGGCGTGGCGTTTGCCACGATTGCCGGCATGCCGCCGGAGTACGGTTTGTACGCCGCCATGCTGCCTGCCATCGTGGCCGCTTTGTGGGGCTCGTCCTGGCATCTGGTGTCGGGCCCGACCACGGCGATTTCTATTGTTGTCTTTGCCACTATGAGCCCGCTGGCCGAAGCCGGCAGCGCGCACTATGTGCAACTGGTATTGACGCTGACTTTTCTGGTGGGTATTTTTCAGCTGCTGCTGGGCGGTTTACGTCTGGGCACACTGGTCAATTTTGTATCGCATACCGTGGTGGTCGGTTTTACCGCGGGTGCGGCGGTGTTGATTGCCATCAGCCAGGTGAAAAATTTCTTTGGTATTGCGCTACCGCGTGGCGCCTCCGTGGCCGCAGTGATGCAAGGCCTGGCGCAACAGGCGCAGGACATCAATCCCTTTGTCACTGCGGTCAGCTTGTTTACCGTGCTGTGTTGTGTGGCGGCGCGCCGCTGGTGGCCGCGTGTGCCGCACATGATTGTGGGCATGGTCAGCGGCAGCGTGCTGGCCTATGCCATGAATCAGACCTGGGGCCTGGAGCACACCGGCGTGGGCAGCATCGGCGCGCTGCGCATCGGTTTTCCCCCGCTGTCTGGCCCCAACTTTGACTGGCAAACTATCCAGACTCTTGCACCGATTGCCATGGCGGTGGCGCTTTTGGCCTTGACCGAAGCGGTGTCCATCGCGCGCTCCATGGCTTTGCATACCGGCCAACGTATTGACGGCAACCAGGAATTTATCGGCCAGGGCTTGTCCAATATCGTGGGTGCTTTTTTCTCGGGCTATGCCTCTAGCGGCTCCTTCAACCGCAGTGGCCTCAATGTGCAAGCCGGCGCGCGAACCCCTCTGGCGGCTATTTTTTCTGCCGTGTTTTTGTTATTCATCATGTTGTTTCTCGCGCCCTTGGCGCAGTACCTGCCCGTGGCTGCCATGGCTGGCATTTTGTTTGTGGTGGCTTGGGGCTTGATGGACTTTCACCACATCGGCGAAATTTTGCGCGTCAGTCGCTCCGAGTCCGCCGTGCTAGCCGCGACATTTCTCGCTACGCTAACGGTACAACTGGAGTTTGCAATCTACAGCGGCGTGGCCTTGTCTCTGCTGCTTTACTTGAAGCGCACCTCGCAGCCCAGCGTGGACGATGTCAAGCCCGTGCCTGGCCAAGTGCCGCCCGCCTTTAGCGCAGCCACCGGTTTACCCGATTGCCCGCAGCTCAAAATCGTGCGTATCAATGGCTCTATTTTTTTTGGCGCGGTGAACCATTTGCAAGAAGCGATGCAAGCCATCGACGCGCAAAACCCCGCACATGTGCATGTGCTGCTGGTGGCCTCGGGCATTAACTTTATAGACCTCGGTGGTGCGCAGTGGCTGGCACAAGAAGCCCAGCGCCGCCGCGCGCTAGGCGGTGGCCTGTACATCTTTCACATGAAAGACGAGCCTCTAGCCATGCTGCGCAAAAGTGGCGCTTTTGACGCTATCGGCGCCGAAAACTTCTTCACCTTAGGCGACGACTTGATGCCCGCTATCAAAGCGCGCCTCAACCCCCAGCGTTGCGCGCAATGCAGCGTGCGGGTGTTCGCGCCATGTAAATTAAGTAAATCGCAGAGCGGCTAGCGCCGCGCGATGGACAAACCCGCTCACTGCGAGGCGCGAAGCGCCATGGCAGTCCAGGCAGACCTGCGGCCCCATCGGGGCCTGGCCATTACCTCGGCGATAGCGAACTAAGGACTAAGCGGCCAGGCGCTGCTCCAACTGCGCTTTGGTGTCCTCCAGTTGCGCCGGCAAATGGTAGGCCAACTGCTTGAACAACTCGGTGTGCAAAGCAATTTCGGTTTTCCAATCGGCCTTGTCCAGGCTGGTAACGGTGGCGAACTGCGCCTTGGTGAACTCCAAGCCCGTCCAGGTGATTTCGTCAAACGCCGGGCTGATCCCAAAGCCGTTATCCACGCCCATGGTTTTGCCTTCGATGCGCTCAATCATCCACTTGAGCACGCGCATGTTCTCGCCATAGCCGGGCCATACAAATTTGCCGTCAGCGTCTTTGCGGAACCAGTTGACGCAGTAAATTGCCGGCAGCTTGGCGCCGGCCTGGCCCATCTTCTTGCCGATATTGAGCCAGTGCTGAAAATAGTCGCTCACGTTGTAGCCGGTAAATGGCAGCATCGCAAAGGGATCGCGCCGCACCACGCCTTGCTGTCCCGCAGCCGCAGCCGTAGTTTCCGAGCCCATCGTGGCAGCCATATAGACGCCTTCTACCCAGTTGCGCGCCTCGGTGACCAGCGGCACGGTGGTAGAGCGGCGCCCGCCAAAGATAAAGGCGTCGATAGGCACGCCGTTGGCATCGTCCCAGGCGCTGTCCAGCGCCGGGTTGTTGGTGGCGGCCACGGTAAAGCGCGAGTTGGGGTGCGCGGCCTTGGCGCCGGTTTCTTTGGCAATCGCTGGTGTCCAGTCTTTGCCTTGCCAATCGATCAAATGGTCCGGCAATTTGCCATTGTCTTTTTCCATGCCTTCCCACCATACATCGCCGTCGTCGGTCAGCGCGACATTGGTGAAGATGACGTCGTGGCCCAAGCTGGCCATGCAGTTGGGGTTGGTGTGGTAATTGGTGCCGGGCGCAACGCCGAAATAACCCGCTTCCGGGTTGATGGCGTACATGCGGCCATCGCTGTGCGGCTTGATCCAGGCAATGTCATCGCCAATCGTGCTGACCTTCCAGCCTTCAAACCCGGCGGGCGGCACCAGCATCGAAAAATTGGTTTTTCCGCAGGCGCTGGGAAAGGCTGCCGCAACATGGTATTTTTTCCCTTGTGGATTGGTCACGCCCAAAATCAGCATGTGCTCGGCCAGCCAGCCGGTGCTGTTGGCGCTGGCATCGGCGCGGCCCATGGTCGAAGCAATGCGCAGTGCAAAACATTTTTTGCCTAGTAGCGCATTGCCGCCGTAGCCCGAACCGTAAGACCAGATCTCGCGTGTTTGCGGATAGTGCACGATGTACTTGGTTTTGTTGCATGGCCATTTCACATCGGCTTGTCCGGGTGTCAAAGGCGCGCCTACGGTATGCATGCAAGGCACGAAGTCGCCGTCTGTGCCCAGCACTTCATAAACAGCGCGGCCCATGCGCGTCATGATGCGCTGGTTCACGGCGACATACGCGCTGTCGCTCAATTCAATGCCAATGTGCGCGATGTGCGAACCCAGCGGACCCATAGAAAACGGCACCACATACATGGTGCGTCCGCGCATACAACCGTCAAACAAAGGCTGCAAAGTGGCCCGCATCTCGGCCGGTGCCATCCAGTTATTGGTGGGACCGGCGTCTTCTTTTTTCTCGCTGCAAATATAGGTGCGGTCTTCCACGCGGGCGACATCGCTGGGGTCGGACAAGGCCAAAAAACTGTTCGGGCGTTTGGCCGGGTTGAGCTTGGTAAAGGTTCCGGCATCGACCAGGCGCTGGCACAGCATTTGGTATTCCTCTTGCGAACCGTCACACCAGTGGATGGCGCTGGGTTTGCACAAGGCTGCCATCTCGGCCACCCAGGCGATCAGGCCTTGGTTTTTGACATAGGCCGGGGCTTTGATTTCCAGATTTGGCATGGAGGTTGTGTTCATCGGGAGGCTCCTAAAGTTAAAAATCCGGTTTGCCGCAACCCCCGGTTCGGTAAGGGCCCGGGGCTGTGGCAAACCGCCGCAGGGGGGCCTGCGGGGGAGTCGATTTTAGGAAGGGGTACCCGAGTTACAAGCAGGTTACAAGCGATAGTTATGCGTAAACCGCATAGTTCTGGCCCCCTTGATGCAGGGACGACAGGGCCTTCGTGGCAGGCCCCAGACGCCAGCGCCTATGGTTGGGCCAGCGCTTTTTGGATGTCTTTGACCAAGGCGCTGCTGTCAGGCTTGGTCATGCTGGAGTAGCTGTCGATGAGCTTGCCGTCGCGCCCGACCAGGTATTTATAAAAATTCCACTTTGGCGTACCGCCACCGGCCTTGGCTAGATCCGCAAAAAGCGGGTTGGCCGCTTTGCCACTGACGACGGTTTTTTCGAACATCGGGAATTTCACGCCGTAGGTGTTGTAGCAAAAATCGGCGATGTCCTTGCTTTGGCCGGGCTCTTGCTCGCCAAAATCGTTGGACGGGAAACCCAGCACCACCAGGCCTTTGCCGCCGTACTGGGCGTAGAGCTTTTCCAGGCCCTCGTATTGCGGGGTAAAACCGCAATAACTGGCGGTGTTGACTACCAGCAGCACTTTGCCGGCGTACTGGCACAGGTTTTGGGGTGCGTCGTCCTGCAGGCGCTTAAAGCTCTTTTGCAGCAGCGGTGGGCAGGCCGGCGGAGCGGTTTCGGCGGCATTGGCTGCGCCGCACGCAGCTATCACCAGCGCGCTTATGTGGCCTTGGAGGGAAAAAAAACCAGTGGCCATTGCCATCAATACTGCAAAAGCCTTTGCGTTGCGGTACCGCCCTTGGGCGCGCCGGAACCGCAAAAAGGCAATTTAGGCCATGTTCACGGCGATAAAAGCCAACAAAAACATGAGCACGGCGCCGCCAATGGGCAAGACGATGGGCATCAACGCAATAATGTCTTCCACCGGATCGTGCTCGTGGTCTTCGGTAGCGTGGGAGGGGGCGCTGGACATAGGGCGACTTTCAATAGATGGGCCGGCACGACACCGGCGCTGGTCTACATTTTAAGGGGAAGCCAAGTAAAGCCGAGGTAAAACCCAGCGGGAAACCTAGGAAAAATGAGAAATTCATAAAAAACCCGCAAGAACTGTCAACCGCCTGCTGGTCTGGCGCGTGATAGGTGGGCGCCACCTTCTCTGTGGCGTTTGTGCCCTCAGGGGCGACCACTCTTTGGCTTTTATGCAAAAAACAGCAATCCAAATGCCTGAAAAAGGCACTTACCAATGGCAGTTGTTCAATTACTGGTCAGATGAATACCGCCAAACCCGGGCAGACCACTCGGCCTATATCGCCCTGAACTTTGCCGGCGCGCTCGACGTTTGCCGCGCCAAGGTGCAAACGCTCTTGCAACACCACCGCCAACACGCCTCGGACGCAACCGAAGGCCCGCGCCACCACAAAGCCATCGCCCGCCTGCAAAATACCTTAAGCGGTGCTGCCGTGGCCTACGAAAGCAGCTTTCAGACACATTAAACCGGTTCGCCAGCCCGAAGCGCGCTCTGGCTTAGGGCCGCCAATCTCCAAAAAGACTGGCGCTTCGCTCTCCAGCCGAGGCCGTTGGCCAAGCGCCAAAACCCCGCATAGCGGGGTTTTTTTACGCCTGCGCCACTACGCGCAAGACCTCGCTGGCGTACGCCTCCAGCTTTTTCACCCCCATGCCGCTGATGCCTTGCAAGTCGCCAATCGAGCGCGGGGCCAACTGGGCGATGGCCGCCAGCGTGGCGTCGTGGAAGATGACATAGGCTGGCAAATTGTGTTCCCGCGCCACCTCGGCACGCCAGGCTTTGAGCGCTGCGTAACGCGCCAAACCGGCAGTGTCCAGGTCCACCGGCGCCTTCAGGGCCGCTGCACCGTTGAGCGCTTTCACCTTCGCCACCTTGGGCGTGGACAGCGATTCGCGTAGGCGCACCGCTTGCTCGCCCTTCAGTATCGGGCGCGCCTGGGGCGTCAGCACCAGCGTGTTGAAGGCCTGCACATCGACCATCACCGCGCCTAGCGCCAGCAATTGGCGCAGCACGCCGCGCAATTGCAGCTCGGACAAAGTCTGCCCCACGCCGAAAGTGCTGAGGCTCTCATGGCCGTGTTGCAGCACTTTTTCGCTGCGCTTGCCGCGCACAACGTCCATCAAGTGCCCGGCGCCAAAGCTGATGCCGCTGTGCTGCTGGATGCGGTAAATCGTGGACAGCAGCATTTGCGCCGCTTGGCTTCCGTCCCACACGGCTGGCGGGTGCAGGCAGTTGTCGCAATTGCCGCACGCGCTACTGGCCTGTCCAAAATAAGCCAGCAAGCGCACGCGTCGGCAATCGGTGGCTTCGGCCAGGCCCAAAAGCGCTTCGAGCTTGCCGCGCATGACCTGCTTAAAGTCCTCTTCCGCCGGGCCCTCGTCAATCATGCGGCGTTGGTTCACCACGTCTTGCAGGCCGTAGCACATCCAGGCGTCGGCGCTCAGTCCATCGCGCCCGGCGCGCCCGGTTTCCTGGTAATAGCCTTCGATGTTTTTGGGCATGTCCAGATGCGCCACAAAGCGCACATCGGGTTTGTCAATGCCCATGCCAAACGCAATCGTAGCCACCATCACCACGCCTTCGTCGCGCAAAAAACGGTCCTGGTGCGTCTGCCGCAGTTTGCTGTCCAGGCCGGCGTGGTAGGGCAATGCCTTGATGCCGGCCTGGCTCAGCATATCGGCAATGTCCTCCACTTTTCTGCGCGACTGGCAATACACAATGCCTGCATCGCCCGCGTGTTCGCGCTCGATAAAGCGCAGCAATTGCGTGCTGCCTTCGCGCTTTTCCACAATCGTGTAACGGATATTGGGCCGGTCAAAGCTGCTGATAAACGCGCGGGCTTGCTCTAGTTGCAAGCGCTCCAGGACATCAGCGCGCGTCAGCTCATCCGCAGTCGCCGTCAATGCCATGCGTGGCACGCCGGGGTAGCGTTCGTGCAGCACCGTGAGTGCCCGGTATTCGGGCCTAAAGTCGTGGCCCCATTGGCTCACGCAATGCGCCTCATCGATTGCAAACAGACTTAGCTGGCCGCGTTCAAACAGCGAATCGAGCTGCGCCAAAAAACGCGCAGTGGTCACCCGCTCGGGCGCGGCGTACAAGAGCGTGACATCGCCGCGCAGCAAACGCTGTTCGACTTGGTGAGCCTCCTCGCCCGACAGCGTGGAATTGAGAAAGGCAGCACTCACGCCCGCTTCATGCAGTGCGCCCACTTGGTCGTGCATGAGCGCGATCAGCGGTGAAATTACGACCGTGATGCCGTGGCCCGCCCGTTGGCGTGCAATCGCTGGAATTTGGTAACACAGCGACTTGCCGCCGCCGGTAGGCATCAACACCAGCGCATCGCCGCCGCCGCCTACATGCTCAATGATGGCCTGCTGCGGCCCACGAAACGAGTCGTAGCCAAATACTTCTTGCAGGATACTCAAATAAGACAAAGGGGCTGCCGCTGGTTAAATGAAACAAGTCTGATAAAACATCACGCCGACTTCTTTTCTGCTGCTGCCGCAGCGCGCGCTGCAAACTCTGCGCGCAAGGCGCGTAGCTTTTCGCGCGGGTCTTCTTTGATAGTGGCTTTGTCCAAGGCCATCTCGGCAATAAAGCGGCTCGGTTGTGCGGCAATCGTGTCGCGTCCTTTTTTGCGCCGTCGCGTCCAGCTGACCGATAGCGTGCGCTGCGCCCGGGTAATGCCCACGTACATCAAACGCCGCTCTTCTTGCAAACGCGTCACCAGGTCCGCATTCGCCAGCGCGGCGGCGGCCTCGTCTGGCCCGTCATCGCCTGCTTTATCCGCGCTGGCTTTGCCTGCGTCTTCCATTTTGAAGGGCAGCATGCCTTCGGTCACGCCCACCAGCATCACGTGTGGCCACTCCAGGCCCTTGGCGGCGTGCAGGGTGGATAGCGTCACCACGTTTTGGTCTTTTTCACGCTCGGTCAAAGTAGATAAAAGCGCGATGTTTTGCGCCACGTCCAGCAAATTTTTACTGGCGCGCTGCGTGATCAAGATGTCGTCGTCCATCTGCCCGCCGCAGCGCTGCGCCATCCATTCGCAAAACTCCATCACATTCGTCCATTTGGCGGCGGCGATTTGGGGGCTGTCTTCGGTGTCGTACAAATGCTTTTCGTAGGCGATATCGAGCAGCCAGGCTTTGAGAAACAGCAAAGCGTTTTCTGCGCCCTCGGTGTGTTTGGCGCGGAATTGCAGTTCGTTTACCGTGCGGCCAAACTCGTGCAAGCTGCCCACCGCGCGGCTGGACAAAACCGAGC
>CANFVA010000091.1 GCA_947450255.1 Comamonadaceae bacterium
CTTCAAACCACCTATGACCTGAAAATTGCGCAACGCGACAACCAGGCCAGTCTTTTAGCATTACGGCGCCTGGCGGCTTAAGCTTGCTAACCCACTCGCGGATTACATCTGCGGTCCGCATATTGCATTTCCGCCAAAATGCACCATGTTTTCGGTACTTCGTCACCCTTTTGTGGCCAAACCTTCGTTTTTCGAGCACCCAAACTTATGGTCCCCCACCTCGTTACCGCCCTGACCGGCCCGATCAATGAACTGGAGCAGCGCCTGCTGGACACCATGCCGGCGATTGAGCGCTGGTTTCGGCTGGAGTGGATGGAGCACACGCCGCCTTTCTATACCTCGGTGGATGTGCGCAATGCCGGCTTCAAGCTGGCCCCGGTGGACACCGACTTTTACCCCAACGGCTGGAACAACCTGACGCCCGAGATGCTGCCGCTGGCAGTGCAGGCGGCGATGGTGGCTATCGAAAAAATCTGCCCTGAGGCGCGCAATCTGCTCATCATCCCCGAGCACAACATCCGCAGCACCTTTTACCTGAGCAACTTGGCGCAATTGCGGCGCATCTTCCACATGGCCGGGCTCAATGTGCGCATTGGCTCGATCAGCCCGGAAGTCAAAAAGAGCACGGTTATCGATCTGCCCGGCGGCGAGAGCATCACGCTAGAGCCAGTGCTGCGCAACAAAGGCCGCATCGGCGTCAAGGACTTTGATCCTTGCACCATATTGCTCAATAACGACCTGGGGGCGGGTATTCCCGGCATTTTGGAAGACTTGCACCAGCAATACCTGTTGCCGCCGCTGCACGCGAGCTGGGCAGTGCGGCGCAAAAGCACCCACTTCGCCTGCTACGAAGAAATCGCCAAGCGCTTTGGCAAGCTCACCGGCATTGATCCCTGGCTGATCAACCCGCTCTATGAAAGCTGTGGTGACGTTGATCTGGCCCATGCCAATGGTCTAGCCGCTTTGAGCGCCCGGGTGGACTCCACGCTGAGCAAAGTGCGTCGCAAATACAAGGAATACGGCATCAAGGAAAAGCCTTTTGTCATCGTCAAGGCCGACAACAGCAGCAGTGGCATGGGCCTGATGACGGTGCGCGACGCCAAGCAGGTGCCCGATTTGGTGGCGCGCAGCCGGCAAGCGCAGCCACAGGACGGCGACCTGAGGCAGTTGATCGTCCAAGAAGGCGTGCTGACCCACGAGCGCATGCACGACGCCGTGGCTGAGCCCGTGGTGTACATGATGGACCGTTACGTGGTGGGTGGCTTCTACCGCATTCACGCCGAGCGCGGTGAGGACGAAAACCTCAGCGCGCCAGGCTCTTTGTATGTGCCATTGGCCTTCGGGCCGCAGACCCAGTTGCCGCAATTGGGCGTGCGCCCGGGCGCCAGCGAGCCCAACCGTTTTTATATTTATGGCGTGGTGGGGCGCTTGGCCATGCTGGCGGCCAGTTACGAGCTAGAAGCCACCGATCCATTGGCTGAAGGGGAAGATTAGCCCGGCTGCAGGCCTAGCTGATGGCCAAGGCGCCGCGCGCCGCCTTGTTACGCCGACCAAAGTCACCAAATCGGTGGGGATGGGATTTGCCCCAGCGGCGACTTTTTTGTTGCAATGCAACAAAATTTAGGCTGGGCGGTGCGCGGCGGGCCGAAAACCGCGTTTGCCGTAGCACAATGGCGCTCCCCGCGACAACCGAATCCGCGCCGCTATAGTGGCCGGTGCACCTCGTGTCCCCACAAAAATCATCCCTCACTGCCCTGACCCTTGGCGCCATCGGCGTGGTCTATGGCGACATCGGCACCAGCGTGTTGTATGCGCTTAAAGAAGTGTTCGGCTCTGGGCATGTGCCCTTCACGCCAGACAATGTGTACGGCATTTTGTCCATGATATTTTGGACCTTGACCGTCATCGTCTCGCTCAAATACGTGGTGCTGGTGCTGCGTGCCGACAACGCCGGCGAGGGCGGTCTGATCGCCATGCTGGCCCTGGCGTCCCAGGCCGTGAAAGACAGGCCGGTATTGCGCCGGGTGTTGCTCAATGTCGGCATCTTTGGCACCTGTTTGTTTTACGGCGACGGGGTCATTACCCCGGCCATTTCGGTGCTGGGCGCGGTCGAAGGTTTAGAAGTCATTTCGCCGCGTTTTGTGAAATACGTGGTGCCGCTGACTCTGGTGATTTTGTTTTGTCTGTTTTGGGTGCAAAAGCGTGGCACTACCGGCATTGGCAAATTTTTTGGGCCCATTACCTTGGTGTGGTTTGCAGCCATAGGCGCTTTGGGTGTTTTTCATATTGCGGCCAACCCAGCCATTTTGTTTGCGCTAAGCCCGCACTACGCGGCACTTTTTATCTGGGAAAACCCCGGCGTCACCTTTATCTTGTTGGGCGCGGTAGTCTTGTGCGTGACCGGTGCCGAAGCCCTGTACGCCGACCTGGGGCATTTTGGAAAAAAGCCTATTCGCTTGGCATGGTTTGCGGTGGTCATGCCTTCGCTCACCCTTAACTATTTCGGCCAGGGCGCATTGCTGCTGGCCAACCCGGCCGCAGTCAAAAACCCGTTTTACATGATGGCCCCGCAGTGGGCGCTGATTCCGCTGGTGGTGCTTGCGACAGCAGCCGCAGTCATTGCCTCGCAGGCTTTGATTACTGGCGCCTTTAGTGTGACCAAGCAGGTGATTCAGCTGGGTTACCTGCCGCGCCTGAACCTGGTGCACACCAGCGCGTGCGAGGCTGGGCAGATTTATATCCCGTCCGTGAACTGGGGCTTGTTTGTGGTGATTGTGTTGGCCGTGGGCATGTTCAAGTCGTCCAGCAATTTGGCCGCGGCCTACGGTATTGCGGTGTGTACCGACATGCTGATCACCACGATCCTGACTTTTTTCGTGGTGCGCTACGGCTGGAAATACCCCTTAGCCTTGTGCCTGCTGGCCACCGGCTTTTTCTTTGCGGTCGATTTTGTGTTTTGGGCTTCTAATTTGCTTAAGCTGTTCGACGGTGGCTGGTTCCCCCTGGCTATTGGGGCCGTGGTTTTTATGCTGATGGGTACCTGGAAGGATGGGCGCGCGTTGCTCAGTTCCAAAATCAAGTCCGATGCCATGGACTTGCCCGGCTTTTTGGATGCGGTGTTTATCAGCCCGCCCGTGCGCGTCGAGGGTACGGCCGTGTTTCTGACGGCCGCGGCGGGTACGGTGCCTAACGCGCTGCTGCATAACCTCAAACACAACAAGGTATTGCATGCCACCAATTTGTTTGTCACGGTCTACAACCACGAAGTTCCGTGGATCGGTTTGGACAAGCGCATCGAGATCGAGCGCTTGGGCCATGACTGCTGGCAAGTGCTGATTCACTACGGCTTCAAGAACGACCCCGATGTGCCCAAGGCTTTGCAACAACTCAAAGGCCGCGGCGTGGCGCTCGAGCCCATGTCCACCAGTTTCTTTCTGTCGCGCGATTCGGTGGTCCCGACTTTTGGTGAGGGCATGGCGCCCTGGCGCGAAAAACTGTTTGCCCAAATGCACCACAACGCCAGCAGCGCTGCGGACTTTTTGAACCTGCCCAATAACTCGGTGGTCGAGATGGGCTCCAAGATAGAAATTTAAGCCGCCGTGCAATTTTTTAAAGACCTGAGCTGGTCCACCTTCACGGCCGGATTTGTAGCCGTGCTGGTGGGCTTTACCAGCTCGATTGCCATCGTGTTTCAGGCCGCGCAGGCCTTTGGGGCGACGCAGGAAATGCTGGCCTCCTGGGTCTGGGCGATCAGTATCGGCATGGGCCTGACCACCGCCATTCCGTCCCTTATGTTGCGCAAGCCGGTGATGGTGGCTTGGAGCACACCCGGCGCTGCCGTGTTGGCCAGCGCCGGACTGGCTGGCGGATTTAGCATGGGCCAGGCGGTAGGTGCCTTCATGGCGAGCGCGGCTTTGATCGTGTTGATCGGCGCCAGCGGCTGGTTTGAAAATCTGATGAAGCGCATTCCCCTGAGCATCGCCAGCGCCTTGCTTGCAGGCGTATTGGCGCGCTTTGGAATCGCCGGTTTCGCCGCCGCCCAAACCGCCTTGCCCTTGGTCTTGCTGATGCTTTTGACGTATTTGTTGGGCCGACGCTTTATGCCTTTGTACGCAGTGCCGCTTACGCTGCTGTTTGCCATCTTGTTTGTAGCCGGGCAGGGCGGTTTTTCCAATGTGGTGGTACCCACGGGCCTGACCTGGCCGGTGTATGTGGCGCCTGAGTTCTCCTGGTCGGCGATGGTCAGTCTGGCGCTGCCTTTGTTTGTCGTGACCATGGCATCCCAAAACATGCCCGGTGTGGCCGCCATCAAAGCCTGTGGTTTTGGCGACGAGCGGGCCAACGGCGGCGACGCCGGTTTGCCGATTTCGCGCATCCTCACCATGACGGGCGTCGCCACGCTGGTGTTTGCGCCCTTTGGCGCGTTCTCGCTGAACCTGAGCGCCATCACCGCCGCCATGTGCATGGGTCCGCAAGCCCACCCGGACAAGGCGCGCCGTTACACCGCTGCGGTGTGTTGCGGCGTGCTTTACATCGCGCTGGGCTTGTTTGGCGCCACCATCATGGCCATGCTCAGCGCCTTTCCGCAAGCCTTGGTAGTCGCGATTGCCGGCCTAGCTTTGATGGCCACCATTGGCAATGGCCTGGCCAGCGCTTTGCATAAAGAGTCCGACCGCGAAGCGGCTATGGTGACTTTTTTAATTACCTTGAGCGGCGTAGTCATCGGTGGCGTGGGCTCGGCCTTTTGGGGCTTGCTGGCCGGAAGTCTGGCGCTGGCTGTGCAACACTACCGGCCACGCAAACGCTAAAGCGCTGGCGCCGTCGGCCGACGTGGCACCCTTTGTACCGCCTGGCTGCTATGCCGATAGCCCCCCTATTCCCGGAGAAATATTGAATGCAAATTTTGTTTGTCGCCGATCCGCTGGCGTCTTTCCAGACCTACAAAGACACCACGTTTTCCATGATGCGCGAAGCGCAGCGGCGCGGCCACCACATAGCTGCGTGCGAACCGCGCCAGTTGCTATGGCAGCAAGGCGGCGTGGTGCAGGCGCAAACGCGGCGCATCACCCTGACCGGGCAGGCCGATCGCTGGTTTGAAGTGCAGGCCAGTGCGGTGCTGGCACTGCACCGTTTTGACGCCATTGTGATGCGCAAAGACCCGCCTTTTGACAGCGAATACTTTTACGCTACCCACCTGCTGGAACAGGCCGAGCGCGAAGGCGCCAAGGTGTTTAACAAACCGCGCGCCCTGCGCGATCACCCCGAGAAGCTGGCCATCATGGAGTTCCCGCAGCACCTTGGGCCCACGCTGGTGACGCGGGATGCGCAGGCGGTGCGCGCCTTTCATGCCGAGCACCAAGACATCATCTTGAAGCCCTTGGACGGCATGGGCGGCATGGGGATCTTCCGCGTGAAAGCCGATGGGCTGAACCTGGGCAGCATCATTGAGACGCTCAACCGCGAGGGCGCGCAAAGCCTGATGGTGCAAAAGTTTTTACCGGCGATAGCCCAGGGCGACAAGCGCGTGTTGGTGATCGGCGGCGTACCGGTGCCTTTTTGCCTGGCGCGTATTCCGCAGGGCGGCGAGGTGCGCGGCAATTTGGCGGCTGGCGGCCTGGGTGTGGCACAGCCTTTGAATGATGCCGATCGCGCCATGGCCCAAGCCATGGGCCCAACGCTGGCGGCGCGCGGTTTATTGCTGGTGGGGCTGGACATCATCGGCACACACCTGACCGAAATCAATGTCACCAGCCCCACCTGTTTTCAGGAGATCAGCGACCAGACCGGCTTTGACGTGCCGGCTATGTTTATCGATGCGCTGGAGGCCGCCGTAGCAGCCTAAGTCCACCCCGCGCTTTAGTCGCGCGGTTCGCTCCAGAGCTTGCCCCCGGTGGCCCAGTTTTCGGCCTTGATGTCGGTGATGATCACGTCCACCGAGCCGGGTGAGCCGCCCAGTATTTCGACGCTGACGCGGGTAATTTCTTGCACCAGTTTTTTCTTTTGCTCCAAGGTGCGGCCTTCAATCATTTCTACGTGGTAGGTGGGCATGGGTTTCCTTTGCAATTGCTTGCGGTTGCGGTCTTGGGGCGGTGGCGCCGATGGCGAAGCGGCAGTTTAGACTGCGGCATGCTTTTTCCTAGCGACCATTTATTTTGCCGCCCATGATGCGCCACGGCTTGCGTTCAAGCCTGCAGCACCCGCGCCACAGCGCGCTTTTGGTGGGCTTGGTGCTGCTGCATGCAGCGGTAGGCGGCGTTATCGGTCTGTCGGTCGATGAGGCGCATTACCTTTTGTATGCCTACCACCCGGCGCTCAGTTATTTTGACCATCCGCCGCTGGTTGGCTGGGTGCAAATACCTTGGGTGGCCGTGGATGCGCCAGTGGTCTTGTTGCGCTTAGTGCCTGGACTTTTCTGGCTGGGGACGGTGCTGGCCGTGTACAGGCTGGCTGAGTACCTGCAAGGCAGTAGCAATTTTGGCCATACGGGCGACGCCGGTTTGTGGGCGCTGGGTGCGCTGGCCTTATCGCCTTTGCTACATGTGCTGGCCATCGGCCTGGTGCCCGATACCTTGCTGATGTTTTTCACCGTGCTGTTGATGGGCCAAACCTTGCGCCTGATGCAGCCGGATGGCCTAGCCCGCCGGGGCGACTGGCTGCTGTGGGGCTGCTTACTGGGGCTGATGGGTCTTAGCAAATACACGGCCATTTTTATGGCTCTGGCCTCCGGCCTGTGTCTGATGTCCGCCCATGGCCTGCGCGTTGTGCGCTCGCCCTGGGCCTGGCTGGCGGTGGTGCTGGCGCTGTTTATGGTCTCGCCGGTGTTGGTGTGGAATGCGCAACATGATTGGGTGTCTTTTAGGTACCAGGGCCAGCATGGCACAGGCAGCGGCTGGCAGATAACCGAAGCGGCGCGCTTTGCGCTTTTGCAGTTGCTGGCCTTCGGGCCTTTGCTGTTTTGGGGTTTGTGGGGGCAGAGCAAGCAGGGTGCGCTGCGCCTGTTTTTTGCGCTGCCTTGGCTGGTGCTGGCCTATTTGGCTGGCGGGGGTAGCAGCTTGCCGCATTGGACGGCACCGGCCTGGGCGGCGCTGGCGCCGTTTGCAGGTGTGGCGCTTGCCCGCTTTCGTTATGGCCATGGCGACCGGGGCCGCCAGCGCTTTCGCGGCCGTATCTTGGCCGTGCTGGTGGTGTTGCAAGGGCTGGGCTGCGCCGCCTTGCTTGGCCTGATGTTGTCCGCCGGTGCGCCGCTGCTGCCCCGCACCTGGGAGAACACGGCCGTAGGCGCCAACCCCTTTGCCGAACTCTATGGTTGGGACCAGGCCGGTGCGCGTGCCACCAGGCTGGCGCAGTCGCAGGGTCTGCGTAGCGTGTCGGTACAAAACTGGACGCTGGCCAGCCGCCTGGGCTGGGTTGTGCGGCCGCTGCCGGTGCATGTGCTCGATGGCGGATTGAGCCAGTTTTCCCTTTGGGCTGGCGATTTGCCGGTAGGCGCAAGCACGCTACTGGTGGACAACTCCTTGCTGGCTTTTGAAATCCCGCTGGGGCCGCACGGCTTTGCCGATTGCCAGTTGCTCGATACCTTGGATGCCCGCCATGGCGGCGCACCGGTGGCGCGATTCCGGTTTTACGCCTGCCACGGCTGGGCCGGCAATCCGCTTCCCCGTAACCGGGAGCCTGGCCCGTGAGCGCGCGTTGGTGGCTGCCGCTGCTAGTTTTGCTGATCGCTGCGCCCTTGTGGCTGCATTGGTGGGAGCCCACACTGTTTTTGGCCATCAACCAGGCCTGTGCCAGCCTGCCCGCCGTGGCCTGGGCCGCGATTTCTTTGGGCGGCAATGCCTGGGGCGCGATGGCTTTGACCTCGCCCTTGCTGGTGTTTGCGCCGCGTTTGATGTGGGCCTGGTTGTGTGCCGTGCCGGTGGGCGTGGTATTTGCGCGCATTGGCAAGGAATGGCTGTTCAGCCCGCGTCCGGCGGGGCTGATCGAGCATGCCCAAATCCGCATCGTGGGCGAAGTCATGGAGCTTGCCTCTATGCCCTCAGGCCATACGCTGACCGCATTTGCCGTGGCCGGCAGTATTTACTTTGCCCTAGACGCCGAGCGGCGCGCGCTTGGTGTGTGGCTGTGGCTGCTGGCGGCACTGGTGGGCTTATCGCGCATGGCGCTAGGCGCACATTGGCCGGGTGATGTGGTGGTGGGCGCTTGCCTGGGCGTGTGGGCTGCGGCCTTGGGGAACCTGCTTTGGGCCCGCTTAGGCCCGGACTTTTTCTATCCCCGTGGCTGGCGCATGCGTACATTGGCCGCGCTGCTGGCACTCACGCTTTATCAAATGCTGGAGTCGCCCCTCGATTACGAGGAAAGTCGCCAGCCGCAATATGTGCTGGCGCTGGTGTTGGCGCTGGTCTTGCTGCGCTTTGCGCGCCAGCAGCGCAGATTGACAGAGCCATGATCAAGCAAGCGAATTTGATGTGGGTGCTGCTGCGCTTTAACCGCCAGCAGCGCAGGGAGGACTGAAACATGACTAAAAAATCGAACGAGGCCCCGCTGCGTGCAGGGCCGCAGGAAACGGCGCTGGCGCGGCGCTACAGCTTGGTGTTTGCCCTGCTGCTGGCCTTGGGCATGCTGCACTTTGCGCTGCTGCCCGGTTTGCTGGGCGCTTGCCTGGGCTTTCTGGCGGCCAAGGCTTTGGCGCGCACCGGGCAGCGCTGGCGCTATGGCCCCCAGGGGGCGTTCGCGGCGGCAGTGGTTATTGCGCTGCCCTTGCTCGCCCTGGTGCTGGCCTTGCTCAATGCCAAGGCGCTGGCCCTGGGCGCCATGGGCCAATACCAGGCCTTGCTGCAATTTCTGGCACAAACCGTTTTGGAAATCCGCAAAAAAATACCGCCGGATTGGGCGCTCTACTTGCCCGACGAACTGATGGAGGTCCAGCTATGGTTGGCCGAGATGCTCAAATCCAAAGCCAGTGTGCTGGCGGGGGCGGGCACCCAGGCCTTGCACGGGCTGCTGCTGGTCTACGTAGGCTTGGTGGTCGGCGCTTTGATGGCGGCGGGCACGGTGGCGCCCACTAGCGCGCCACTGCGTCTGCAGATGCGCGAGCGCGGACGCCTGTTTATCGCTGCGTTTGGCCAGGTGGTGGTGGCGCAGTTTTGGATTGCGGTGTTCAATGCCAGTTGCACCGCCGTGCTTTTGCTGGTTGCGCTGCCGTTGGCTGGGGCGCATGTGCCCTACATCGGGCCGCTGGTCACGCTCACCTTTTTTTGCGGGCTGATTCCTATCGTCGGTAATTTGGTATGCAACGCCATGCTGTCCTTGGCGGGTTTGTCGGTGTCTGTCGCGGTGGGCATCACCTGCCTGGTGTTTCTGGTGGTCGTCCACAAAGCCGAGTACGCCATCAACGCCCGCATTCTGGGAAAACACACCAATACCGCGTCCTGGGAACTGTTGGCGGTAATGTTCATCGGCGAAGCCTTGTTCGGCCTGCCTGGCCTGGTCGCCGCGCCCCTGTATTACGGCTACGCCAAAAAGGAGTGGCAGGCCGGCGGCTGGATTTGAGGGCACCCAGGTCGGATTTCGGACCGGCAAAAGCCCTTTGGCTGCGCTTTTGCAAGCCAGCCGACCTTGAAAACCCCGGAAAAGCCGCTATCATTAGCACTCGTTGGGGTTGAGTGCTAACAAAACCGCCCCACCTATCTGTTGCAGTCCCCTTTTTGTGTGAAGGCGGGCCGCCTGATTTTTTCAATAGTCGTTTCTAAACCTAGGAGATTCTTTATGAAACTGCGCCCATTGGCAGACCGCGTGATTGTGAAGCGCGTCGAAAGCGAAACCAAAACCGCCTCCGGCATCGTCATCCCCGATAACGCCGCCGAGAAGCCCGATCAAGGCGAAGTCCTGGCCGTTGGCCCCGGCAAGCGCAATGACAAAGGCGAATTGGCCGCCCTGACCGTCAAGGTGGGCGACCGCGTGCTGTTTGGCAAGTACAGCGGCCAGACCGTCAAGGTCGACGGCGACGAATTGCTGGTAATGAAAGAAGACGATTTGTTTGCCGTGGTTGAAAAGTAATTTTCACCAGCAACAATTTTTGTAATTTATTGATATTTTTGGAGTCCTAACATGGCAGCAAAAGACGTAATTTTCGGCGGCGAAGCCCGCGCACGCATGGTTGAAGGCGTGAACATTTTGGCCAACGCGGTCAAAGTAACCCTGGGCCCTAAAGGCCGTAATGTGGTGCTGGAGCGCTCCTTCGGCGCCCCCACCGTGACCAAGGACGGCGTGTCCGTGGCCAAGGAAATCGAACTCAAAGACAAACTGCAAAACATGGGTGCGCAGATGGTCAAGGAAGTGGCTTCCAAGACCTCTGATAACGCTGGTGACGGCACCACCACCGCTACCGTGTTGGCCCAAGCCATCGTGCGCGAAGGCATGAAATACGTGGCCGCCGGCATGAACCCCATGGACTTGAAGCGCGGTATCGACAAGGCCGTGACGGCCCTGATCGCCGAGCTGCAAAAAGCCTCAAAAGCGACCACCACCACCAAAGAAATCGCGCAAGTCGGTTCCATTTCGGCTAACAGCGATTCCAGCATTGGCGACATCATCGCCAAGGCCATGGACAAAGTGGGCAAAGAAGGCGTGATCACCGTGGAAGACGGCAAATCGCTGGACAACGAACTCGACATCGTCGAAGGCATGCAGTTTGACCGCGGCTACC
>CANFVA010000092.1 GCA_947450255.1 Comamonadaceae bacterium
GCATCCAGCGCCGCCAGCACGTCCAACTGCGCATCGTCGCCCACATGCAGCACTTCCTCGTGCCGACATCCCAGCGCGTTGGCCGCCGCATCAAAAATGGCTTTGTGCGGCTTGGGCAGACCTACGGTATGCGCGCCCACGCTGCCTGTGAAAAAATGCCCAATCCCCACCAAGTTGACATCGGCATTGCCATTGGTCAGGGCCAACAAAGGAAAACGCGCCGCCAATCGGGCCAGGGCTTGCGCGCAATCGGCGTACAAATCCACCTGTTGGCGCGCGGCGTAGAACACCTGGAATGCCGATTGCGCCAATGCGGCAGACTCGCCGCAGCGCTGTAAAGCCAGTTCAATCATGTGCAAGCGCAGCGCGCTCATGTCGTGGGCACTGGAAGGCTTTTGGCTGACTACGGCGTCACGCAGTTGCCCGCGTGCTTGCGGGTCGGCCATCAACTCTGCGGTGGCCGGAGCGTGTGGGCGCAAATGCGCCTGCATCTGCAGTTCAGCGCGGGCTATGGTGGGCCAGACCGGCCACAAAGTGTCGTCCAGGTCCAGGGAGATCGCGCGGATTTTGGTGGCATCAAGCATAGGTGGGCGAGAATACTGCATGCCTTTTCATAAAGAACCCCCGTATACCCACGGTCAAGCTGCGCAAACCGCGGTGCTGTATTGCAATTTGGGAACCCCCGACGCGCCCACTGTCCCGGCCGTGCGCCGCTACCTTGCGGAGTTTTTAAGCGACCATCGGGTGGTCGAGATTCCACGCCTGATCTGGATGCTGATTCTGCACGGCATTATTTTGCGGTTTCGCCCCGCCAAGTCAGCGGCCAAATACGCCAGCATCTGGACGCCCGAAGGCTCGCCGCTCAAAGTGTGGACCGAAAAACAAGCGGGTTTGCTGGAGCAAAAGCTTCAGGGCCAGGGACTACAGGTGCGGGTACCTTGGGCCATGCGATACGGCAGCCAATCTATCCCCGCGCAACTCGATGCGCTCAAAGCCGAGGGCGTCACCCGGGTGCTTTTGCTTCCGGCCTACCCGCAGTATTCCGCCACCACCACCGCCAGCTTGTTCGATGCCGTCTACGCCTGGGCCGCCGCTACCCGCGCCATTCCGGAGCTGCGGTTTATCAACCACTACCACGACCACCCCGGCTATATCGCCGCCCTGTACGCAGGGGTAGAGGCGCATTGGCACGCCCATGGCCGCCCGGATGTGTTAGTGATGAGTTTCCATGGCGTGCCAGAACGCACCCTGCACCTGGGCGACCACTACCACTGCGAGTGCTTCAAAACCGCGCGCCTGTTGGCCGAGCGGCTGGGCCTGACCAAAGACCAATACAAAGTGACTTTCCAAAGCCGCTTGGGCCGCGCCAAATGGCTGGAGCCCTATACCGAACCGACCTTGATCGCCATGGGCCAGGCCGGTGTCGGCCGGGTAGATGTGATTTGCCCGGGCTTTACCAGCGACTGCCTGGAGACGCTGGAAGAAATCAATATGGAAGCGCGCCATGCGTTTTTGGAGGCGGGAGGCAAAACCTTCCACTACATCCCCTGTTTGAACGACGGCGCGCCTGGTATAGACGCACTGGCTGCGGTGGCGCAGCAGCACTTGGGCGGTTGGCCGGTCGACGCACCTGCAAACGTCCACGCGCTGGAGCAGTCTCGCCAAGCGGCCCTGGCGCTGGGCGCGCAACGCTAAGGGCGCCAGTACACGATGGCCCTGATCCTGGCCCCGATGGAGGGCTTGCTGGACTTTGTATTACGCGATGTGCTCACCCGTGTGGGCGGCATTGACCGCTGCGTATCCGAGTTCATTCGCATCACCGACACCTTGCTGCCTGAGCGGGTATTTGTGCGCGTTGTACCCGAGCTACTTAGCGGTGGTCGCACCGCCGCGGGCGTGCCGGTCCGTCCGCAGCTGCTGGGATCGGACCCAGCCTGTCTGGCCGATAACGCGGCGCGTGTGGCCGGCATGGGGGCCGACGGTGTGGACCTCAATTTCGGCTGCCCCGCCAAAGTGGTCAACCGCCATGGCGGCGGTGCTGCGCTGTTGCAAGACCCGGACCTTTTGTTTGCGATCGTAAAAGCCGTGCGCGACGCGGTACCTGCGGCGCAAATGGTGTCCGCCAAGATGCGCCTGGGCTTTCATGACGACAGCCGCGCCGAAGAATGTGCCCTGGCTTTGCAGGAAGGCGGCGCGGGTGAAATCGTGGTCCATGCCCGCACCCGTGCCGACGGCTACCGCCCGCCGGCCTACTGGCACCGCATCGCCGACATCCGCGCCCGGATACACACACCGCTGATCGCCAACGGCGAAATTTGGAGCGCTGAGGACGCGCAGCGATGCCGCCTGGAATCGGGGTGCGACACCTTGATGCTGGGGCGGGGCATGGTCAGCAACCCCGGCCTGGCGCGGGAGATACGCGCGGGCACCGCCTTTGCCGCGGTACCCGGACACCCGACGCTTGCGGCGCACCCGCCAGCGCTCGATTGGACGGGCGTGCAAGAACACCTAGGGCATTTTTGGCATCTGGTGCGCTCCCGCTTAGAGGCGCGCCAGCAGGCCGGGCGGCTCAAGCAATGGCTCAATTTCTTGCGCCGCCACTACCCCCCGGCACAGCAAGCCTATGAGCGCCTTAAAACCGAAATCGACGTGCGCGTGTTTGACGCCTGGATCAGCGCCCAGCCGCTGACGGCAAAAACTAACTAAAGCCCGACCTACCAACCAAAGAATGAAAGCAACCATGGACAGTGTGCGCATCGACAAATGGCTGTGGGCGGCGCGCTTTTTTAAAACCCGCTCTATCGCCACCGACGAAGTCAACAAAGGCCATGTGCTGCTGGCCAAGCAGACCATCAAACCCTCGCGTGACCTACGCGTGGGCGACACCCTGACCGTGTGGCAGGCCAAGATACCGCGAACCATCACCGTCAAAGGCCTGAGCGCAGTGCGCGGCCCGGCCCCGGTGGCCCAAACCCTGTACGAAGAAAGTGAAGAAAGCATACGCATGCGGCTGACGCTGCAAGAGCATCGGCGTTTGCATGCCGAACCCGCCCAGGCGCTCAGCCACGGCCGCCCCACCAAGCGCGACCGGCGCGACCTGCAAAAAGGCCTGGATGCGCGCTGGAGCGCGTCCATCGACGACTAACTTGTGCATCGGCACTGCCACGGCGCAAGGGCGCGCAGCCACGCACCAATCGGCCGCCCTGGGGCGAGCGCCCTGCCCGTGAGGGCCGCTGGCAAAGCAGCCCAAAGCCGCCACGGCAGCCAGAGTCCGCCTTGCGGCGATAATCTCGCCCTGATTCTCCGCGCCGCCGCCAACCCGTTTTGCGCGCACTGGACCCTCCGAAAGCTACCCGATGACCGCCTCCCGCCCCTCCCCTGTTTCCATTTCACCGGTGCAAGATATTGTGGCCGACATGCGCGCCGGCAAGATCGTGATCCTGGTCGATGAAGAAGACCGCGAGAACGAAGGCGACCTGGTACTGGCCGCCGACCACGTCAGCCCCGAAGCGATCAACTTCATGGCGCGCTTCGGGCGCGGCCTGATTTGCCTGACCCTCACTCGCGCGCACTGCGAGCGACTGCAATTGCCGCCCATGGCGGTACGCAACGGCACCAAACACGCCACCGCATTTACTGTTTCCATCGAAGCCGCAGAAGGCGTAAGCACCGGCATCTCCGCTGCCGACCGCGCTTGCACGGTACGCGCAGCCGTTGCCATAAACGCGCAACCGCAGGACTTGGTGCAGCCCGGCCACATTTTTCCGTTGCAGGCCGTCGACGGCGGCGTGTTGATGCGCGCCGGCCATACCGAGGCCGGTTGCGATTTGGCCGCTATGGCCGGTTGCACGCCCGCGTCCGTGATCTGCGAAATCATGAAAGACGACGGCACCATGGCACGGCTGCCGGACTTGCAATGGTTTGCCGCCGAGCATGGTTTGAAGATTGGCACCATCGCCGACCTGATTGCCCACCGCAGCCGCGTAGAGTCCTTGGTCGAGCGCAAAGCCACGCGCGAACTTCCAACTGCGTTTGGCACTTTTACCGCGCATGCCTTCCAAGATTCCACCGGCCAGGGTGTGCACTTGGCACTGGTGCAAGGCGCCTGGGACCCATCGGAGGCGGTGGCCGTGCGCGTGCATGAGCCGCTGTCGGTGCTTGACGCGCTGGAAGCCGGACGCACCCTGCACTCCTGGAGCCTGGACGCCAGCTTGGCGTTTTTGGCACGCGAGGGCAAGGGCGTGCTGGTGTTGCTCAATTGCGGAGAAACCGGTGAGCAGTTATTGGCTCAGTTTGAAGGCACGGCCCGCCCCGCACAAGCCCCCGAGCGCGGCCGCATGGATTTGCGCACCTACGGAATTGGCGCGCAAATTTTGCGTTTATGCGGCGTACAAAAAATGCGCCTCATGGGCAGTCCGCGACGCATGCCCAGCATGGCCGGTTATGGCCTGGAAACCGTAGGCTACTTAAGCGCCCCCGCCCCCTGATTTTTTTGAACTGGAAAGAAACCCATGTTTGGTGCTGACAAAGGCAATATCGACAACGAAGACCAGCGGCTGCAGGGCAAAGGCCTGCGCATCGGCATCGTGCAAGCGCGCTTTAACCAGGATGTGACCGATGCGCTCACCACCGCCTGCAAGCAGGAGTTGCTGATTCTGGGCGTGGCAGAGCGCGACATCCACCACGTCAGCGTACCGGGCGCTTTGGAAGTGCCCGTGGCGTTGCAGGCCTTGGCAGAGAAATCCAGGTTTGATGCCCTGATCGCCGTCGGTTGCATCATCCGCGGCGAGACTTACCACTTCGAACTGGTGGCCAATGAATCGGGCGCTGGGGTGACGCGCATCGCGCTGGATTTTCAGATACCGATTGCCAACGCCATTCTCACCACCGAAAACATGGAACAGGCCATCGCACGCCAAACAGTCAAAGGCAGCGATGCAGCGCGCGTTGCCATCGAAATGGCCAACTTGCTGGAAGCTTTGTAATGGCCGATCACCATGCGTCGGCGGCGAACCAGGACAAGCCCAAACTAAGCAGCACGGGCGTACGCAAAAGCGCCACCAAAAACAAGCGCAGCCGCGCGCGTGAATTCGCCGTGCAGGGCCTGTACCAAAGCCTGGTGGGTAAAAACCAGCCCGCCGACATCGACCTGTTCACCCGCGATTTGTCGGGCTTTTCCAAAGCCGACGCCGTACATTTCGATGCCCTGCTGCATGGCTGCATCGCCCAGGCCGATGCGGCCGACCAATTGATTAGCACCCGCCTGGACAGGCCGCTCACCGAGATATCTCCGATCGAGCGCGTAGTGCTGTGGATTGGCGTGTACGAAATGCAGCATTGCCCCGACGTGCCCTGGCGCGTGGTGCTCAATGAATGCGTGGAGTTGGCCAAAGAGTTTGGCGGTACCGACGGCCACAAATACGTCAATGCAGTGCTCAACGGCCTGGCGCCCGACTTGCGCGCCCTCGAAGTGCAGGCCGATCGGGCAGCCCGCCAGAGCGCCTGAACCGATCCGGTCCATGCACATTTCCCGCCGCGCCCAAGCGATTGAACCTTTTTATGTCATGGAAGTGGCAAAGGCCGCATCCGCGCTGGCGCAGCAGGTGCAAGACAGTGCGCGGCCCATGGTGTTCCTCAACATCGGCGAGCCCGATTTCACCGCGCCACCCCGGGTGCAAGAGGCCGCAGCCCGGGCGATCAGCACGGGCCTGAGCCAGTACACCCAAGCCACCGGTCTGCCCGCGTTGCGCGAGCGCATCAGCCACTGGTACCGCCAGCGCTTCGGGCTGGATATTGCGGCCAGCCGCATAGTCGTCACCGCCGGTGCTTCTGCCGCCTTGCAAATGGCCTGCCTGGCGCTGCTCGATGCGGGCGACGAAGTGCTGATGCCTGACCCCAGCTACCCCTGTAACCGGCATTTCGTGCGCGCGGCCGATGCGCGCGCTATTTTGTTGCCGACCACCGCGGCACAACGCTTTCAACTCAGCGCCGATCAAGTGCAAGACGCTTGGGGGCCCAAGACGCGTGGCGTCTTACTGGCCTCACCCTCCAACCCCACCGGCAGTTCGATCGACCCCGCAGAGATGGCGCGTATCCACCAGGTGGTGCAATCGCGCGGTGGCATTACCCTGGTCGATGAAATTTATCTGCCGCTTAGTTATGACGCCCACTTTGGCGTCAGCGCGCTGAGCTTTGATGAATCGGTGATCAGCATCAACAGCTTTAGCAAATATTTCAATATGACCGGCTGGCGCCTGGGCTGGATGGTGCTGCCGCCCGCGCTGGTGCCGGTTATTGAGCGGCTGGCTCAAAATCTGTTTATTTGCCCGAGCACCATCGCCCAGCACGCGGCCCTAGCCTGCTTTGAAGAGGACAGCATAGCGCTGTACGAAAGCCGGCGCCAGGCGTTTGCACAGCGGCGCGATTATTTTGTTCCGGCATTGAACGCGCTCGGCCTTCAGGTGCCGGTGATGCCCGATGGCGCTTTTTACGCTTGGGCCGATTGCAGCAAAGCCTGCGCGCGCTTAGGGCTTAAGGACAGCTGGGATTTTTCTTTTGCCGTGATGCAGCAGGCCCATGTGGCCATCACGCCAGGGCGCGATTTCGGTCCGGCCCACGGCGCGTCATTTGTACGTTTTTCTACCGCCAGTTCCATGGAACAATTGCGCACTGCTATCGACCGCTTGCGGGCCATGCTGGCCGGATAATGCGGCCCTGCCCGCAGGCGTTTTTCACCTTCAAGGCGACTTTATGAACCAGGACCTCGACATACTTCAACTCGTGATGCACGCCAGCCTGGTGGTGCAGTTGGTGATGGCCTTATTGATGCTGGTCTCGATTGCCAGTTGGTCGGCCATCTTCCGCAAAATCTTTGCACTGCAGCGCGTCAAATCGCTCAATGAAGTGTTTGAGCGTGAATTTTGGTCTGGCTCCAGCCTCAATGAGCTCTACACCACGGCCGCCAGCAAAGGCGTCAACTCCGGCCCCATGGAGCGCATCTTTGCCAGCGGCATGCGCGAATTTCAAAAACTGCGTGAGCGCAGGATCAGCGATGTCGCCACCTTGATGGACGGCGCCCGCCGCGCCATGCGCGCCAGCTTCCAGCGCGAGATGGACGAAGTGGAAAGTAATTTATCGTTTCTCGCTTCGGTGGGCTCGGTGTCGCCCTACGTAGGATTGTTTGGAACGGTCTGGGGCATCATGCACGCCTTTACCGGCTTGGCGGCTTTGCAGCAAGTGACGCTGGCCAGTGTGGCGCCCGGCATCGCCGAGGCGCTGGTGGCCACTGCTATCGGCCTGTTTGCCGCCATTCCCGCGGTGATCGCCTACAACCGTTTTGCGCGCGATCTGGACCGCATAGCGATTAGCCATGAAACCTTTATCGAAGAGTTTTCTAACATCCTGCAACGCAATGTCAGCGCCCAGGTCAACACTGGCGCACCGCGTTAACACCATGGTGCTTACCGTGCACGCAGGACAGGAGTAGCCCATGCCCGCAGTCAGTTCCCGGGGTCGCGGTCGTCGCACCATGAGCGAGCCCAATATGGTGCCCTTTATCGATGTGATGCTGGTGCTATTGATCATTTTTATGGTGACAGCGCCGCTGATCACACCGAGCATGGTCGATCTGCCCAGCGTGGGCAGCGCCTCCAAACAGCCCGACATGGTCATTCAAATCATTGTGGGCAAAGACAATAGCTTGGAGCTCAAAGGCCAGGGCGCGGCCAGCGCCATCAAGCTGGAAGCCCTGGCCAACGCGGTGCGTAAGGCCCAAGCTGCGCACCTGCCCAATAGCACCGCCGTGGTCATCAGCGCCGACAAAAGCGTGCAATACGAACGTGTGGTCAAGGTGATGGATACCCTGCAACGTGCCGGTATCGCGCGCATCGGCTTGTCGGTGCAACTGGCGCCCTGAACCCCATGGCCGCGGCCCAGGCACATAACGATTTTTTGCCGCCGCCGTCGCCCGGCTCGGGCCGCGCCTTGGTGCTAGCGCTCATCGTGCATGGCCTGCTGGTGCTGGCCTTGGCCTATGCGGTTCCTTGGCATTTGCAAACACCGACTGCCACCTTCAGCGCCGAACTCTGGGCGCCTTTGCCCATGGAAGCTGCGCCGCCCGCATTGCCGCCGGAGCCACCCGCGCCCCAAACCGAAAGCATCGTCGCGCCGCGCACGCCTGCACCTGCCCCGCCGCCCGAACCGGCTCGCATGGCGGTACCACCTGGCCCCGCCACCGACGCTGACATTGCTACCGCCGAGCGCAAAGCCCAGCAAAAGAAACAAGACGAACGCGACAAAGCGGCGCAAGACAAAAAGAAACTCGAAGAGCGCCGCTTAACTGAAAAACGCGAACTGGAGCAGCGCAAACAAGAAGCCTTGCAAGCCGAGAAGCAAAAGGCCGAGGCACTAGCACAGGAAGCCAAAAAAGCAGAAAAAACAAAACTCAGTAAAGCAGAGGAAAACAAACGGCGCAAAGAGCTAGAAGCGGCCAAGGCAGAGGAAACCAAGCGTCTCAAAGAAATTGAAGCCGCCAAGGCCGCAGAGGAAAAACGCCTCAAAGACCTGGAAATTGCCAAGCAGCAAGAAGCCGATCGCTTGCGTGAAGAACAGGCGCAGAGCGAAAAACTGCGTAAAGAAGCACGCGAGCGCGCCCTCAAACTCGCTGGGGCCGCGGCCGCCACCTCGGCTGGCAGTGGTAACGCCAACGCAAGTGGCAGCGCGGCGCAAAGTGCCGGGCCCAGTGCGAGCTATGGCGCCAAGGTTGTAGCGGCCATTAGGCCCAATATTTCTACCATCAAGGAATTGAGCGCGAGCCTAACTGCGGAATACGACGTTTACACCGATGCCAGCGGAAAAATTATGAGTGCCCGCATTCGTAAGCGCAGCGGCGATGCCTATTGGGACGATGCGGCGCTCAATGCAATTCTGAAAACCGAGCGCCTGCCGTTTGACGACAACGGGCGGGTCCCCTCGCCCATGACAATTAGCCTACGCCCCCGCGACTGAGGTCGCGCTCCATGCCGCGGTGCGTAGGCCTTGGGGCTTAGGGAGCCTTCGCATCAGTCCAAACCCGTAATTGCGAGCGCAGCGAAGCAATCCATTATTGTTTATCCATCGACCACTAATGGATCGCCGCGTCGCTGCGCTCCTAGCGATGACGAACTTATGCAGACCTTGCTTAGCCGCCACTAGGCGCCGCGCCTTGGCATAAAAATAATTTTTGATTCCTTCGGCAGTGGGGCTTGGTTAGCCGCATTCGCGGGACCGGCAGCCCGGTCACAGCCATCGCAGCCGCAGCCCGAAACCTTCTCTGCTTTTTCAGCCAACTTATTCGTCAAATACTTGGGCAAGGGCCAACGCGCCATGGCGCGCATCACGCCCACACGCCATGCGCCAGGCATCAAGGCCTGTATTGCATAGACAAAGCTTATGCCGACTAACACAGCGACCGTAATGGTTTGAAAGTCCATGGTCAATACGAGCGTCAAGCCGTCAGCACGGTGGTGATGCGAAACGTCAGCCAGGCCGCGACATAGGCCAACCCGAACAAGTAAGCTGCCATCAGCAAGGGATAGCGCCAAGAGTTGGTCTCGCGGCGCACTACTGCCAAGGTGGACAGGCATTGGGGCGCGAACACAAACCAGGCCAGCAAAGCGTAAGCGGTAGCCAGCGACCAGCTTTGCGCCAGTATGGGCGAGAGCGCATCGGCCACACCGCTGCCCGCCGCCGACAGCGCATAGACGGTGCCAAGCGCACCCACAGCCACTTCGCGCGCCGCCATTCCGGGCACCAGTGCGATCGAAATTTGCCAGTTAAAGCCTATAGGCGCGAACACATATTGCAGAGCGTGGCCCAAGATACCGGCCAGGCTGTAGGTAATTGCCGGACCCTGGCTGGCGTCCCAGCCCGCTGGGGGCGCGGGGTAGCTGGACAAAAACCACAAAATTACCATCAACGAAAAAATAATACCGCCGACGCGCTGCATAAAAATGCGCGCACGTTCCCACAAACCTTGACCCAGGTTACGCAGACTGGGCACGCGGTACGGCGGCAATTCCAGCATCAAGAGCTGGTAGGCCGACTTCATCCATACCCGCTTGAAGGCCCAGGCCACCGCCATGGCCGATAGAACACCCGCCAGGTACAAGCCAAACAAGGTGAGCCCGCGCAGGCTCAGGCCCCACACCGTGCGCTCGGGCACGAAGGCGCCAATCAGCAAGGCATAGACGGGCAAACGCGCCGAGCAGGTCATCAGCGGCGCCACCATGATGGTGGCCAGGCGGTCGCGCCAATTGGCAATCGTGCGCGTAGCCATGATGCCGGGAATGGCACAGGCAAAGCTGCTGAGCAAGGGAATAAAGGCGCGGCCCGACAAGCCGACTTTGCCCATCACGTTGTCCAGCAAAAACGCGGCGCGCGGCAAATAGCCGGAATCTTCCAACATCAAAATAAAGAAAAACAAGATCAGGATTTGCGGCAAGAAGACCAGCACACCGCCCACACCGGCAATCACCCCATCGACCAGCAAGCTGCGCAGCGGCCCTTCTGGCATGGAGGCCAGCGTCCAGTCGCCCACCGCAGCCATGGCCTGCTTGATCACATCCATAGGCACTGCCGC
>CANFVA010000093.1 GCA_947450255.1 Comamonadaceae bacterium
CTGTTGTAAGGCTCACTGGTGTTTAAGCAGCGAGTGCGAAACGTTCGTCGTTTGCAGTTAGTTTGTTTGAATCTGTTTTACGAGCGCATTCAGCTCGACATGCACCACAGCGATTCCGTACCCACGTCGAAACCAGTGCAGCCCCAAGCTTTGCATTTTAGGCCTGGGATAGCAGTTGCAAGAGCTCCGCTGGAGATTTAATCTGCGCATCGGCTTGCCAAGCAGACACGTCCGAGGCGCTACCCAGGTAGCCATAGGTGGCCGCCACCGTTCCCATACCGGCGGCCTTGCCCGCCACAATGTCGCGCTCGTCGTCACCGACGTACAAACATTGGGCAGGCGACACACCCAGGCGACGCGCCGCCTCCAACAAGGGCTCGGGGTGCGGCTTGGAAAATGGTGTGGTATCTCCAGCCACAATAGCGCCAGCAGTGGCAAACAAAGGCATGGCCGCCGTCAAGGGCAAGGCAAAGCGCTCTGATTTGTTGGTTACCACAGCCCATTGCATTGCGCCCGCCTGTAAGTCTGCGATCAAACGAGGCACGCCGTCAAAGGCATAGGTGTTATCCAGCATACAAGCTTGATAATTGGCAAAAAATTCCTCACGTAAAGCTTCGTAGTCCAGGTGCTCGGGCGCTATGCCGAATGCCACCTGCAGCATGCCGCGCGCGCCTGCGCCGCACATCGGGCGGTAGTTCTCATACGCCAGCGAGGGCATGCCCCGCTTTAGCCGCATGGCATCGGCCGCACCCGCCAAATCCGGGGCGCTGTCGATCAGCGTGCCATCTAAATCAAACAATATTGCGCGGATTCCAGGAAATCTTTTCATGCGATCTCAAGCCGGTCGCTGGCAGGCAAACAAGTAATTCACACTGGTGTCGGGCACCAGGGCGTAGCGCTGCGTCAGGGGGTTGTAGCCCATGCCATTGGTTTGCTTAAGCTCCAAACCGGCATCCCGGCAAAAGGCCGCCAATTCACTGGGACGGATCATCTTGGCGTATTCATGGGTGCCACGGGGTAGCAAATTCAAAATATATTCCGCCCCAACGATGGCAAACAAAAAAGACTTGGGGCTGCGGTTCAACGTAGAGAAGAACACCCAACCACCAGGTTTGACCATGCGCGCGCAGGCGCGCACCACCGAGGCCGGATCGGGCACATGCTCCAGCATCTCCATGCAGGTGATCAGATCGAAGGATTCTGGTCGCTCAGTGGCCAGGGCCTCGGCGCTGATTTCCCGGTACGCAACGTCCGGGGTTTGCGCCTCCAACGCATGTAATTGCGCCACGCGCAAAGCCTTGGCCGATAGGTCAATACCCAGGACCTGGGCCCCTTTGCGCGCCATGGCGTCGGCCAGGATGCCGCCACCGCATCCCACATCCAGAGCCTCAATGCCTTGCACCGGACATAGGCTATCGATCCACTGCAGGCGCAATGGGTTGATCTGGTGCAAGGGGCGGAACTCACTTTCCGGGTCCCACCAGCGATGAGCCAGGTCAGAAAACTTGGCCAGTTCCGCTGGGTCAGCATTGACAGTTTGGGCACTTGGCATGAATGGGGCTTTCTTAAAGGGGGAAATCATTAACGCGGAGCCACAAGGGTGAATTGAGCGCCAACAAAAAGGCCCGCCAAAGCGGGCCGATTTGCGCTTGCGTCAAACCTTATTTAGCGGGGCGGGTTCCGATAACTTCCACTTCAACGCGGCGGTTTTTAGCTTGACCTTCTTTGGTCTTGTTATCGGCGATCGGGCTGGTCTCGCCTTTGCCTTCGGTGTAGATGCGGTTTTTCTCTACACCTTTGGACACCAAATAGGCCTTCACTGCGTCCGCCCGCTTGGTAGACAGAGCCAAGTTGTAAGCATCTGAACCAACCGAGTCGGTATGGCCAACAGCGATGATGACTTCCAGACTTATGCCCTGCAGCTTACCGACCAGATCATCCAGCTTGGCCTTGCCTTCGGGCTTGAGCACAGACTTGTCAAAGTCAAAAAACATATCGGCGGCGTAGGTTACCTTACTGGCAGCCGCAGCAGAGGCAGCAGCGGGTGCGGGTGCAGGAGCCGGGGCGGGGGCTGCAGCTGGGGCTGGGGCGGGGGCCGCAGCTGGGGCTTTAGCGGGTGTAGGTGCGGGTGCCGGAGCCGCGGCAGCGGTCGACGCAGCAGGAGCAATCGCACCATCGCAACCTGGAGCGGCCGTCGCTGGAGTCCAGGAGGCATCACGCCAGCACTGACCGCTGCCGTTTTTCCAGGCATCGCCTGCAGCGCTGCGCCAGTTGTGGATTTCCTGGGCACCCGCCAATGTTGCCAAAGCACACGCAGCGACTCCAATTGCAATCTTATTCAAATTAATCACGGTGTTTCCTTTTCGGGATCTAAGCAGCGACGCGCTGCGGGCCAATAAAACTTACGCTTAGAGCGATATGCACTAAAAAAGCGTCCCCTGTATTGTGCCACAGCGTTTTCTCTTGGCCAGGCCCGGCTTTCCGATAAAAGCCCCATGGCCCCGCTGGCTAAATTAAATATCCGGCGGTGGGAACCGCCCGCAGAGTGCGGTGGCGGTCGGTCGTAGAATCATAGGCTGCCCCCAGACTTCGTTAGCCCCATCCCACCATGACCCAGTTCGCCAAAGAAACCCTCCCCATCAGCCTTGAGGAGGAGATGCGGCGCAGCTACCTCGACTACGCCATGAGCGTGATTGTCGGGCGCGCCCTCCCCGATGCCCGGGACGGCTTGAAGCCGGTGCACCGCCGGGTGCTGTTTGCGATGCACGAGCTCAACAACGACTGGAACCGCGCTTACAAAAAGTCCGCCCGCATCGTCGGCGACGTCATTGGTAAATACCACCCCCACGGCGACCAGTCGGTCTATGACACCATCGTCCGCATGGCGCAGGACTTTTCCATGCGCCACATGCTGGTTGACGGGCAAGGCAATTTCGGCTCGGTGGACGGCGATAACGCCGCCGCCATGCGCTACACCGAGATTCGCCTGGCAAAGATCGCGCACGAGTTGCTGGCCGATCTGGATAAAGAAACCGTCGATTTCGGCCCCAATTACGACGGCTCGGAGAAAGAACCGCTGGTTTTACCCACCCGCATCCCGAATTTGCTGGTCAACGGCTCGGGCGGTATTGCGGTCGGCATGGCGACCAACATCCCGCCGCACAACCTCAATGAAGTGGTCGACGCCTGCCTGCATTTGCTGCGCAACCCGGACGCCAGCGTGGACGACCTGATGGAGATCGTGCCTGCGCCCGATTTCCCCACCGCCGGCATTATTTACGGCATCAACGGTGTTAAGGAGGGCTATCGCACCGGCCGCGGCAAAGTGGTGATGCGCGCCAAGTGCCATTTCGAGGACATCGACAAGGGCGCCCGCCAGGCCATCATCGTCGATGAGCTGCCCTACCAGGTCAACAAAAAAACCCTGCAAGAGCGCATGGCCGAGCTGGTGCACGAGAAAAAAATCGAGGGCATCAGCCACATCCAGGATGAGTCGGACAAGTCCGGCATGCGCCTGGTCATCGAGCTCAAGCGCGGCGAAGTGCCCGAGGTGGTGCTCAACAACCTGTATAAACAGACCCAGTTGCAAGACACCTTCGGCATGAACATGGTGGCCCTGATCAACGGGCAACCCAAGCTGTGCAACCTGAAAGACCTGATCGAGGTCTTTTTGCAGCACCGCCGCGAAGTCGTCACCCGGCGCACGGTTTTCAACTTGCGCAAAGCGCGCGAGCGTGGTCATGTCTTAGAAGGCTTGGCGGTGGCGCTGGCCAATATCGACGAATTTATTGCCATCATCCGCAACGCCCCCACCCCGCCGGTGGCCAAGGCCGAGCTCATGACCCGCAGCTGGGACAGCAAGCTGGTGCGCGAGATGCTGACCCGCAGCCGCATAGATGGCGGCATCGTCAATGCCGACGATTTCCGCCCCGACGGTCTGGACAAGTCGCTGGGCATGGGCAGCGACGGCTTGTACCGCCTGTCGGATACGCAAGCGCAGGAAATCCTGCAAATGCGCTTGCAACGCCTGACCGGCCTGGAGCAAGACAAAATCGTCAGCGAATACAAAGAAGTGATGTCGGAGATAGAAGACTTGCTGGACATCCTGGCCCGCCCCGAGCGCGTCTCCACGATCATTGGCGAAGAGCTTGCTGCCATCAAACAAGAATTTGGCCAATCCAAGCTGGGCGCGCGCCGCAGTCTGGTCGAGCACAGTTCTTACGATCTGAGCACCGAAGACCTGATCACGCCAACCGACATGGTGGTCACGCTCAGCCACAGCGGCTATATCAAGAGCCAGCCCCTGGGCGAGTACCGGGCGCAAAAGCGCGGCGGGCGGGGCAAGCAGGCCACGGCCACCAAAGAAGACGATTGGGTGGACCAGTTGTTCATCGCCAATACGCACGACTATATCTTGTGCTTCTCTAACCGGGGCCGTTTGTACTGGCTCAAGGTCTGGGAAGTGCCGCAAGGTTCGCGCGGTTCGCGCGGGCGGCCCATCGTCAATATGTTCCCGCTGCAAGAGGGCGAAAAAATCACCGTGGTGTTACCACTCACAGGCGACAAGCGCACCTTCCCGGCGGACCAGTTTGTGTTCATGGCCACCTCCATGGGCATCGTCAAAAAGACGCCATTGGACGACTTCAACAACCCGCGCAAAGTGGGCATCATCGCCGTCAACCTGGACGAAGGCGACTTCCTGATCGGCGCGGCGATCACCGACGGCCAACACGATGTGATGCTGTTCTCCGACGGCGGCAAGGCCGTACGCTTTAACGAAGACGAAGTGACCGCCCATGGCCGCCAGTCGCGCGGCGTCAAGGGCATGAACCTCGAAGAAGGCCAAAGCGTGATCGCCATGCTGGTGGCCGAGGACGAGCAGCAAAGCGTGCTCACGGCGACGGAAAACGGATACGGCAAGCGCACCAACATCACCGAATACACCCGCCACGGACGCGGCACCAAGGGCATGATCGCCATCCAGCAGACCGAGCGCAACGGCAAAGTCGTGGCCGCCACCTTGGTGCATGTGGACGACGAAATCATGCTGATCACCGACCGCGGCGTGCTGGTGCGCACCCGCGTCGCCGAAATACGCGAACTCGGCCGTGCCACGCAGGGCGTGACCCTGATCAGCCTAGACGAAGGCTCCAAACTCAGCGGTCTGCAGCGCATCGTCGAAAACGATGCCAACGCCTCGGATGCCGGAGCCGAAAATGCAGCGGATACCGCCGCCGACAGCGCACCCGAAGGTGACGCCAGCGACGCCTGAGCTTGGCCGCGTGACGCGCCCTTTTAATTTCTCCGCCGGTCCGGCCACCATGCCATTGGCGGTGCTGGAGCGGGCCGCTGCGGATATGCGCAATTGGCACGACGCCGATGGCAAGCCCAGCGGTATGGGCGTGATGGAAATGAGCCACCGAGGCAAGGCCTTTGGCAGCATCATCGAGCGGGCTGAAGCGGGCCTGCGCCGTTTGTTGGCGATCCCGGATGCATTTCATATTTTGTTTATGCAAGGCGGCGGCTTGGCGCAAAACGCCATCGTCCCCCTGAACTTGTGCGGCCCCGCGTCTGGCAAACCGGTGGTGGACTTTGTGCTGACCGGCACTTGGAGCCACAAATCCTGGCAGGAAGCGGCCAAGTACAGCGCGCCGCACATTGCTGCCAGCGCCCAGGCGTCAGGGTTTCAGCATTTCCCGGACCCCGCCAGTTGGCAGCTCAGCGCGGGCGCCCAGTATGTACATATCTGCAGCAACGAGACCATCCACGGCGTGGAATTTCAAACGCTGCCAGATCTGCGCGCCCTGGGCTCGAACGCCCCACTGGTGGTGGACTTTTCATCGCACGTCGCCTCGCGCACTGTCGATTGGAGCCGCGTCGGCCTGGCCTTCGCCGGTGCGCAAAAAAACCTGGGCCCTGCCGGGCTGACGCTGGTCGTGGTCCGCGACGACTTACTGGGCACCGCCCTGGACATCTGCCCCAGCGCATTTCAATTCAAGAACATCGCCGCCCACGCCTCCTTGTTCAACACCCCACCCACCTTCGGCATCTATATGGCGGGCCTGGTGTTTGACTGGCTGGAACAGCAAGGCGGCATCGCGCACATCGAGGCGTGCAACATCGAAAAAGCCGCCCTGCTCTACCAAACCATCGACGCGTCGGACCTGTATTTCAACCCCGTCGATCCGGCCTGCCGCTCACGCATGAACGTTCCTTTTTTTCTGCGTGAACCGGCCTTGGAAGCCGCGTTTTTACACGGCGCCGAGCAAGCCGGGTTGCTGCAACTGAAGGGCCACAAATCGGTCGGCGGCCTGCGCGCCAGTATTTACAACGCCATGCCGCTAGAAGGCGTGCAGGCGCTGGTGGCATTTATGCGATCATTTGAACGCACCCGCGCGTAAAGGACCAAGACATGGCATTGACACTGGCTGAACTGCGAAACCGCATCGACGCGCTCGACCTGGAGTTGCTCACCCTGCTCAACCGTCGCGCCGCCCTGGCGCACGAAGTCGGTGAGCTCAAAAAAGGCGAAGGCTCGGTGGTATTTCGCCCGGAGCGCGAGGCCCAGGTGATTGCCACCCTGCAACACGCCAATGCCCAGAGCGGCTTGGCGCATACCTTGCAAAGTGACAGCGTGGCTTTTGTGTGGCGCGAAATCATGTCAGCCTGCCGCGCGTTAGAAGCGCCGCAGCGTGTGGCCTACCTGGGTCCGGCCGGTACTTTCAGCGAAGAGGCGGCGCTGCGTTTTTTTGGCTCCAGCATTGCGCATGTGCCCTGCGCCAATTTTGACGAAGTGTTTCACGCCACGGCGGCGGGTTCGGCGCAATTTGGTGTGATCCCGGTGGAAAACAGCAGCGAAGGCGTGGTGACGCGCTCGCTGGATTTGCTCTTGACCTCGCCACTGCACATCATCGGCGAAACCAGCTTGATGGTGCGCCACCATTTGCTGCGCGCCAGCAATAGCCTGGAGGGTATCGAGGTCGTGCTGGCGCATCCGCAGGCGCTGGCCCAATGCCAAAACTGGCTGAGCACGCACCTGCCGCATGCCGAGCGGCGCGCCGTCTCCAGCAACGCCGAAGGCGCGCGCCTGGCGGCCCAAGAACCGACTTGGGCGGCGATTGCCAGCGAGCGCGCAGGCTCGGCCTTTGGCCTGCACTTGGCGGCCCGCGCCATCCAGGACGACGCCTTTAACCGCACCCGCTTTGTCGTGGTGTGTCTGCCCAGTACCTTGGCTGCGCCCCAGGCCAGCGGACGCGATTGCATCAGCCTGGTGGTCTCCGTGCCCAACCGCCCCGGCGCGGTACACGACATGCTGGTACCCCTCAAAAAACACGGCGTCTCCATGACCCGGTTTGAGTCGCGCCCGGCCCGTTCGGGCCAGTGGGAGTACTACTTTTACATCGATCTGCAAGGTCACCCCTCGCAGCCGCAGGTGCAGGCCGCGCTGGCCGAATTGCAATCGCTGTGCGCTTTTTACAAAGTGCTGGGCACCTACCCGCTGGCAGACTGAGGCGTGACGCGCAGTGTTTGATCAACTCGGACTGGTGGGCTGCGGCCTGATGGGCGGCTCGTTTGCGCTGGCGCTCAAGCGCGCCGGTTTGGTGCGCCGCGTGGTGGGGTTTAGCCCATCCGAAGGCACGCGCCAGCGCGCGCTGGCCATGGGGGTCATCGACACGATAGCCCTGGACGCGGCCCAGGCCGCACAAAGCAGTGACCTGGTGTTGGTGGCGGTCCCCGTCGCCGCCACGCAAAACACGCTGGCCGCGCTGGCCCACGCCCTGTCACCGCAGGCCTTGTTGATGGACGTGGGCTCTACCAAACGCGATGTGGTGCAGGCTGCCGAGAACGCCTTAGGTGACAAGCTGGCGACTTTTGTACCCGCGCACCCCATCGCCGGCAAAGAAGTGGCCGGCGTAGCCCATGCCGACGTAGATTTATATGCCGGCTGCCAGGTCATTCTCACCCCCATGGCGCAAACCGGCACCACGCAATTGACAAAGGCGCAGGCGGTGTGGGCCGCATTGGGCGCGCAAGTGCGCACCATGAGCGCGCTGGAACACGACAGCGCCTTTGCCGCCGTGAGCCACTTGCCGCACATGCTGGCCTTTGCCGCCATGAACGCACTGAGCGCCCAAGACCAAGCCGCGCATTTCCTTTCTCTGGCAGGCCCCGGTTTTCGCGATTTCACCCGCATTGCGGCCTCCGACCCGGCGGTGTGGCGCGATATCTTGCACGCTAACCGGGATCAGTTGCTGCGGCAATCAGCGCACTTGCGCGAAGCCCTGCAAGCCTTTGAAACCGCCTTGGCCCAAGGCGACAGCGCGTCTCTGCACGCGCTGATCCATACCGCCAGCCAAGCGCGCGCGGCCTGGTCGCTCAAGCGCTAAAAACTACCCATGTTCTCCACCCATTTTCTCGACCTTCCTCCTCTAGCCCACGCCGCTGGCAGCGTTACCCTGCCGGGCTCCAAAAGCATTTCCAACCGGGTCTTGTTGCTCGCTGCGCTGTGCGAAGGCGTCACCCATATCCACGACCTGCTCGATTCGGATGACACCCGCGTCATGCTGGCCGCCCTAGAGGCTTTGGGCTGCGCCATGCAGCGCGAGGGCAATAGCCTGCGCCTGACAGGCCTGAACGGGCGCTTGCCGCAAACACCCATCGCCTTGTTTTTGGGCAACGCCGGTACCGCCATGCGCCCCTTGACGGCGGCGCTAGCCGTGCTGGGTGGCGACTTCGCACTCAGCGGCGTGCCGCGCATGCATGAGCGTCCGATTGGCGATTTGGTCGATGCCCTGCGCCAACTGGGCTGCCGCATTGACTACACCGGCCAGCCCGGCTTTCCGCCGCTGCACATCGGCAAACCCGCTTTGCAATTGGACGCAGCTATTCAAGTGCGCGGCGATGTATCCAGCCAATTCCTCACCGCGCTGCTGATGGCGCTGCCGCTGGTGGCCCAAAAAGACATCGTGATCGAAGTGGTGGGCGAACTCATTTCCCGCCCCTATATCGCCATTACCCTGAATCTGCTGGCGCAGTTTGGCGTGCAGGTGCAGCGCGAGGGCTGGCAGCGTTTTGTGATTCCCGCAGTCAGTCGTCTGCGTTCGCCCGGCACGCTGCACGTGGAAGCCGATGCCTCGTCAGCCAGCTATTTTGTGGCGCTGGGCGCGATTGCACCAGGCAGCGAAGGCATACGTATTCAGGGCCTGGGCGAAAACTCTATCCAAGGCGACATCCGCTTTATCGAAGCGGCACGTGCCATGGGCGCCATCGTAGACAGCGGCCCCAACCATTTGCATGTGCGCCGAGGCGCTTGGCCTTTGAAAGCCATAGATCTGGACTGCAACCATATCCCGGACGCCGCCATGACACTGGCCGTGATGGCGCTATATGCCCAAGGCACCACCGTGCTGCGCAATATCGCCAGTTGGCGCGTCAAAGAAACCGACCGCATCGCCGCGATGGCATCCGAATTGCGCAAGCTCGGTGCCATGGTGCAAGAGACCCCAGACTCGATTGCCGTCACTGCCCCGGCCAAGGCCGCCGATTGGCGCGCCGCCAGCATCCACACGTACGACGACCACCGCATAGCCATGTGCTTTTCGCTGGCAGCGTTCAACCCGGCGCAATTGCCCGTGCGCATCATGGACCCGCAGTGCGTGGCCAAAACCTTCCCGGATTACTTCGAAGCCTTGTTCAGCGTGACGGGCGCGCACACCGTCCATATCCCGGTGCTGTGTGTCGATGGGCCTACCGCCTCTGGCAAGGGCACGCTGGCCTCCAGCCTGGCCGCCGCCCTGGGCTACCATTTTTTGGACTCGGGCGCGCTGTACCGCATCGCCGCCTATGCGGCTAGACAACACGGCCTGCACCTGGACGTAGCCCACGAGCCGGCGATTGCGAGCTTGGCCAGCACACTGGACATCCGCTTTGAAGGCGAGCGGGTCTGGCTCGGCGGGCAGGATGTCAGCCAAGCGATACGGACCGAGCAAGCCGGTATGGACGCCTCGGCGGTATCCAGCCTGCCCGCTGTGCGCGCCGCACTGATGCAAACCCAGCAGCGCTTTTTGCGCCTGCCCGGCCTAGTCGCCGATGGGCGCGATATGGGCACTGTCGTATTCCCGAATGCGCGGCTCAAGGTGTTCTTGACCGCCAGCGCCCAGCGCCGAGGCGAAAGACGCTATAAGCAATTGATTTCTAAGGGAATTTCGGCTACACTTGACACTCTTTGCGCGGACTTGGCCGCGCGCGACTTGCGGGACGCCACCCGTGCGGTTGCGCCGCTTAAGCCCGCACAAGATGCAATGCTGCTAGACAACTCCGAACTGACGATTAAAGAATCGATCAGTCAGGTTTTGGAATGGTGGCAAAGCAAGCAGCCCTTTGGTGCGCAGTAATCGCGTTCCAAGCAGCTGGCGGTAAGCAAGCCCAGGGTTTTCCTGGCACGGCCCCCGAGGCTCCCCTCGCGCTGCATGCGCATGGTTTCGGGGTTCTACAACCTAACCCGCGGTTTACGCCGCAAACTACATGTCTGAATCTTTCGCAGCCCTCTTTGAAGAGTCGCAAAAATCGTCTGAAACCCGTATTGGTGAAGTCGTTACCGCC
>CANFVA010000094.1 GCA_947450255.1 Comamonadaceae bacterium
CACCAGCTGCAAGATACCGAGCGCTACAAAGGCAAGCCGATTTTTTACAGCCTGGGCAATTTTGTGTTCGACGGCTTTCCACTACCCATCAACTACATCGGCTGGGCCTTGCGCATGGAGTTGGATAAAAACGGGGTGCAAAAAGTGGAGGCGCATGTTTCGCACATCGGCCCTACGGGTTTGCCAAGGCCGGGCAAAGTGCTGGCGGACCCGACGATGAAGTGAGGCGCAGGCGCTCCCAGCCCCGATGCGGGCGTACTGGAAAATGTGTATACAAACGTGTACCATGGCGCGATGCAAATCAGAGGGTTTGACTGGGACAGCGGTAACTGGCCGAAGTGCGCCCAGCATGGTGTCTCGCGCGAAGAAATCGAGCAGGTGCTCACAAGCACGCCCGCCGTGATGCCCGACCCGCACCCCGATGAGCCGCGCATGCGCGCGATCGGACGCACGGCCACAGGGCGCTATGTATTTATGGTGTTCATGCTGCGCGAACGCGGTGGCCAAAAATTACTTCGTCCCATTAGTGCGCGCTATATGCATCAGAAAGAGATTGATCACTATGAAAACCAAACTTAAACCATTGCCGTCGTTGACCAATGATTATCAAGCGCAGCACTTCGTTAGTGAAGCAGACCTTTCGCAATACGACTTATCGGGCTTTAAGCCAACCCGCTTTGAGTTCGAGCCCAAGGCCGCCGCACTGAACTTGCGCCTTCCGCAGAACCTGCTGGACGCTTTGAAGGTAAAGGCCAAAGCCAAAGGCATTCCCTACACGCGCTATGTGCGCCTGGTGCTTGAAAACGACGTAGCGCAATAACTTGAGCCGGACTTTTTACACCGCAGCAAAGGCGCTGGCCGCCATCATGGCGTCACGTTCGGGGCGGGAGTGGAAAATGTGCAGCGCGGCGCAAAGTGCGGCTCAGGCGCGGGCAGGCAAGCCGCGCTAATCGCCCCCCAACTCCTGCGCAATATCGTCCACAAGTTGCTGGCGTTGCTGGGCGCGTTTGCCCAGGCGCATGGCGACGTGGTGGCCCAGTAGTTGCAACATGCTGGCAGCGGCCATGGCTGAGAAGGCGTGGTCGGTGCTGCTGCTGTAGCAGGGCAGCACCACGCGGGCAAAGCGCTGCGCCCAGGCGCTGTGGCGTACATCGACCACGGCCACGGTTTGTACGCGGGTAGTGCCGGCGTGTGTGGCCAGGCGATCCATGGCGCTGTCGCGCGGCTGCGTCATGATCAGCAGCAGCGCATCACGCGGGCCGGCCATGGCCAGGTCTTCGGCCCAAACGCCGCTTTGCATGCCCAGCGCATACACCTCGGGCCGGATGCGCGCCAGTTGCGGGCGCACAAAACGCACCAAGCCCTCGTCCATGCCCAGCCCCAGCAGCCAGACTTTGGGTGCTTTGGCCAGCAAGCTAGCTGCCGCCAACAAGGTGTCGCTGCGCAGCGACTCAAAGGTGCGCGCCAGGCTTTCAGACTCGGTGTGCAAATGCGCGCTAATGCTGTGCGTGCGCACCGGCGCCGCTGCGTCTGCGGTGCGCGGCGCCTGAAACGGCGGCGCCAGGTTGCGCTCTTCGCGCGCCTGCAGGCGCACTTCGTTGAAATCGGCATAGCCCAGGCTGCGAAACAGACGCGCTGCCGTGGCCTTGGACACATCGGCCATGGCCGCTAGCTCGGTGGCCGAGTAAGTGAGCATGTCGTCGGCGCGCTCCAGCAACAGCTTGGCCAGCTTGCGCTCGCTGGGCGAGAGCTGCTCAAAGTGCTCTTGGATAGCCAGCGTCAGGCGGGTGGTCATGGGCCAAATGGCGGTGGTTGAAACAATCATTCCATGATACTATGAATATCTGAAACAACGGTTCCAGCCTCGCGGCCCTTCGATGGGCTGCGATCAGGCCGGGCCGAAAGCCCCGAATTTGCCTCAACCCGCGCACAAGGAAATCGATTGGCCGCTACCGCTTTTGCCCGTGAACAACTGTGGGACGGCCTGCGCGCCGTGGCGCTGCCAGACTCGCGTTTTCATTTGCGGTTTTCAGAGTTCATCCCCGACTTCAGCGGCTCGGATGCGGCCATCGACCGCCTGTGGGCGCTGCCCGGTTTTGATGCGGCGCGCCATGTGTTTGTGACGCCGGACAACAGCCTGACCGGGCTGCGCCAGCGCCTGCTGGCGCGCGGCGTTAGCCTGGTGGTGTCTAGCTACAACATGGCCAGCGGCTTTTACCTGCTACGCCCCGGCGCGGTGCCCCAGGGCCACGAACTCTATGGCGCCTGGCCCGACGGGTTGGCGCATTTTGGCGAGCCGCTCTCGCTCACCGCACTGGCCGATCTAGGCGCTTTTGATTTTGTGGCGACGGGCGCTTCGGCGGTAGCTAGCTCGGGCGTGCGCTTTGGGCGTGGCCATGGTTTTTTTGACCTGGAGTGGCGCATATTTAGCGACATGGGCTTGGTGGACAACCTGACGCCGCTGGTCACCGTGGTGCACGATGTGCAAGTACTGGACAAAAAGCTCTACCCCAGCCCCGATGACGTGCTGGTGGACTGGATATGCACCCCCACGCGCAGCCTGCAAGTGGCACGCGAAACCCAGCGCCCACGCGGCCTGAACTGGAAAGACATCACCCCCGAGCAAGTGCACGCCATACCGGCTTTGGCCGAGTTGCGCCGCATCATCGGTCTGGCTTGAAAGCCTATTTGCATTTACACCCTATTTCGATTTCCCCGCCCCTTGTCTTTTAACTTCTCACCTTCAAAGGATGCCACCATGAAAGCTTCACGCCGCCAGTTTCTTGCCACCTCCGCCGCTTTGGCGTCTTTCGCGCCCCTGGGCGCCTGGAGCCAGAGCGCTGCCAAACTCACCATGCAAGCGGCCTGGGTGAACGACGCCGAATTCATGGGCTACTTTGTGGCCATGGACAAAGGCTTGTACAAAGCCGAAGGCCTGGACCTGACGTATTTGTCCGGCGGCCCGGACGTGATTCCCGAGGCCTCGCTCTTGTCCAAAAAAGCCGATGTCTGCCTGACCACAGTAGAGACCGCCATCAAGGCCATCACCGACCAAAAAGCACCGCTGGTTATCGTTGGCGCGCAATACCAAAAGAACCCGATTGGCATTGTCAGCCTGGCCTCCAAGCCCCTGAAAACACCGCAAGACCTGATCGGTAAAACCATTGCCGTACCGCCGGTCAACCGCCTGACGGTCGAGGCCATGCTCAAGCTCAATGGCATCGACAAAGCCAAGGTCAAAATCGTGCCTTATGCCTATGACCCGACGCCGCTTATCAAAGGCGAAATCGACGGTTCGCTGGACTTCACGACCAACGTGCCTTTCACCATCAAGAGCATGGGTAAAGACGCTACCAGCTTCTTGCTGGCCGATTTCAAACTGCCGCTGTTTAACGACGTGGTGGTAGTCACGCAAGAAACGCTCAAGACCCGCCGCAAAGACATCGTGGCCTTTATGCGCGCCAGCCGCAAAGGCTGGGACGAGAACTTCAAAGACACCAAGGCCTACCCACCCAAGTTCAAAGACACCTGGTTCAAAGGCACGGGCCGCAGCGTAGAGAACGAGTTGTTCTTCAACGAAGCGCAAAAGCCTTTGATCGCCAACGCAGGCGGCGTGTTCGCCATGAGCGACGAATCCATTGCCAACTGCATTGCGGCGCTGAACGCCGTCAATGTAAAGGCCGACAAGTCGCACTTTGACACCAGCTTGCTCAAAGAAATCTGATGCCTAATAGCGAACTGCGCATAGCCCAGGTAGGGCGCGTGTTCGCAGTCTCTGGCGCTGCGCCCTTGGTGGCGCTAGAGAATGTTTCTTTGCATTGTCCCAGTGGCTCGTTTACCGCGCTGATCGGGCCTTCGGGCTGCGGCAAGTCCACCTTGCTGCGCCTGGTGGCTGGCTTGGAGCAGCCCGATGGCGGCACGGTGCGCATCGGCGAGGAAACACCACTGGCTTTGCAGCAACGCGGCGCGCTGGGTATTGCATTTCAGGACGCGGCGCTTTTGCCCTGGCGCTCGGTGGTGGACAACGTGCGCTTGCCACTGGATGTGACCGGCGCACCGGTGGACATGGCGCGCATCCGCAGTCTGGTGGAACTGGTGGGCCTAAAGGGTTTTGAGGGCGCATTGCCTTCGCAACTTTCAGGCGGTATGCGCCAACGGGTGGCGATAGCGCGTGCCCTGGTCACCCAGCCCGAGGTGCTGTTGCTGGACGAGCCTTTTGGCGCGCTAGACCAAATTTTGCGCCGTAGCATGAACCTGGAGCTGCAACGCATTTGGCTGGAACGGCCCACCACGACGCTGCTGGTGACGCATGGCATCGACGAGGCCTTGTTTTTGGCCGACCGCGTAGCGGTCATGCAAAGCCAGCCCGGGCGCATTGCGCAGATCGTGGAAGTGCCCTTTGACAGGCCGCGCAAAGTGGACTTGTTTAACAGCCCCGAATTCCGCGCACTGGAGCAACAAGTGGCCGGTATTTTGTACGGCACGGCCTAGCGCAAAGTGTATGGATACCCCCAACCGCCACCGCGCTGCTGTGCCCGGCTTGCTGCTGATGCTGCTGCTCTGGGAAGTGGCGGGCCAGGCCCAATGGGTGGGCCAGGGCGCCTTGCCTGCGCCTAGTGGCATCTTGCGCCAATGGTGGCAAGACCGGGGCGACTATCCGCCGCATATGTGGGGCACGCTCAAGACCGCGTTTGCGGGTTTTGTGATCGGCAATACGGTGGCGGTGCTGATGGGCATGTGGTTGGCCTGGTGGCGCCCGGCGGGGCGCTTGATGGCCGGTGTCAACGTCACCCTTTTTGCCATGCCGGCGATTGCGCTGGTGCCGATTTTGGTGATTGCTTTGCAAGGCGACACACCGCGCGTGGTGCTGGCGGCGCTGTCGGTGTATTACCCGACCATGGTGGCCACGGTGCTAGGCCTGACGCAAGTGGATGCGCGCTTGGTGGACTTGGTGCGCGTGTATGGCGCAAGCGATGCGCAAGTGCTGCGCCGCATCCGTTTGCGCAGCGGCTTGCCGACGCTACTAGCCGGTTTGCGCGTAGCCGCGCCTGCTGCGGTGCTGGGCTCCTTGCTGGCCGAGTTTGGCAGTGGCGGTAACGCCGGGCTGGGCACGTATTTAATCGGCTCGCTGGGCCGCGCCAACCCAGAGCGTTTGTGGGGCATTGGCCTCACAGCCACGGCGATCAGCGGCATCGCCTACGGCTGCGCCGGGCTCATCGCCGCCCGCTTTGCCGGCAACACGCAAAGCGCCAGCACGCCGCTGGGTTTTCAGGCGGGCTTGGATACCGAAAGCGCCGCGACAGGCTGGGCCCTGCGCCTGGGCGCACTGGCCATGCCTTTTGTGCTGTGGTACGGCGTCATTGCGCTGTTCACGCTGCTGGGCGTATCCGACATCGTGCTGCGCGGGCCGGTGGGCGTGCTGGAGCATTTGTTTACTGTGGAGAGCGCAGCGGATAACCGCGAGGCGCTGCTCGATGCGCTGTCGCAAACCCTGCCTTACACCGTGCTGGGCATGTTGGCCGGGCTGGCGGTGGCGCTGCTGCTGGCGGTGGGCACCACGGTTTATAAAGCGCTGGGCCACAGCCTGATGCCGGTGGCACTGGTCAGCCAGTCCATGCCACTGGTGGCGCTCACGCCTTTGGTGGTGCTGGTGTTTGGGCGGGGCACGGCGAGCATCTTGGTGGTGACCATATCGGTCACGTTTTTTCCAGCTTTTGTGACGATTGCGCAAGGCCTGGCGCTGGTGCCGCGCAGCGCGACGGACTTTGTGCGCGTCTATGGCGCCGGACGCTGGCGCCAGTTGCGCCTGATTGCGCTGCCCTGGGCCTTGCCGTATTTGTGCGCGGCTGCGCGCTTGGCGGCACCGCGCGCGTTTTTGGGCGTGATGATTGCCGAATGGCTGGCCACTGGCACCGGCATTGGCAACTTGCTCAATGTGTCGCGCGGCGTACTCGATTTCGGAATGATTTGGAGCGTCGCGGTGGTGGCCATCCTCATCGCCGTGGCGCTTAACAGCCTGGTCGTGGTGCTGGAGCGCTATGTGCTGCAACGCTACGCCATGGCGCCTGCGGCCTGAGCGCGCAACCACCCTTTTTTGATTGTATGAAAGAAGCCTATGGAACACACCGACCATAAACATACGGTACGCGAGCGCGTATTTGCAGCGCTGCGCGAAGTAGCCTTTGCCGACAGCCGTTTTCATTTTGACTTCGGCGAATTCATCACCGACTTTGTAGGCAGCAGCGCCGCCACCGATCGCTTGATGGCGCACCGTTTTTACCAACAGTCCGAGTGCATTTTCATCACGCCAGACAACTGCATCGAAGAGCTGCGCTACCGCACCCTGTGCGAAGGCAAGCGCATCTTGATGACCACCTATTCCATACGCCGGGGCTTTTGGCTGTTGGACCCGACCACCATCCCCCAAGACCGCTTGCTGTACGCGGCCACGCTCGACGGCATGGAGCGCCACGGGCGGCATATGACGCTGGCGCAAATCCGCGCCGAGCTGCCGCGTCTGGACTACATGATTACCGGCACCGGCGCGATCAACGAACACGGCGTGCGCTTTGGCAAAGGCCATGGCTTTTTTGATGCCGAATGGGGCATGCTTTACCGCATTGGCGTGATCAATGCGCAAACGCCCACCGCGGCGCTGGTGCACGACTGCCAGGTGCTGCAAGAGACTTTGTACCCCGAGATTTTTGACACCGTAGCCGACGCGATTTTTACGCCCACGCGCACCATCGAGGTGACCAACCCGCACAAGCCACGTTGCGGCATCGTCTGGGATATGCTGGACCCGCAAATGCTGGCCACCATACCGCCGCTACAAGAGCTGCAAGCCATGGAAGCGGCTTTGCCACCACTGGCCTGAACGCTTTACGGGAGCCCCTCACAATGACCTACGCCACGATCGCCCGCGACCACCTGCCCGCCTTGCTGGCGCGCATGCCCAAAGCCGAGTTGCACATCCATATCGAAGGTTCTTTAGAGCCAGAGTTGATATTCGCCCTGGCCGAAAAAAACGGCATCACGCTGAGCTACCCTAACGTAGAAGCTTTGCGCGCAGCCTATGCGTTTACCGACTTGCAAAGCTTTTTAGATTTGTACTATGCAGGTGCTTCGGTGCTGATAGATGAAGACGATTTTTACCGCATGTCGATGGCCTATTTCGCGCGCGCACATGCGGACCATATCGTGCACGCCGAATTGTTTTTTGACCCGCAAACCCATACCGAACGTGGCGTGCCTATGGGCGCAGTCATCGAAGGCTTGGCCCGCGCGTGCGCTGACGCAAAAGCGCAGTATGGAATCAGCGCCAGCCTGATTCTGTGTTTTTTGCGCCACTTATCCGAGGAGTCCGCGTTCGATACTTTGGAAGCCGCCTTGCCTTATCGTGCACACTTTATTGGCGTGGGCCTGGACTCTGGCGAGCGCGGTAACCCGCCAGAAAAATTCTCCCGCGTATTTGCAAAATGCCGTGCACTAGGCTTGCGCATCGTGGCCCATGCTGGCGAGGAAGGACCCCCGGCCTACATCGAAAGCGCCTTAGATGTCTTGCAGGTGGAGCGCATAGACCACGGCGTGCGCTGCAGCGAAGATACGAAGCTAGTCCAACGCCTGGCGGCCACCCGTATGCCGCTGACCGTGTGCCCGCTGTCCAACGTGAAACTCTGCGTGTTCAAAACTATGCAAGAGCACAACCTGGCCACGCTGCTGCACGCCGGTTTGTGCATCACGATCAACTCGGACGACCCGGCCTATTTCGGCGGATACCTGCTTACCAACTTCAAAGCCGTTTTTGAAGCCCTGCCTCAGCTCAACGCACAAGACGCTTGGCAACTCGCCCGCAACAGCATCGACGCCAGCTTTGCCCCGGAAGCTGACAAAGAGTGTTGGCGAGCAGCGTTGGACCAGGTATTTGTTGACCGGGCGCTTGCTAACGCGTAGACAGGGGCTACTTCCTTAATGCTTACAGGTCGTATTTCAGCTCCGCAACAAAGGTGCGTCCTGGATATGGGTGATAGTTCCAATATTCCTGGTTGGTCAAGTTATCGATTCCAGCAGAGAAGGCTAGTTTTGGATTGATGGCATAGTGCATCCGCACATCAAATACCAAGAAACGGCTGGCTGCTGTATAGGCAAATCCATTGACATCAACGTTGTTGAGCGTTGAGAACTGATCACTGCTGTAGCGCATACCCAACGATGTGCTGAGCTGCCCGTCCCAGTGGTAGTTTGCCAACGCAGTGGCGCGCCATTGGGGTACGCGCGGTTGCTGTTTGTCGATGGTGTCACCTGGTACAAGGACATAGGAGCTATTGGCCTTGATGCGCGAATCGGCGTAGGTCACGCTACCAGATAGGTCCAAGCCCTTGGTTACGACATCTTCGCCTTGAAACGCAACTTCCAATCCTTGAGTACTGACTTTATCGATGTTTTGCACCATGTTGACCGGGGTTGCGTCAGATTTCAAGCCAACTGCCTGTGAATACAACGAGTCGGTAACGTCTTCGTTGAAGAACGTTAGGCGTAAGAGACCGCTCTCCAGATTTTTTTGTAATGTGATCTCAGTTGTCAAAGACTTTTCGGGACGCAGGGTGGGACTGTTCACCCAAGTTTGACCGGCGGGACAAGCATCAGCCAATATTTTCGTCGCCACGTCAGTGCATTTGCTAGTTGCTCCATACAGTTCAGAGACTGTAGGCATGCGAACTGCACGCCCCACAGATCCCTTAAGCACTAAGTTCTCGCTCCATTGATACGCCAAAGCCGCTTTTGGGGATGTATAAATCTCGCTCCTGCTGTCATACGTATCGGTTGCCACAGTGCCCGCATTGCCCGCCGTTTTCAGGCTTTTGGCGTAGCCATCCGATGCCGTCCAACTTTCAACACGCGCGCCCAGCACCGCTTTCCAACCGGACGCAAAGGCCCACGCGTCCTGAGCGTAAATGCTTTGGACTTGACTCTTGCCGCCAACGTCCGTGGCCAAGCTTGCCAATGTATCGGCTGGCGTACCGCTTAACCAGTTGTCCGTACCTGCAAAATTTGTCTTATTGATGCGCAACTTGTAATTGTCCTGTTGCGCACCAAAGTCCACAATGTGCGTACCCTGCATGCCCTCGGGACGCCAGATACCCTTAGCTGCGAAGTTAGTCCAACCGGTTCCTTTTTGGTCGGTCAGGCTGGCTGCGTTAGCGTAAGTACCTGTACTCATCGTGCCTAGCAAATTACCTGCATTGTTGACAGTAGAGGTGCGGGATAGGTCTGTTTGGTAATCCACCATGCTGGCAGCGACTTCCCAGTCCCAAGTGCCTTTGGTATGGCTTTTTACGGATACTCCGTGCATCCAGTGGTCTAAGGTATCCTTACTCGCATTAAATAGGCCTTTGAGGTCATACGTGTTTTCGCCATTAATGGTGTATTTACCGGAGTAAACACTGGCACCTGAGGCATCGGTCAGATAACTTTGGGGTTTACCATCCGAGCTGTTTTTCCAATTGCCCAACACGTAGCTTGCCCGGACCGTGGGCGTTAGTTCGTAGGCTAATTTCACTTTTACATGGTCTTGTACGGTATGGTATTGCGTACTGGTACCCAGGTTGTAGACCGGATCATTCTTGTAATTTAGACCGTTCAGTGCCCCGTTCGCGACGCCCACAGGACCTGTTGCCTTGGCTCCGGCAATGAGTTGAGTTGCAATGACCAGAGGCTGACCTTGGCTGTCTGTGTGGTTAAGGTTAATCCAATAGGACCAATCACCGCTTTTGCCGCCTAAAGAGGCGCTGACCTGTCCCGCGCCATCAGTTTCATGGGTGTTGTACAAGTCGAACTTCTGTTGCGACAGTCCCAGCTTTATGTGGCTTTCGAGCTGAGTTGGCATACGGGTGACATAGTCAACGATCGCGCCTGCAGAATTTCCGGGGTAGGCGGCAGAAAAAGGGCCGTACATCACGTCAACACGTTCAATTTCTTCAGGCGTGACCATGCCCCAGCGTGGGGCATAGGTGGCGCCGTTGCCTAGATAGTTCGATAGCAAGATGCCATCGGCATAGACGGCGGAACGGGCGCTATTGCCCGTGCCTGATGCGCGACTAGAGAGCACCGCGTGGTTGTAGTCACCGATATAACGGCGCCGCACCACCAAACTAGGGAAGTATTTAAGAGCATCCTCCGCGTCAGTAGCGTTAATGGTTTGCTCAATCTCCTTGCGGCTGACACCCTCAATTGTTGTGGGGATTTGCGTAGGCAATGAACTGGGGCGACTGCCAAATACAGTGACCATGCCTAAGGATTTGACCGGTACTTGCTCTTGCGACGGGTCCGCCGC
>CANFVA010000095.1 GCA_947450255.1 Comamonadaceae bacterium
CATTGTCGATTTCCACCACGCCTTCGCAGGTTGCTGCCAAGCGCGGCAAATCCATCGAAGAGATCTTCGCCTGATCGGAGACGAGTCATGACTACACCTCAAACCGTAAAAATCCAATTGGTGCGTAGCCCGATTGGTTGCAAAGAGTCCCACCGCGCCACCGTGCGCGGCTTGGGTCTGCGCAAAATGGGGAGCACCAGCGAGTTGCAAGACACGCCGGCCGTTCGCGGAATGATCAATAAGATCAGCTATCTGGTCAAAGTGCTGTAAGGGGCGGATGATGGAACTCAATGGCATCAAGCCTGCAGCAGGCGCCAAGCACGCCAAACGTCGTGTCGGTCGTGGTATCGGTTCGGGTCTGGGTAAGACCGCCGGTCGTGGTCACAAAGGTCAAAAGTCGCGCGCTGGCGGCTACCACAAAGTGGGTTTTGAAGGCGGTCAGATGCCTATGCATCGTCGCTTGCCCAAGCGTGGTTTCAAATCCCATTTGCTCAAATACAACGCAGAAATCACTCTGACCACCCTGGAGGTCCTCGGACTGCCCGAAGTGGACATGCTTACGCTCAAGCAAGCGGGCGTGGTAGCGCCGATCGCCAAGGTGGTGAAAGTGATTCATACCGGTGCGTTGACCAAAGCGGTCAAGTTGACGGGTATCGGCGCCAGCGCCAATGCCAAAGCGGCTATCGAAGCCGCTGGTGGCAGCATCGCGTAATCGAGTTGAGCTAAGCCTGTGGCAACCACTTCTGCGCAAACAGCAAAGAACGGCAAGTACGGCGACCTGAGTCGCCGCTTGGTGTTTTTGCTGCTCGCCCTGGTGGTCTACCGGGTGGGTGCGCACATCCCGGTGCCTGGGATCGATCCCAATCAGTTGCAGCAGCTCTTCAAAGGTCAGCAAGGCGGCATATTGAGTCTGTTCAATATGTTCTCCGGCGGCGCCTTGTCGCGCTTTACGGTGTTTGCGCTGGGTATCATGCCCTACATCTCGGCCTCCATCATCATGCAATTGCTGGGCTATGTAGTACCCACGTTTGAGCAGTTGAAAAAAGAAGGCGAAGCCGGGCGCCGCAAAATTACGCAATACACGCGCTACGGCACCTTGGGGCTTGCGTTGTTCCAGTCCATGGGGATCGCCTTGGCGTTGGAGTCCTCGGCTGGTTTGGTGATGTCCCCCGGCATGGGCTTTCGCATTACTGCCATGGTGACCTTGACTTCGGGCACCATGTTCCTGATGTGGCTGGGTGAGCAAATCACGGAGCGCGGATTGGGGAACGGTATTTCTATTCTGATATTTGGCGGCATTGCTGCCGGGCTGCCCAATGCGATTGGCGGCTTGCTTGAGTTGGTACGTACCGGTGCGATGAGCATCTTGGTGGCCCTCATCATTGTGGTGCTGGTGGCGCTGGTGACTTATTTTGTGGTGTTTGTAGAACGCGGTCAACGCAAAATTTTGGTGAACTATGCGCGTCGCCAAGTAGGTAACAAGGTCTATGGCGGTCAATCCTCGCATCTGCCGCTCAAGCTCAATATGGCCGGTGTGATTCCGCCGATTTTTGCCTCCTCGATTATTTTGCTACCCGCTACGATTGCCAACTGGTTTAGCAGCGGAGAGTCCATGCATTGGCTCAAAGACATTGCCAGCACGCTGAGTCCCGGCCAGCCGGTGTATGTCATGCTGTACGCCAGCGCGATTGTGTTCTTCTGCTTTTTCTACACGGCTTTGGTCTTCAACAGCCGTGAGACTGCGGACAATCTGAAAAAGAGTGGCGCTTTTATTCCGGGCATTCGTCCGGGTGACCATACCGCTAAATACATTGACAAGATTTTGCTGCGCTTGACGCTGGCGGGCGCGGTCTACATCACTTTTGTGTGTTTGTTGCCGGAGTTTTTGATTTTGAAATACAACGTGCCGTTTTACTTTGGTGGAACGTCTTTGCTGATTATTGTGGTCGTTACCATGGATTTCATGGCCCAGGTTCAAAATTACCTGATGTCGCAGCAATATGACTCACTGTTAAAGAAAGCGAGCTTCAAGGCGTCCTGAGGGTGGCTTGAAATCAAACAATGGGGTTGGCTGTAGCGCAGCTGACTGGTAGATGTGGCAGGTGATAGTGTCCCGTACGCAAGTGCAGGTCGCTTTGGTAGTTTTAGGAGAATAGAAATGAAAGTCTCGGCCTCGGTCAAGAAAATTTGCCGCAATTGCAAGATTATCCGTCGCAAGGGTGTAGTGCGTGTGATCTGTACAGATCCGCGCCACAAGCAGCGTCAGGGTTGATAGCTAGAGTTCTAGAGGAAAAATATGGCACGTATCGCTGGTATCAATATTCCGCCGCACAAGCATGCGGAAATCGGACTGACCTCCATTTTCGGCATCGGACGTCCGCGCGCTCGCAAAATTTGCGAAGCCTGCGGCATTGCATATTCCAAGAAAATCAAAGACCTCACCGACGGTGATCTGGAAAAAATTCGCGATGCGATTGGCCAGTTCACGATCGAGGGTGACTTGCGGCGCGAGACCACGATGAACATCAAGCGTTTGATGGACATCGGTTGCTACCGTGGTTTTCGCCATCGCCGTGGTTTGCCGATGCGCGGTCAACGCACGCGCACCAATGTCCGCACCCGTAAAGGTCCGCGCAAGGCTGCTGCATCCCTGAAAAAATAAGACGCACTAAGAGACCACTATGGCAAAAGCTCCCTCCAATAGCGCGGCACAACGCGTGCGCAAAAAAGTTCGTAAGAACGTCGCCGACGGCATCGCTCACGTGCACGCCTCATTCAACAACACCATCATCACCATCACCGACCGCCAGGGCAATGCTTTGTCTTGGGCTTCGTCCGGTGGCCAGGGTTTCAAAGGTTCGCGTAAATCGACGCCTTTTGCGGCCCAGGTGGCGTCCGAAGTGGCCGGTCGCGCTGCTTTGGAGCAAGGTATCAAAAATCTCGACGTTGAGATCAAAGGCCCCGGCCCTGGTCGCGAATCGTCGGTGCGCGCTTTGGCGGCGCTGGGTATCCGCATCAACATGATTGCGGATGTGACGCCGGTACCGCACAACGGTTGCCGTCCCCAAAAACGCCGTCGTATCTAATTTTCAACCAAGCCCACCGCTGTCAGCTCCGGCTGCCAGCTCCCGCAAGCAGTTGCGGCAGATGACATAAAAAGGAAGTTCAAGTGGCACGCTATCTAGGCCCCAAGGCCAAACTCTCACGCCGTGAAGGCACCGACCTTTTCCTCAAGAGCGCCCGCCGCGCGATTGGTGACAAGGCCAAATTCGATTCCAAACCGGGTCAGCACGGCCGCACTTCTGGTGCGCGTACCTCGGACTACGGTTTGCAGCTTCGCGAGAAGCAAAAAGTCAAGCGCATGTACGGCGTACTCGAGCGCCAGTTCCGCCGCTATTTTGAAGAGGCCGATCGCCGTAAAGGCAACACCGGCGCCAACCTCTTGTCTTTGCTCGAATCGCGCCTGGACAATGTGGTCTACCGCATGGGCTTTGGCTCCACCCGCGCCGAAGCGCGTCAGTTGGTGTCACACAAGGCGGTTACCGTTAATGGCCAGTCGGTGAACATTCCGTCTTACATGGTGAAGGCCGGGGACACACTGGCCGTGCGCGAAAAGTCCAAGAAGCAAAATCGTGTGGTTGAGGCGCTGCAGCTGGCCCAGCAAGTGGGCATCCCCTCGTGGGTGGACGTCAATGCGGACAAGGCCGAAGGCGTTTTCAAGAGCGTCCCAGACCGTGACATGTTCGGCGCCGACATCAACGAGTCACTCATCGTCGAGTTGTATTCGCGTTAATCAGGTTCATTGTTAAATTTGTCCCTACGTGGCTTTTGCCGCTGTGTAGGTGCTTCACCAGCCTTACTGATGTAACGAGTCAGGGGTATTGAGAGGAAGTGGAAATGCAGAATAGTTTGTTGAAACCCAAGTCGATCACTGTTGAACAAGTCAGCCTGAACCGTGCCAAGGTCGCCTTGGAGCCTTTTGAGCGTGGCTATGGCCACACCTTGGGCAATGCTTTGCGCCGCGTTTTGTTGTCATCTATGCCTGGTTTTGCGGCTACTGAGGTGACGATTGCCGGCGTCTTGCACGAGTACTCGTCCATCGATGGTATCCAGGAAGATGTAGTCAACATTCTTCTGAACCTCAAGGGCGTGGTTTTTAAATTGCACAACCGCGATGAGGTCACCCTAAGCCTGCGCAAGGACGTGGAAGGTGTAGTACATGCATCGGATATCCAGACTCCGCATGACGTGGAGATCATCAATCCAGATCACGTAATCGCCCATTTGTCCAGCGGTGGCAAATTGGATATGCAGATCAAAGTGGAAAAAGGCCGTGGCTATGTGCCCGGTTCGATGCGCCGTCACGGTGACGAGGCTACCAAGTCCATCGGTCGCATGGTATTGGATGCCTCCTTTTCTCCAGTTAAGCGCGTTAGCTACGTGGTTGAAAGCGCGCGTGTGGAGCAGCGTACCGACTTGGATAAATTGGTGGTGGACATCGAGACCAACGGAGCGGTGAGCGCGGAGGATGCGGTACGTTCTTCGGCCCGTATCCTGGTCGAACAATTGGCTGTGTTTGCGCAGCTCGAAGGCAATGAGTTGCCTGGCTTTGGCGCGCCAAGCGCGGGGCGGGAAGCCAAGTTTGATCCGATCCTGCTGCGTCCGGTCGATGAACTTGAGCTCACCGTGCGGTCGGCCAACTGCCTCAAAGCAGAAAACATCTACTACATCGGTGATCTGATCCAGCGCACCGAAAACGAGTTGCTCAAGACGCCGAACTTGGGTCGCAAGTCACTCAACGAAATCAAAGAAGTTTTGGCATCCCGCGGCTTGACTTTGGGCATGAAGCTTGAAGCCTGGCCACCAGCCACTCTGGAGAAGCGTTAATTCGCTTGGATTGCGGCCCTGTAAGGGCCAGCGCTGCGGGCAGTACCTGGTACGGCTGCCTTTGAATCAAAAAAGGAAATTTACTATGCGCCACGGACACGGACTACGCAAGCTCAACCGGACAAGCTCACACCGCTTGGCTATGTTGCGCAATATGATGAATTCGCTCATCGCGCACGAAGCGATCAAAACCACAGTACCCAAGGCCAAGGAATTGCGCCGTGTGGTCGAACCCATGATCACCCTGGCCAAAGAGCCCACGGTGGCCAACCGCCGCCTGGCCTTTGACCGCCTGCGTGACCGCGATAGCGTGAGCAAATTATTCGACGTGCTCGGCCCGCGCTTCAAAGCCCGTCCCGGTGGTTACACCCGCATTTTGAAAATGGGTTTCCGCGTCGGCGACAACGCGCCCATGGCTTTGGTTGAATTGGTAGAACGCACCGAAGTTGCTGCCGCCGATGCGCCTGAAGTCGCATAAGCGCGTATAATCAAACCCTTACCGCGCGATGGAGCAGCCTGGTAGCTCGTTGGGCTCATAACCCAAAGGTCGAAGGTTCAAATCCTTCTCGCGCAACCAATCGAACAGCCTAGTGCTGTAGTCAAAACGCCAACCCTCGGGTTGGCGTTTTGCTTTGTGGGTTGCGTCTTAAAGGGGGCACTTTTTACAGTCGCTTTGTTCGTCTAGCCCACCACCTGGTAATACAAATTTTGCGGATGTTTTGCTTGTGCAAAAAACACCCAACGCTCTGCAATCAGCGCTGGGGCTTGGAATAAAGCGGCCCAGGCCCAGGGCCAGGTGCTAGCGCTGCTCAGGGCGCAGATTTGCAGGCCTAAGGGCAGCACGAACAGGCCCAACACAAAAGCCCAGCGTACGTTGCGCAACACCAACTGGCTTGCGCCGTGAAAGAACTCCCGGGTATTGAATGCACCTGCGGACATACCCATGGACTTTTGCACCAAGCGTTTGGTGTGTATGCCGGTGGCTGATTGCAATGTGGAGGCCGGGCGCAAACTGCTGTTGCGGCGCAGGCTGAACCAGCGTACCAATCCTGCAACTAGTGTGGCCGAAGTCGCCCACGGGGCTAGCGCATCGAGCATCACAGCCTGCCCGCTCGATGCTGCCAACGCACAGGCCAGCACGCTACCTGATGCGATGCCAATGAGCGTGAAATTGGCCACCGTGCTCCAATGCGCCCATTCCTGGATGAAGCGCAGGCAGGCGTAAATCATCGCGGTGCAGTACCACAGCACCAGCGCGCCAATGACGATGACCCAGGGCAGTGCATGGACCCAACCGCTGTCAGCGCCCGTGTAAAGCGCAAGCCACCACAACGCCGTCAGCCCAATATATGCGGGCAGCACAATGACTTCACGCGACATCCAGGAAGTGCGCCACATCAGCACCGCACGCCAGGCGCGCATCTTGTGACCCAGGTGCAAAAACGAGGACGCCAAACCGGCTACCAAAAGCACCAGGGCCAGCCCAATGGCTTGCAGCAGAAAACCGCTGCCCATCGCTACGCCTCCGACCTGCGCCGACGCCAGCGCCACTAGCAGACCTTGGGCCGCGCCTGCCAGCGTGGTGAAAAACAGAATAGAAAAAGCCGGATGCATAGCGCTTACTCCTTGGCCGACGGCGACGCCGAGACTGTCGAGGCTGCGGTGATGCGCCGGGGTAAATAGTGGTTGGCCGCTTGCGTGTCCCATTCGGGCATCAATTGGTAGCCGCCGCGCTCGGCAATGGCTTTGCTGACGACGCTTTCGGGGTCTTTGATGTCGCCAAACAAGCGCGCATTGGTGGGGCAGGCTTGCACACATGCGGGCTGGCGGTCGGCCTCGGGCAGCAGCGGGTCATACACCCGGTCCACGCAAAGCGTGCATTTGGTCATGACCTGACGCTCCTCATCCAATTCGCGCGCGCCATAGGGGCAAGCCCAGGCGCAGTATTTACAGCCTATGCATTTGTCATAGTCCACCAGCACGATACCGTCCTCAGCGCGCTTGTAGCTCGCGCCTGTGGGGCAGACCGGTACGCAAGGCGGATCTTCGCAGTGCAAGCAGCTTTTCGGAAAGTGAATGGTGTCAGTGGCCGGGAATTCACCCGCCTCATAGGTTTGCACCCGGTTGAAAAAAGTGCCTGTGGGGTTGGCGCCATAGGCGTTCAGATCGGCCAGGGGCCCGGCGCTGCCCGAGGTATTCCATTGCTTGCAAGAGGTGACGCAGGCCTGGCAGCCTACGCACACATTCAGGTCAATCACCAGCGCCAGTTGTTTGGCCAGCGTCTCGCCTTGGCGCGCACGCACGCGCACGGGTGGCGATGTATCTTGCACCGCGCCCCCCGCGCCTTCGGTCAGTTGCGGTTGCAAAAGTTCTTTGAGCCACTGGATCATGATTTTTTGCTTCCTGCGAAATAGCGCAATACCTGCGCCGCTTTGCCCACCACGCCGGGCACGGTGGGCATGCTGTCCATTTGCGGGAAGGTTTCGCCCGCTTCATCGGGCGAGGCCGGGCGTATGCGTACCCGCACGTCGTACCAACCGGCCTGGCCAGTGATTGGGTCGGAGTTGCTGACTGTGCCGCTGGGCGTGCCGCGCATGGGCAGTTCTTCCGAGATCAGGTGGTTGAGCAAAAAGCCTTTGCGCGCTTCGTCCGAGCCGGGGGCGAGCTGCCAGGCACCGTCGGCCTTGCCAATCGCGTTCCAAGTCCAGACCGTGCCGGGCTCCACCGCTTCGCTGTGGCGCACCATGCAACGCACTTTTCCCCATTGGCTTTCTACCCAGGCCCAGCCGCCATCGGCGATGCCTGCGGCCAGCGCCGTACGCGGATTGACGTTGAGATAGTTGTGGCTGTGGATTTGGCGCAACCAGGCGTTTTGCGAATCCCAGGAGTGGTACATGGCCATGGGCCGCTGGGTGATGGCGTTGAGCGGGTAGCTGCCCAGGTCGGTGGCGGCATCTTCCAAGGGCGCGTACCAAAAGGGCAGCGGGTCGAAATAGGTGTCTATGCGTTGGCGCAAATGGTCTGGTGGCTGGCGGCCTTCAGTTTTACCCTGCGCGGCTAAACGAAAGGCCTGCAAGGTATCGGAGTAAATCGCCAATTGCACCGGATCGTTTTTTTGCCGCCAGCCTTTTTCTTTGGCAAAGTCCAGGTACGCGCGGTTCCAGTTGCGCATGTAGTGCATAGATTCGGGCATGTGGTACTGGAATACGCAATTGTTTTGCGCATAGGCTTCCCACTGTTTGGGATTGGGCTCGCCGCGCAAATGCTCGTCGCCGTTTTTGCCACGCCAACCCATTAAGAAACCGATGCCTGGTTGCGGCTGAAAATTCACCACAAAGTCCGGATAGCCGGTAAATTTGCGCGCGCCCTCAGGTGTGGTGAACGCGGGGAACTTCAAGCGTCCTGCTAGCTCAATCAACACTTCTTGAAACGGTTTGCACTCGCCCAGCGGTTTGACCACGGGGATGCGCACCGAATCGACCGGGCCGTCAAATTCCGAAATGGGCCGGTCCAGCATGCCCATCACATCGTGGCGTTCTAAATACGTGGTGTCGGGCAAGACCAAATCGGCAAAGGCCACCGTCTCGCTTTGAAAGGCGTCGCAGACGACCAGAAAGGGAATCATGAATTCGCCACTCTCGTCTTTGCGGTTGAGCATTTCGCGGATCGCCATGGTGTTCATGGTGCTGTTCCAGGCCATATTGGCCATGAACATCATCAAGGTATCAATGCGGTAAGGGTCGCCGCGCGTGGCATTGGTAATCACGTTGTGCATCAGCCCGTGCGCGGACAGCGGGTGCTCCCACGAGAAGGCGTGGTCAATGCGTATGGGTGAGCCGTCCGGGTTGATGGCCAGCTCTTCAGGGCTGGCCGGAAAGCCCAGCGGCGCGGCATTGAGCGGCGTGTTGGGCTGGATCATTTCCGGCGAATTGAAGGCGCGGTAATTGGGCACGATGTGGCGCGGGTAGGGCGCTTTATGCCGAAAGCCGCCGGGCGCATCGATAGTGCCTAGTACGCTCATGAGCACCGCCAAGGCGCGCACGGTTTGAAAGCCATTGGAATGCGCCGCCAGGCCGCGCATGGCATGAAACGCGAGTGGGCGTGCCTTTGTGGTCGGGTGCAGCTTGCCCCAGGCATCGGTCCACGCAATAGGCAATTCAAAGGCTTGCTGCAAAGCCGCGTGCCCCATCTCTTGCGCCAGCGCCACGATGCGATCGGAAGCGATGCCGGTAATGGCTGCGGCCCAGGCTGGCGTGCAGCTTGCCACGCGCTCTCGCAGCAACTGAAACGAGGGCGCCACCCTTGTGCCGTCGGCCAGGGTGTAATGGCCTTCCAAAGCCGGGTCGCAGCCATCGGCAATGCCTTCGGGATAGGCGTTCAGAACGGTGCCGCTGGCCTTGTCAAAAATCATTTTGTTGTGGGGGTTGCGGCCATCGCCCGGCGGGCCTTTTTCCGGATTGGGGTCAAAGGCAAACAGGCCTTCACGCGCGCCCTCGTCCAGCACCACCAGTTGCGGCGCATTGGTAAAGCGTTTTAAGAAGGCATGGTCCAGTGTGTCGGTGCGAATCAGCTCGTGCAAGAGTGCCATCAAGAGCGCGCCGTCGGTGCCGGGCTTGATAGGAATCCATTCGTCCGCAATGGCTGAGTAGCCGGTACGTACCGGGTTGATGGAGATAAAGCGTCCGCCCTCGCGCTTGAATTTGGAGATGGCAATCTTCATGGGATTGCTGTGGTGGTCTTCGGCCGTGCCTATCATCACAAACACTTTGGCGCGTTCCAGGTCCGGCCCGCCGAATTCCCAAAAGCTGCCGCCCACGCTGTAAATCATGCCCGCCGCCATATTGACCGAGCAAAAACCGCCATGCGCGGCATAGTTGGGCGTACCAAACTGGCGGGCGAACAAACCGGTCAGGGCCTGCATTTGGTCGCGCCCGGTGAACAGCGCAAATTTTTTCGGGTCGGTGGCGCGGATGTGGGCTAAGCGCGTGGTCAGTAGTTCGTAGGCGCGCTCCCAGCTAATGGGCTCAAACTCAGCGGCGCCGCGCGCGCTGCCCGCTTTGCGCAGCAAGGGCTGCGTGAGGCGTGCGGGCGACTTTTGTTTCATGATGCCCGAGGCCCCTTTGGCGCAAATCACACCTTGGTTGAGCGGATGGTTGGGGTTGCCATCGATATAGCGCACCTCGGGGCCGTCCTCGCCCTCGCGCAAATGCACGCGTA
>CANFVA010000096.1 GCA_947450255.1 Comamonadaceae bacterium
AAAGCGCAATGGTTTTCAGGATCAGCAAGGCCGCCAGCACGGCTGCGTGCCAATGCATAGTAGGGAGAGAACACACTGCCCACAAAGGCAATGATGGAGAGGCCGTATTCGCCGTCGTCGCTTAGCGCGTCGACATACCACCAGAGATAAGCACCCGGCGCGACCGGTTGGTCGAATCGTGGTGCGCCATCAGCGTGGCGGCCGCCAACCGGCCCGACATGGCCGCCATTGGCACGCCCGGCCCCGGGTGCACGCTGCCCCCCGCCAGGTACAGGCCCGGCACCGGACTGCGCGCCGAGTGCCGCGCAAACGCCGACATCCAGCCGTGGGTCGCCTGTCCATACAGCGCGCCCCCGCTGCCCGGGAACAGGCGGGCAAAGTCCTGCGGCAGTGTGCGTACCCGTTGCTGCGGCTGCCAATGCAGCTCCAGGCCACAGTGGCGCATCAAGTCCAGGCTGTTCGATTCGCATCTGTCTATCTCCCCTGCATCAAAACTATGGGTATCGCCGTTGGCCGGTGCATTAACCAGGCACAACAAGCGCTCCGGGCCGCTGTGCGCCAAGCCGCTGTCCTGCCGGTCTTGCGCGCACACATACACCGTGCCCTGGCGTGGCAATCTGCTGCGCTGAAAAATATCTTCAAACTCGCTGCGATAGTCATTATCAAAAAACACGTTGTGCCGCACCAGCGGGAAGCCGCTGGCGGTGGCGTGCATCGCCATGGTAAAGGCCGACAGCGAACGCGTGGCGGCAGGCACGGGCTTGAATGCAGGGCGTAGCGCTTCGCCCAACAGGCCCTGGCCTAGCGCGGCCACATCGCCGTTGAACACGACGTCATCAGCGGGGATAACTTCGCCTGAGGCCAGTTGCACTGCGCTGACCTTTCCTTTATCCAACACGATCTGCGTGCAAGCCTGACCGTAGCGCGGCTTTACGCCGTGTTTTTCCCCCAGGCTTGCCAGGGCCTGCGCCACCGCATACATGCCGCCTTGCACCGACCACACGCCGTCGAGTTCCACTTGCGCCACCAGCATCAATGTGGCGGGTGCCGACCAAGGGGAGGAGCCGCAGTAGGTGGCATAGCGGCCAAAAAGTTGTTGCAGACGCGGGTCATGAAAATGCCGTCCCAGGCTTTGCCACAAACTTGCAAACGGCCCCAGCCCGGCTAGCGTGGTCAGGCCGCCCAAACCCAGATCACCCACCATGCTCAGCAGGCTAGGGCGCTGGCTGCGTATATAGGGCTTTTCCAGCGCGTCATAGAGTGCGCGGGTTTCGCGGCAAAAGCCTAAAAAGCGCTTGGCCTCTTGCGGGCTGCTAAAGCGCGCGATGGCATCGGCGCTGGCCTGGGTATCGGCCAGCAAATCCAGTCCTTGTGTGCTGCCGCGCCAGGCGTGGCGGGCCAGCACGCCAATGGGCTCGAGCTTCAGGATGGCATCGATTGAAGTGCCCACCTCGGCCAGCATTTGCTCCAGCACCCAGCGCATGGTGAACACCGTAGGCCCTGCATCTACGCCCACACCATCGACCACCGTTTGGCGTATCTTGCCGCCGGGCGTGGCGGCGGCTTCCACCAAGGTGACGTCCAGGCTCTTATGCGCCAGTACCAAAGCGCTGCACAAACCGCCCATGCCCGCGCCCACCACGACCACGCGGCGCGTGCGTAAGGGGTCAACCATAGTCGCGGTCTTTCCAACGGCCTTGGATGGAAAGCGGCACGAAACGGGCAAACATGGATTCCGAGAAATACTGGTGTTGGGCGGCCGCTTTGATCGCTTCCAAGTGCGGCCCGGAGCGGGCATACGCGTCCATGGCGGCCACGCTGTCCCACACGGTAAACGTGGCCTGGCGCAAAAAGGGCGCCTCGCCCAAGCCTACGGCCAGTTGCACGCCTTGCACGCGTTCCAGCGCGTTTTGCGAGGGTGGGGCGTGTTGCCAGAAAGCCGATGCTTTGCGCACTTGGATGGACGCCCGTGTGAGCGCTGCAATCGGGCCTTGGGCGGGGGCGCTTCGGGTGACGTCCAATGCCGTACCGTCCCAACTACCCCGGCAGGAAAAGGTGCGCATGTGCACGACGCACAACTCCCGCGTGCGCTCGCGGTAGGCCTGTAAGGCCTCCGAATGTGTCAAAAAATCCTGGGCTGCCAGTGCCGTGTGAAATACCAAAAAAAGCCCCTGGCGGGAGCTGCTGGGTTTCAGACCAAAGCCTCCCTCATAGCCGCTGCCCAGCACTTTGGCAAAGCGCACCCCGTCTATCGCTAGCCAGGGATTTGGGCCTTTGATAATGCGCGTCCATCCCCAGACCAGCGATGCAGGCGTGATATCGGCCAGCACCAGCACGATGGTCTGGTCGCTTTCCTTGTTCGCGCTGGCTGCTTGCATGTCCGAGGTGTCCAAATAAAAAGGCCTCCACCGCAGCGTGTGGAGGCCTTTGTGGTTCCAGACTTTAGGGCTTCGCCAGAGCTTGCAGCTCGGGGTAGTCCTTGGCCATGGCAGCGCCATACAGCGGTTTGAAAGCGCCCTGGTGGCAGGTGGTGCAATTGACCTTGGCTACATCGCCCTTGGGCCCTAAGCGATCAGCCGGGAACTTGTCGGTTAACGGGACCATATAGTCATTGTTCAAATCACGCGCCATGCGGATACCGTGCCAGGCCGTGACGCGTTGCGGACGCGATTCTTCCCAGCCCTGGAAGTTGCGGGTGTTGTGGCAGTAAGTGCAGTTCACGCCCAGCGACTCCGACATATGCACCATCAGCGAGTAAGTGTGTTCGGCCTGTTTGGTGGAGGCGCGGTTGGCGTAATTGCCGATACCAGCCATGGCCTCCGTGCCATTGACACGGATGGGATTAGCATCTTTTAGGTAGGGTGTGAAGGGATCGAACGGTAGCGAAGTGAGGCCAACCGATTTGGAGGCCAGATTTTGCCCCGCCAGATCGCCCATGGCGCTGTTGGCGTTCTTGCGGTCTTTGGGCGCGAACCACACATTGGTCGGGATATGGTTGCCCCGGTGGCAGGTGTAGCAGGTCACGCCGGTTTCGGCTACGTGGGCTTTCCAGTCCTGGTTGACGCGCTGCGTCATTTGGATCATGCGCCGCGCTACTACCTTGGTGTACTTGGCATCTTCGGCAAAGTTTTCGATGTTGTGGCAATACGCACAACCGACATCGGGGGCAACCCATTGGGTAATGGAGGCCATGTGCCGGTTGAACTGCGCCACGCTGAGGTCACCGAGCACTTGCACGTTTTGGTACACCTCTTTAGCTTTGGGGCCGTCCGCTGCTGCGGCATCGGCGGGTGCTGGTGCCTGGTTGAGTGAGGCTTGCTTGAGCAAGGTGCGCGGGTTGTAAATTTGCTCCATACCCGTGCCCCGGTAGCCGGTTTGCACGGTTTCGATGGGCGGGCGCTCGCAACCGGTCAAAAGACCAAAGGCCAGCGGTGCGAGCAGGGACAGCGCGAGTTTCATTGTCAGTTTCATGGCTTGGCTCCCAGGATGGCCGGATCGATCACCACCGGATTGCCCAGCGGGTATGCAGGTACGACGTGGTGTTTGACAGACCACAGATACCAGTTGTCCACCACGGTACCGGTCAGCAAGATGCCGATGCCACCGACCAGCGGACACAGCACGGCAAACCACCAGGCCCAGCGGTGGATCGACTCCATCGTGGCGTTAAAGCCCATAGTCCAGCGCCAGAATAAGGCGGCGCGCTCCGACGCCGTGCCGCGATCGACAATTTGCTCGATCTCGCGCTCGCCGCCGTAGCGACTGACGGCCAAAATCGTGGCACCGTGCATCGCGAACAAGAGTGCCGAACCGTACAAGAAGACTATGGACAGTGCGTGGAAGGGGTTGTAGAACAAATTGCCGTGGCGCAGCGACAAGGCCGATACCCAATCGAGGTGCGGGAAGATGCCAAACGGTACCGCTTCGGACCAGCTACCCATCATGATGGGGCGGAAAAATCCACACACCAGGTACAGCCAAATCGCGGCCGCAAAAGCCCAGGCCACATGCGTGCCCAGCCCCAGCTGGCGTGCGCGCCGGTAGGTGCGCGCCCACCACAGCAAGATAGAGACGGTCAGCATAAAGCCCACAATCAGCCACCAGCCGCCCTGGGCCAGCGGCGGAATGCCCAATCCATAGGCGGGCGGTGGCGGCTCCAGTGCCAGCCAGAACAATTGGCGCAGCAACTGGATCGGGTTCCAGTCCACCGAGGCCAGCATATTGAAGCCGATGATGTTGAACGCGGCGATGCCGAAGACCAGCGAGGCCACGCCCAGCGAACCGAGGTAAATCGGACCGATTTGTGCGTTGCCGATGCGTCCCAGCAGGTGCCATAGAAACGGTGTGCCAGTGCGCTTGTCGTCGCCCTTGGGCAGGTCCACGCCGTAGTGGGTCGGGCCCACCGGTTGCACCGAGGTAAATAGATTTTGGTATTGCGCCATGTCAGTGTCCTCCGTGTATTCAGGTGCGCCAGATCGGCATGTTCAGCCACCAGCCCCACCATTCGGGCCAGGCACCGGTCCAGAAAGGCCCGCTGACCACGATGCAGACAATGCCGAACCAAACCCCGGCCAGTGCCAGGAACAAGCCCAGGCGGTGGATGCCCAAAGTGCCTACCGAGTAGCCTATAAAGTCGCGAAAGAAGGTGTCTTCATGCTCTGGTGACTTGACCACTTCGCCTTTGCCGGGATTGGTGGCAGAGAGCACCAAGCCGCCGTGCATAGACAGCGCCAGTGTGGCGGCGAAGAACAAGCTGGCGGCAATCATGTGCCAAGGGTTGTAGTGAAAGTGCAGGTACTGGTAGGCGGTGTTGCTGACCCAGTCCAGATGGCTGTAGATGCCATATGGGAAAGCGTGGCCCCAGGCGCCCATGAGCACCGGGCGTATCACCTGCAAACTCACATACGCCAGAATCGCCATGCCAAAGGCGACCGGCACATGCAAGCCCATGCCTAGCTTGCGGCAGATCTCGACTTCGCGCAGCGCCCAGGACACAAAGGCTCCGATCGCACAGATGGTGATGATTTGCCACAGGCCACCTTCCATCATCGGCGCAAAGCGCAGACCATAGGAGATATCGGGCGGGGCGATACTGATTTGCCATAGATTCCAGGTCGGACCCATGGCCGCGCCCCACAAAATCATCATGGTGCCTAAGGCGGCAAAAAAGATGGTCGTGATTCCAAAGAATCCGACATAAAAAGGGCCGACCCAGAAATCAAACAGGTCGCCCCCAAAAAGCGTTCCACCGCGCACGCGGTATTTACGTTCAAAACTCAGCATGGACATAGTTGCATCCTCCGACCTTCAAGGGTCTAACGTTTCCAGCGCGGCGAGGTCAATAGGTTCAAAAAGACAGACGCAGGGTGCATCAAAATGAGCCACATGCGTCTGCCGGAATAAAGACCAAAGGTCCTTACTTTTGCGGCAGAGCCGCGTTCTGTGCAGCCTTCGCGGCCTTGGCCGTATCGGGATGCCAGCTGTTGATGTTGTAACGATCGCCACTGATCTGAATCAGATGAATCGTTGTTGACACAAACGCGATCAACAGTCCTGTTAACACGACTGCCTTGCGCGGGTCTATCACACGCCAAATGCGCCACATAGGAATTTCCTTTCGTTAACTCAATTGAGAAATTACGGTATAGACAGCAGATTTCACGCCGACCAAGGTGGTCGCCGATCCCTCCGCCCCGGGTAGCCAGGTGCGCCAATTCAATGCCAACAACTGTCCAACCACGGCGAGCGCCATGAACACGCAAAAGATCAAAACAAAAATCATCCGATCGCCATTGAGGTGGCTGTCAGAGATGAAAGTCCGGTCTGTTTCGTTTGCTTGGGCCATACATACCTCCGTTTTTTAGGCTCGTTAGAACCAGGGACGCCAGATCCACACCAAGCTGTGCGCGAAGAATGCGCCCACGGCCCACAAGATGTACCCTTGGACGTAGTACTGGTGGAACTCCTGGGCCTCTTCGTCTGTCAGCCCTGAGGGGTTAGCTGCATCAGTCATAGTTAGTGCCTCTCACAAAATGCCTTGCGGCGACTCCCCGCACCCGGGTGGGTGCGGAACGAACTGCTGCAGCACGCATGCCACAGCATGGGAACCCCCGGACGAGCCGGAGGATTGACCGATCGGGCGAACACCGCAGCACGGCTTTCACGCATGTGCTCCAGCATTTGCCTGACCGAACAATTCGATAAACCTTTGCGCCTGCACCTGCGAGCGCCCGGTCTCGCGCGCATCGCGCTCGGCCTGGTCCCGCATGCGTTTGGCAGCAGAAATACGCACTAACACCGGTTGCTGCTCAAGCAGCTCTTCCATAATTCGTTGTGCTTCGGGCTCCCACGGCAGCAGGGAGTCGTCGACGGCGCGGCTTGGGCTCGCTTCAATCTTGTCCAGCTCGGTGCCCAGCGGCAGAATGTGGAACAGCGCGTCAAACAAGGCGTTGCAAAACTCTTGAATGATGTAAGTGGCTCCGGCATAACCCATGAACGGCGTGCCGGTATGGCGACGGATGATGGGCAGCGGAAAACTCGCTGGAATAAAGCTGGTTTTCATCATGCCGCCACCGCCGCATTCAGCCAGGTAAATGCGCTCGTTGTAGCTGCCGTAAAGCACCAGCGGTGTTTTTTCGGTTACCAGTTTGCGAACTTCGGCGTTATCGGTTTTCGCGCCCGCCAAGCGCGATATTGCGAAGTTACAGGGCAGGCCCATTTCGTCTTCGAGGAAATGGCGGATGCCACGCGTATAGGTTTCGTTGGCCACCACACCAAAGTTGGCAGTGCCAAAAAAGTCCTGCGTTACCGAGCGCCACAGGTCCCAAATCGGCTTGATGGTGCTGTGCTTTTCGCGCTCTATAAACGGCTCGGGGTCCAGACCCAGCAGTTCGCCCAATTTGCGTAAAAACTTGGTCGTGCTGTGCAGACCGATAGGTGCTTGCAGGTAGGGTCGCTCCAACGCTTCGCACAGCATGCGGCCAAACTCGCGGTACATGCAAATATTCACATCCGCTTCTACCAAGCGCGAGACATCGGCGACGTGGCTTCCCAGCGGGAATACCATATTGACCTCTGCGCCAATGCCTTGCACCAGGCGACGGATCTCGGCCAGGTCACTGGGGCAATTGAAGGTGCCGTAGCTTGGCCCGATGATGTTGACGCGGGGACGCTCTGCGGCTTTGCGTTCACGCTGGGGGACTTCGCGTAAACCGTATTGCTGCCACAGCCAAAACATCGCACGGTTGGCACATTGCCATTGGTCTTCGTCAATCGTGCGCGGCAAAAAGCGTTGCAAATTCGTGCCTTCGGGCGTGACGCCGCCGCCAATCATTTCGGCAATCGAGCCGGTTACCACCACGGCGGGCAAGTCCGGGTCCAGGGCGGCATGGGCACGGCGCATGGCACCTTCGGTACCTTCACGCCCCAATTGCTCTTCGGCCAGGCCGGTGACCACGATGGGCAGTTCATGCGGCGGCAGCGCATCGGTGTAATGCAGCACCGACGTGACGGGCAGGTTCTCGCAACCCACTGGCCCGTCGATCACCACTTGCAAGTCCTTGATGGCGGTAAATACATACACCGCGCCCCAATAGCCACCTGCGCGGTCGTGGTCGAGCACTAGCATGGCAGGCCCTCCACTTGGGTGCTGTGCGTGGCAGTGGCGTAACCCACGCAGCACACGGACAGCCCGGCCTTGCGTTGAAAACCGCGCGCGCAGTGCCGGCTTCTTAGGATGGCGCGCGATGGCAGATGCAAGCCTGATTCGCTCATATCATGGCCTCCGCTTTGCGCTTCTTGGCCTGCTTTTCTAGCAAGCGGCGCGTCTCGGCTTTGAACTCGGGGCGGTCTTGCGGTACGCCCTGCGAGCTTTCCCACACGCCTGTGGCATGGCCACTACCGGCCTGGCCAAAAAAGGCTTTCATTTCATCAAAGCGCGCTTTGTTGCCAATCGCAGCGTTGATCACTTGTGCCAGCGAACCGGCACCTGCCGGGCCCATCAGAGGGCGCGCGGAAATCAGGTTGGTGAAGTACAAGCCGGGGATGCTCATTTCTTTGGCCGCTTGCACCACCGGCGTGGTGCCGATGGCGAGGTCGGGCTGCCATTCGTGCATGGCAGCCAGGTCTTGTTCCAGCGAAGCGCGGTACTGCACCTGCACGCCGTGCGCTTCTAGCCATTGGCAATCGGCCTCGCTCCAGACGGTGCGCGGGCAGGCAGTACCCACGTAGCGCAGGTCCGCACCGCTTTCCACGAGCAAACGGGCGACCAGCAACTCTGAGCCTTCGTAGCCGCTGAGTGTGATGCGGCCTTTGATTGGCGAGCGCACCAGAGCAGCTTTGATGGCGGGCAGCATGGCGTTTTTCACTATGTCGATTTGTGCTTGCGGAACGTTGGCCGCATTGCCAATGGCTTGCAGCCAGGCCTCAGTGCCGTCATGGCCGACAGGCGCTGATCCGACGATGGGGCGGCCTGCGGCTTCAAATTCGCGGATGCTGGCGGTGTAAAACGGATGGATGGCCCCCACTACCGCGCAATCTAATGCGGCATAGAGCTCGCGCCATTCGCGGGTAGGTACGACCGGCCCTGCTGCCAGGCCCATGGGTTCGAGCATGCGGCCAATGATGACCGGATCTGCCGGAAACATTTCGCCTAGCAAGGTGACCGTAGGCTTGTCCACGCGGCCCGTGCGCGGCGCCTGCACCGGGCCTGCCAGCACTTCTTCGCGGGCAAATTTCAGCATTGCACCGGCTAACACGTCTTTGGCCTCGGCGTGGGTGGGTACGCCAAAACCGGGCACATCGATGCCAATAATGCGCACGCCGTTGATGTCTTTGGGCAGCAGTTGGAGCGGTACACCGCTGGCCGTCGGTACGCACAAATTGATGATGACGATGGCGTCGTAATTAGCAGGATTGGCCTCTTTGTACACCGCTTCGCGTATGTCTTCAAACAGCTTGCCGGTGACCAGCGACTCGGAGTTAAAGGGCACATAGCCCACACTGCGTTTGGCACCGTAAAAATGTGAGGTAAAAGTCAGGCCATACACACAGCACGCCGAGCCCGAAAGAATGGTGGCGGTGCGCCGCATACGCAGCCCCACGCGCAGCGAACCAAAGGCCGGGCACATGCTTTGCGGCTGGTCGTGTGGCCCGGCTTTGGGGTCTAGCGGATAGTCTTTGGCGTATTGCGCCAACACCTCGGATTTGCCGGATGCTTTGGCGGCGGCCAGCAGTTTTTCGCCTCCTGCGTGGCATCCCATGCCGTCGCCCTCGATAGCCGTGTTCACAGCCGAAGGTGCTTGCGCGTTGACGATAGGAATGGTTTTTCTCATGGCCGTAAGTACCGCGCTTTTAGACTTCGTCGTACACCACTTCTAGGGTGGGCTTGGTGTTTTCGGTGCGTCCGCACATATCGAACTGCGTGGCGGGCTCAAGCACTACATCGCGGCCCACGGCAGACGCTGCGAAAAGCCCGAGCAACTGGTCTTGCGATAGCGGTTTGGGGCGTACCGGCTCGGAGGTCGCGACGTTTTCTGCCAGTTCGGCAAACATCGAGCCCCACACCGAATCGGGTCGGCCAATGATTTCGTAGCTGGCACTCTTGCGGCGGATATCCTCGTTGGCGGGGATGGTCGATAGCACCGGGATACCGACCTGGGTCGCAAACTGCGCGGCTTCGCCGGTGCCATCGTCGCGGTTGATGACCATGCCGGCTACGCCCACATTGCCGCCGAGCTTGCGGAAATATTCGACTGCCGAGCACACATTGTTGGCCACATAGAGCGACTGCAAATCATTGCTGGCCACCACAATCACTTTTTGGCACATATCGCGGGCAATCGGCAGGCCGAAACCGCCGCACACCACGTCGCCCAAAAAGTCGAGCAGCACATAGTCAAAGCCCCACTCATGAAAGCCAAGTTTTTCTAAGAGCTCAAAGCCATGGATGATGCCGCGTCCGCCGCAGCCGCGACCGACTTCGGGGCCACCGAGTTCCATGGCATACACG
>CANFVA010000097.1 GCA_947450255.1 Comamonadaceae bacterium
GAAAACGCGTACCAGTCAGTCTTGGGCCCGCTGTCCTCAACCCGAACCGTTCGGGCTGACTCCATGTGGGCAGAACCTTCAGCTTTTACAAGCGAAGCCCTCGATTATGCACTATTTTTTCGCCGCTTCGCTCAATTTTTCCGGCACTTGCTAAGGAACATGCGAAAAATGGGCGCAAACTTCCAGGAAATCGGCCTGTCCGCCGTCCTGCCCGAGCTCCTGCTCGATCAGCGCCGCCACCGGCTCGGCCACGCGGGCCGCTTCCTGCGCATCTAAAAACAAGAGGCGCGAGCGGCGCGCCAGCACATCTTCAACCGTGAGCGCATATTCATAACGCACCGCAAAGCGCACCATGGCCTCGGACAGGCCCGGGCTGATCCATCGGTCCGCGCCTGGCAGGGCTTGCACCAGCGCTTGTTCAGCGCCATACGAATGCAATCCGGGCGGCAGACACAGCGAAGCGGCCGGATCCCGGGCCTGGGCTGCGCCCACCATTCGGACCTGGGTTGTGGTGCAGGCCGGCAGTTTCTTTAATAAGTTCGCCTGCTCGCAAGCGGACAGCACGTCTTCTGCCATCACCCGGTAAGTCGTCCACTTGCCGCCGGTCACCGTGACCAAGCCCGAGCGGCTCACGGCCACCGTATGTTCCCGGCTCAGCGTTTTGGTGTCTTGCTCGTCCTGGTGTTTGACCAACGGTCGCAAGCCCACCCAGACGCTACGCACATCCGAGCGGGAAGGCGCGCGGCGCAGGTAATTGGCCGCTTCACCCAGGATGAAATCCACCTCTTGTTGAAATGCCTGCGGCTCGCGAGGCAAGTCTTGGCGTGGCGTATCCGTGGTACCCAAAATGACTTTTCCCAACCAGGGCACGGCAAAAAGCACGCGACCGTCTGAAGTTTTGGGCACCATCAGGGCGGTGTCACCTTGCAGAAAGCTGCGGTCCACCACCAAATGCACGCCTTGGCTGGGCGCAACCAGCGGCTTGAAGGGTGCGGCAGATTCTTGTTCTGCGTCTTTCTCGCGCAGCGCATCGACCCACACCCCGGTGGCGTTGACAACGCACTTGCTCCGGATCCGATAGGCCGTGCCACTGCGGGTGTCGGTGCATTCCAGCCCGGCAATGCGACCGCTCTCATACAACAAGGCATCAGCCCGGCAGTAGTTGACCAGCAAGGCGCCGTGTTGCGCGGCAGTACGGGCGATGGCAATGGCTAGACGAGCGTCATTGAACTGCCCGTCCCAATAGCGGACTGCGCCGCGCAGCCCTTGGGTGCGCGCGCCGGGAATCAAGGCCAGGGTCGCCGCATTGCCTAGTAGCTCGGTCTTGCCCAGACCAGCGTCGCCAGCCAACTGGTCATAGAGCTTGAGGCCCATGCCGTAAAACGGCTTTTCCCACCAGCGGTAGACGGGCACGACAAAGTCCAGCGGCTGCGCGATGTGGGGCGCACTCTGGAGCAAAGTACGTCGCTCGTGCAAGGCTTCGCGTACCAGAGACACATTGCCCTGCCCCAAGTAGCGCACGCCGCCATGGACTAATTTGGTGGAGCGCGATGAAGTGCCCTTGGCAAAATCATGCGACTCGATGAGCACGACTTTGAGGCCGCGCATCGCAGCATCGAGCGCAATGCCCAGGCCGGTCGAGCCACCACCGACCACGGCCACGTCATACACCGCATCCTCACCCAATCGGGCAAGAATCTGAGCGCGTGGTGCGGGTGTTGCAGGGTGCTGGTTGGCCATAAATCAAAGCAAAGGGACGTGCCGCTTCCCACCGGCTAAGGGCACATCCTTGAAATTCGGGGAGCGTGGCCGCCCGGCGCTAAGCCAGACGGCCACTAAAAACACGGGCCCTAGGCCCGCAGCGGCTTAGCGAACCTTGCCGGCTTTCCACGCATTGAGCAGCGTGTCATAGGCAATGGTCTCGCCCTTGGGCTTTTCATTCGCCAGCTTCTTCCATGGCGCACCCTTGTCGCTCAGCCATTTGGCAGGATCCATCTTGGCATTGAGCTTGGGGGCGCACTTGGCCATGCCTGCGCGCTCCAGACGGCCCATCACTTGGTCCATTTCCTCGGCAAGATTGTCCATGGCCGCCTGCGGGGTCTTCTCACCCGTCACGGCCACTGCCACGTTTTTCCACCAGAGTTGAGCCAGCTTGGGATAGTCGGGCACATTGGTACCGGTCGGTGTCCAGGCTACGCGGGCCGGGCTGCGGTAGAACTCCACCAACCCACCGAGCTTGGGTGCCATGTCCGTCATGGTTTTGGACTGGATATCGCTCTCGCGAATGGGAGTCAGGCCCACCACGGTTTTCTTCAGAGAGGTGGTTTTAGCCGTCACAAATTGGGCATAGAGCCAAGCGGCGGCAACTTTGTCCGGATCGTGGTCCTTAAAGAAAGTCCATGAACCTACGTCCTGGTAGCCGTTTTGCATGCCTTGCTTCCAGTAGGGTCCGTTGGGGCCGGGAGCCATGCGCCATTTCGGGGTGCCGTCGGCATTGACCACCGGCAGCCCGGGTTTGATCATGTCCGCAGTAAAGGCCGTGTACCAGAAGATTTGCTGGGCGATCTGGCCCTGCGCGGGAACTGGACCGGCTTCACCGAAGGTCATGCCGATGGCTTCTTTGGGTGAGTATTTCTTCATCCAGTCGATGTATTTGGTCAGCGCGTAGACCGCAGCGGGCGAATTGGTCGCGCCCCCGCGGGAGACCGACGCGCCCACCGGCGTGCACTTGTCGTCGGCCACGCGAATACCCCACTCATCGACTGGCATGCCGTTAGGAATACCCTTGTCGGCCGTACCCGCCATCGACAACCAGGCATCCGTAAAGCGCCAACCCAAGGACGGGTCCTTCTTGCCGTAATCCATGTGCCCATAAATCGGCTTGCCGTCGATATTTTTCACATCATTGGTGAAAAAGGCCGCGATGTCTTCGTAGGCGCTCCAGTTGAGCGGTACACCCAGGTCATAGCCGTACTTGGCTTTGAATTTGTCTTTCAGGTCTTTGCGCTCGAACAAGTCCGCGCGGAACCAGTAGAGGTTGGCGAATTGCTGTGTCGGCAGTTGGTAAAGCTTGCCGTCCGGTGCGGTGGTGAAGCTGGTGCCGATAAAGTCTTTGATGTCCAGACCCGGGTTGGTGTAGTCCTTGCCTGCGCCGGTCATGTAATCGGTCAGGTTCAAGATTTTGCCGTAACGATAGTGGGTGCCGATCAGGTCGGAATCGCTAATCCAGCCGTCGTAAATCGACTTGCCCGATTGCATGGAGGTTTGCAGTTTTTCAACCACGTCGCCCTCTTGAATCAAGTCATGCTTGACCTTGATGCCGGTGATCTCCTCAAAGGCTTTGGCCAGTGTCTTGGACTCGTACTCGTGCGTGGTGATGGTCTCGGACACGACCGAAATTTCCTTCACGCCCTTAGCTTGCAGCTTTTTGGCCGCTTCGATAAACCATTTCATTTCTTCCAGCTGCTTTTCCTTGCTCAGCGTCGATGGTTGAAATTCGCTGTCGATCCATTTTTTGGCTGCTGCTTCGTCTGCCCACGCGCTGTTTGCCAGCAGGCAGGCGACTGCGACAGACACCATTGAATACCGTAACTTCATGCTATGTCTCCTCGATTGATGAACACCCCCTACTTTCAAAGGCAGCTTCGGCTCCAGGGGAATGGGGAGCCGATCCTTCACACTTCATTTAGCCCTTGCGCATCACCAGGGCCAAGACCGCCATGGACAAGACAAAACTGAACCAGATGGACGGGTCTTCGGGCAGACCGAGTAATTCGGCCAGGCGCCCACTTAAACCTACGAAAGCCAAATTCACATAGGCGGCGCAGAGCAGGCCGATAAACAAGCGATCGCCCCGGGTGGTTTCCAGGGGCAAGAAGCCTTTGCGCATGACGGTGGGGGACTTGATCTCCCACACTGTCATACACGCCAACATCAAGGCAATACAAATAAAAAATACCGCGACTGGCGTGGTCCAGGCCATCCACTCAAACATGGCGCATCTCCTTGTGCATAGCGTCTTAGACCCGCCCCATGGCAAAGCCCTTGGCGATGTAGTTGCGTACAAACCAAATCACGATGGCGCCGGGCACAATCGTCAGCACCCCGGCGGCGGCCAGGGTGGCCCAATCCATGCCAGCGGCTGAGACGGTGCGCGTCATGGTGGCCACAATCGGCTTGGCATTGACGCTGGTCAGCGTGCGCGCCAGCAGCAATTCCACCCAGCTAAACATAAAGCAAAAGAATGCGGCTACGCCCACGCCCGCTTTGATCAGCGGCAAGAAAATGCGTACAAAAAACCGGGGGAAGGAATAGCCATCGATATAGGCGGTTTCGTCGATCTCGCGCGGAATACCACTCATAAAGCCTTCCAAAATCCACACCGCCAAAGGCACGTTGAACAAGAGGTGGGCCATGGCCACCGCCAGGTGCGTATCCATCAGACCCACCGTGGTGTAAAGCTGGAAAAAGGGCAGCAAAAATACGGCTGGCGGCGTCATGCGGTTGGTGAGCAGCCAGAAGAACACATGCTTGTCGCCTAAAAAGCTGTAGCGCGAAAACGCATAGGCAGCGGGCAAAGCGACGGTGATGGACACCACCGTATTCATAGCCACGTAAATCAGGCTATTGATATATCCGGAATACCAGGACACATCGGTCAGGATGAGGTGGTAGTTTTCCCATGTGAAGTGCTGGGGGAACAAGGCAAAGCTGGCCAAAATTTCGGTATTGGTCTTGAAGGACATATTGACCATCCAATACACCGGCAGCAAGGCAAACACCATGTAGGCGATCAAAAAGATCGAGCGCTTATGAAACCGCTTCTCATGCATGGTCGGCCTCCTTGGCCTGGGTGCCGACACGCTGCATCCAGTTAAACAAAATAAAGCACAACAACAAAATAATCAGGAAGTAAATCAAGGAAAACGCGGCCGCTGGCCCCAAGTCAAACTGGCCTACGGCTTTTTGCGTGAGGAACTGCGACAGGAAGGTGGTGGCATTACCCGGTCCGCCGCCAGTGAGCACAAAAGGCTCGGTGTAAATCATGAAGCTGTCCATAAAGCGCAGCAGCACGGCGATCATGAGTACGCCGCGCATTTTGGGTAGTTGCACATACCAAAACACCGCCAGCTTGCTCGCGCCATCAATGCTGGCGGCCTGGTAATACGCATCGGGTATCGAACGCAAACCGGCGTAGCCCAAAAGCGCCACCAGCGGCGTCCAATGCCACACATCCATCAGCAACACCGTCAACCAGGCGTGTAGGGCATCGCCGGTATAGCTGTATTCGATGCCCAAGCCTTGCAGGGCCGCGCCCATGAGGCCAATGTCCGAGCGCCCGAAAATTTGCCAAATCGTGCCCACCACGTTCCAGGGAATCAGCAGCGACAGCGAGACCACCACCAGTACCGCCGAGGCCCGCCAACCCTGGGCCGGCATGGACAAAGCCAGCGCAATACCCAGCGGAATTTCGATCAGCAAAACCGCCAGCGAAAACGTAATCTGGCGCAGCAAAGCGCCGTGCAACTCTTCGTCGCGCATGATGGCGACAAACCACTCGGTGCCCACAAATATGCGTCGCTCGGGCGAAATAATGTCTTGCACCGAATAATTCACCACCGTCATCAAGGGCAGGATCGCCGAAAAGGCCACGCACACCAGCACCGGCAGTATGAGAAACCAGGCCTTTTGGTTGACCGGCTTGTTGCTTGCGCTCATGCCACGATCTCCTCGTTGCGGTAAAAACAGCTTTTATCATTGAGCACCTGGCACCACACCGTGCTACCCACGGCAAAGGGCTCGGCCATCATCGCTAGGCGCGCTTTGAACACCTGCTCTTGCAGGCTGGCAGTGACGATGAAGTGGGTGCCCACGTCCTGCACTTGCTGCACTTGCATGGCCAGCGCGCCGTCAAAACGACTAGCGGCGCAGCGTACGTATTCGGGGCGTATGCCCAGCTTCAAATCCCCATGGGGCAAATCGGCTTGTTCCGCTGCCAGCGGCAAGGCCATACCGCACACTTGCAAGCCCTGCGGCCCCATGTGCGCAGGCAGGAAATTCATGCCCGGTGAGCCAATGAAATGGCCGACAAAGGTATGCGAAGGCCGCTCGAATAACTGCGCCGCCGTGCCCATCTGCACCGCACGTCCGCGCGTCATGACCACCACTTGCTGCGCAAAGGTCAGGGCCTCGACCTGGTCATGCGTGACATAGACCAGCGTGAGTTTGAGTTCGCGGTGAATTTGCTTGAGCTTGCGCCGCAACTGCCACTTCAGGTGGGGGTCAATCACGGTTAAAGGCTCGTCAAACAAGACCGCCGACACGTCCGAACGCACCAGGCCGCGCCCGAGCGAAATTTTTTGTTTGGCATCAGCCGCCAGCCCCGATGCGCGCTGATTGAGCTGGCCACTCAAGTCCAACATCTCGGCGATTTCGCCTACGCGCTTGCGAATTTGCTCGGCGGGCATCTTGCGGTTGCGCAGCGGAAAGCCCAGGTTTTCGGCCACGGTCATGGTGTCGTAAATCACGGGGAACTGAAAAACCTGCGCGATATTGCGCTGCTGCGGCGTAGAGCGCGTCACATCTTGCCCGTCGAACAACACCGTGCCTTGGGAAGGCTGCAGCAGGCCGGACATCAAGTTGAGCATGGTGGTTTTGCCGCAGCCCGAAGGGCCGAGCAAGGCATAGGCGCCGCCATTTTCAAACGACATTTTTAAGGGCAGCAAAGCGTAATCGCTGTCTTGCTGCGGCTTGGGTCGGTAGGCATGGGCCAAGTCCAGATCGATGCGGGCCATCTCAGTGCACCCCTTCGCGCGACGGGGCCAGAGCCAGCATGCCGGCGCTGTCAAACACATACACATCCTGCGGCCGGAAATACACCGGCATGGCATCGCCTAGATCAAAGTAATGCACCCCCGCCAGTTGCGCCACCATGGCGCCCAACGCGCTATCCACATGCACAAAGGTGTCCGAGCCAGAAATTTCGGCCAAGGCCACGGTGGCATTGACCGCCATATCGCCCGCACGCCCTTGCACGCGCAGGGCGCTGGCGCGCAGGCCCGCCGTCACCGGGCCGGCTGCTAGTGGGCTTGCGAGTGCGACAGTGCTCGCATCAGCCAGCACCAAGGCTTGGTCCTGCACCCGCGCAGGAAAAAGATTCATGGGCGGGTCGCTAAATGCCGTCGCCACGCGTATCGAGCAGGGCCGCTGAAACACCTCGGCGGTGGGGCCGTATTGCAACAATTCCCCCGCGTCCATCACGGCGGTATAGCCGCCCAAAAGCAAGGCCTCGCCCGGCTCGGTCGTTGCATACACCACAGTGGAATTACCAGCCGCGAACAAGGCGCTGAGTTCGTCACGCAATTCTTCGCGCAATTTGTAGTCCAGATTGACCAGGGGTTCGTCCAGCAACATCAAGGGTGCGCTTTTGGCCAAGGCGCGGGCCAGCGCCACGCGCTGTTGCTGCCCGCCGGACAACTCCGCCGGGTAGCGCTCCAAAAACATCTCGATGTGCAGCTTTTCGGCCAGGGCCTGCACGCGCTGGCGTACGCCAGTTTCGCCGCGCAAATTCAGCGGCGAAGCGATGTTGTCAAACACCGTCATCGAGGGGTAATTGATGAACTGCTGATAGACCATGGACACATTGCGCTGGCGCACCGGCACCCCCACGACGTCCACACCATCGACCAGCACGCGCCCGCTGCTGGGCGCATCCAGCCCGGCCATGATGCGCATCAGGCTGGTTTTGCCCGCTTGGGTAGCGCCCAAGAGTACGGTCACCGCGTCAGGGCGCAGGTCCATGTTCAGCGCATACAGCCAGGGCTGCGCGCCTACTTTTTTGCTTACCGCTTGAAGACTCAAGTCCATCAGACACCCTTGATCGCTTGCACCAATTTAGCGCGACGCTAATTCGAATGTGACAATTATTGTTCGAAATTATTCGTTTTATCTAGGTGTTTACCCTAAAACTATTCCTTTCTGTTCGATTTAAAGTGTACGGGCTTTCTTTACCCAAGACTCGGACCATCGGCGCATGAACCCTAATCCACGACAAATCAAGCTTTTAAGCGTAGTGCGGGCGCAAGGCTCGGTGACGGTGGAACGCCTGGCCGATACCCTGGAAGTAACGCTGCAAACCGTGCGCCGCGACGTCCAGCGCCTGGCCGACGAAGGCCTGCTGGCGCGCTTTCATGGCGGCGTGCGCGTACCTGGCTCCACGGTGGAAAACCTGGCCTACCCGCAGCGCGAAATCCTCAACGCCCAGGGCAAAGCGCGCATTGCGCAAGCGGTGGCCGATGCCGTGCCCAATGGTTGTTCGCTGCTACTCAATATCGGCACCACGACCGAGGCCATCGCCCGCGCACTAACCAAGCACGAAGGTTTGCGCGTGATTACCAACAACCTCAACGTGGCCGCGATCCTGAGCGCCAATTCGCAAAGCGAAGTGATTGTGGTCGGCGGCGTAGTGCGCGGGCGCGACCAGGGCATCATCGGCGAGGCGGCGGTGGACTTCATCCGCCAGTTCAAAGTGGATATTGGCCTCATTGGCATCTCCGCCATCGAATCGGACGGCTCGCTACGCGACTTCGATTACCGCGAGGTCAAGGTATCGCAAACCATTATTTCGCATGCCCGCGAGGTTTGGCTGGCAGCGGACGCCAGCAAATTTAACCGCGCTGCGATGGTGGAAGTCGCGCAACTCTCCAGCATCGACCGCCTGTTTTCGGATGCGATACCGCCAGAGCCTTTTATGGAATTGATGGCCGACGCGCAGGTACGATTTACGCTGGCGGGCGACTGAGTCTGCCGCGGCCCCGACCCTTGGCTTCCCGCCCCCTATTGCATAGCTAAGCACCATGACCTACCTGCTCGCACTTGACCAAGGCACCTCCAGCTCCCGCAGCATCGTGTTTGACGCGCAAGGCCGCATCGTGGCCATGGCGCAGGAGGAACTGACGCAGTTTTACCCCCAGCCCGGCTGGGTGGAGCACGACCCGCTGGAGATCTGGCGCACCCAGCTGGCCACGGCGCGCGATGTGCTGGCCAAAGCCGGCATCGGCGCGCAGCAAGTGCACGCCATCGGCATTACCAACCAGCGTGAAACAACTGTGGTCTGGAACCGCAAGACCGGCCAGCCCATCCACAAAGCCATCGTCTGGCAGGACCGGCGCGCCGAGCCTGCCTGCGCCGCGCTGCGCGAACGTGGCATGGCCGAGCCCATTCGCCAAAAAACCGGCTTGCTGGTAGACGCCTATTTTTCCGGCACCAAGCTGCAATGGATTTTGGATAACGTGCCTGAGGCCCGCGCCCAGGCAGCACACGGCGAACTGGCCTTTGGCACGGTGGACAGCTGGCTCTTGTGGCAATTGACGAATGGGCGGGTGCACGCCACCGATGTGAGCAACGCCGCGCGCACCATGCTCTTTAATGTGCACAGCAACACCTGGGACCCGGAGCTGCTGCAAGCCCTCAACATCCCCGAGGGCCTGATGCCCCAGGTGCTGCCCTCGGCTGCGCACTTTGGCGATATCGAGCCAGGCCTCTTGGGCCACAGCATTCCCGTAGGCGGCATGGCCGGTGACCAGCAAAGCGCTTTGTTCGGCCAGGCCTGCTTTAGCGCCGGTATGGCGAAAAACACCTACGGCACCGGCTGCTTCATGCTGATGCATACCGGAACGCAATTTCAAACCTCAACGAATGGGCTTATCACCACCAGCGCGGCACAGCCTGGTACCCGCCCCGAATTCGCATTGGAGGGCAGCGTGTTTGTAGGCGGCGCGGTGGTGCAATGGCTGCGCGACGGTCTGGGCGCGATCCGCAGCAGCGCTGAAGTACAAGCGCTGGCGCAAAGCGTGCCCGACAGCGGCGGCGTGATGTTGGTGCCGGCCTTCACCGGCCTGGGCGCGCCCTATTGGAACCCCGAGGCGCGCGGCACCATGACCGGCCTGACCCGTGGCAGCACGCTAGCCCATATCGCCCGCGC
>CANFVA010000098.1 GCA_947450255.1 Comamonadaceae bacterium
CAAGGCCGGTGTCGCCATCGACTCGGTGGAGGACATGAAGATTTTGTTCAACCAAATTCCGCTGGACAAAGTCAGCGTGTCCATGACGATGAATGGCGCGGTGCTGCCCGTGCTGGCAGGTTACATCGTCGCCGCCGAGGAGCAGGGCGTGGCGCAAGCGCAACTCAGCGGCACCATACAAAACGACATCCTCAAAGAGTTCATGGTGCGCAACACCTATATCTATCCGCCGGCGCCATCGATGCGAATCATCGGCGACATCATTGCTTACACGGCCAAAAACATGCCCAAGTTCAACTCGATATCCATATCGGGTTACCACATGCAAGAAGCCGGGGCCAACCAGGCTCTGGAGCTGGCCTTTACTTTGGCCGACGGCAAGGAATACGTCAAAACTGCGATTGCAACGGGTTTGGATGTGGACGAGTTTGCAGGCCGTTTGTCCTTTTTCTGGGCCATTGGTATGAACTTCTATTTGGAGGTTGCCAAGATGCGCGCCGCGCGCCTTTTGTGGTGCCGCATCATGCAGGGCTTTGGTGCCAAATCGCCTAAGAGCTTGATGCTGCGCACCCACTGCCAAACCAGCGGCTGGAGCCTGACCGAGCAGGACCCCTACAACAACATAGTGCGCACCACCATCGAGGCCATGGCCGCGGTGTTTGGAGGTACGCAAAGCATGCATACCAATAGCTTTGACGAGGCGATTGCGCTGCCCACCGAGTTCTCTTCGCGCATCGCACGCAACACGCAACTCATCATCCAGGAGGAGACGCACATCACCAGCGTCATCGACCCTTGGGCTGGTAGTTACATGATGGAAAAGCTGACGCAGGACATGGCCGACGCCGCCTGGAAAATTATCGAAGAAGTCGATGCCATGGGCGGCATGGTCAAGGCCGTCGATAGCGGCTGGGCCAAGCTCAAGATTGAAGCGGCGGCTGCCGAAAAGCAAGCGCGCATCGACAGCGGCCAGGACGTGATCGTGGGCGTGAACAAATACAAACTCAAAACCGAAGATGCGATTGAGGCGCGCGACATCGACAACGTGGCAGTGCGCGAAGGCCAGATCGCACGTCTCAAGCAAGTGCGCGCCGCGCGCGACCAGACTGCGGTGCAAGCAGCGCTGGATGCGCTCACGTTTGCAGCCGGGCACGAAGGCAATTTGCTGGAACTGAGCATCGCCGCCATGCGCTTGCGCGCCACCGTAGGCGAGGTCAGCGACGCGCTGGAAAAAGCCTTTGGGCGCCACCGCGCCGATACGCACAAAGTGTCTGGCGTGTATGCCGCCGCCTACGATGCCGAGCACAGCCACGGAGACACCATGGAATACTGGAACGCCCTCAAAGCCGATATCGCTGCCTTCGCCGATGTCCAAGGCCGTCGCCCGCGCGTGATGATCTCCAAGCTCGGCCAAGACGGACACGACCGGGGCGCCAAAGTGGTGGCCACGGCTTTTGCCGACCTGGGCTTTGACGTGGATATCGGCCCCTTGTTTCAAACGCCCGAAGAATGCGCCCGCCAGGCCATCGAAAACGATGTGCATGCCGTGGGCGTGTCCACCTTGGCCGCAGGCCACAAAACCCTGGTGCCGGCCATCATCGACGCGCTAAAAAAGCAGGGCGGCGAAGGCATCATCGTGTTTGTGGGCGGCGTCATTCCGCGCCAGGACTACGACTTTTTGTATGCCGCAGGGGTCAAAGGCATTTACGGCCCCGGCACCCCCATCCCCGTCAGCGCCCGCGACGTGCTGGACCAGATCAGCAAGTCTTTGCAGGTCTGAAGCCTTTGCGTTGCACCGTAATACCGTATTTCAAAAGGACTAAATCATGGCTATTTCCGTGCGCATGGACCCTTTGCTGGAAATGCAGCTGGAGCAAGCTGCCAAGCGCCAGGGCATTACCAAATCGCAATTCATCATCGACGCGGTAAAGGACGCCCTGGGCTGTAAAAACACCTATGAGTTGATGCTGGCTTTGAAGGCCGAGGAAGAGCAAAAATACTACGGACCAAACGCCAACCCGGCGGATATCGCGCTGGCCCAGGCCTTTGAGGCCTATGAGCAGCCGTACGACACAGATCATTCTCGAGCGCAGTTTTTAGTGAAATTGCAGGAAAAGCATGGCATTCGCAGCAATCATTGATGTCAGCGTAATCATGACCTTGGACGTGCGCGATTTTTCCCGTTACCGCTTGACCGATGGCCGCGCCTTTGAGATTCTTTGATGGCGCTTCAAGTTTCCACGTCCGTTTCAGACCTGCGCAGCACCACGCCCGCAGTGCAGCGCCGCGCCATGGCCAAGGCCATTACGCTGTTGGAGTCCACGCGCGCTGACCACCGGGTGCAGGCGGATGCTTTGCTCACCGACTTGTTGCCTTTCACGGGCCAGTCCATACGCCTGGGCATCAGCGGCGTGCCGGGCGTGGGCAAATCGACGTTTATCGAAGTCCTGGGCTTGTATTTGATTGCGCAAGGCCACCGCGTGGCGGTGTTGGCGGTAGACCCGTCGAGCAGCGTATCGGGCGGCTCCATCTTGGGCGACAAGACGCGCATGGAGCAGTTATCGGTGCATCCACAAGCCTTTATCCGCCCCAGCCCGGCCAGCGGCACTTTGGGTGGCGTGGCCGAAAAAACCCGCGAATGCATGCTGGTCTGCGAAGCCGCAGGCTACGACGTGGTGCTGGTCGAAACCGTGGGTGTGGGCCAGTCCGAAACCGCGGTCAGCGGCATGACGGATATGTTTTGCCTTTTGCAATTACCCAACGCGGGCGACGATTTGCAGGCCATTAAAAAAGGTGTGATGGAGCTGGCGGATTTAGTGGTCATCAACAAAGCTGATATCGACCCGGATGCCGCCACGCGCGCGCAAGCGCAGATCACCAGCGCCTTGCGCTTGCTGGGCTTGCACGGCAACCCGGACCGCCTGGGCTGGAGCCCGCAAGTGGTGCCTATCAGCGCTTTGCAGGGCACGGGCATCCGCCATTTTTGGGAGGCGGTAAGCGCTTTTCGCACTTTGCAAGCCGACAGCGGACGCTTTGCCACGCGGCGCCAAAGCCAAGCGCTGGCTTGGATGTGGGAGCGTATTGATGCCGGCCTGAAACAAAGCTTCAAAACCCAATCGCTAGTTGGTGCATCGCTACCCGAGCTCAGCGCCCAAGTGGCCGCGGGTTCGTTGGCCGCATCGACCGCTGCAAGACAACTTTTAAATGCCTATGGCAAAAGCCTAGGGCAGACGATTACCAGCACGGAGAAGTAAGCATGCAAGACATATTGGAGCAACTCGAAGCCAAGCGCGCCGCAGCGCGCATGGGTGGCGGCGAAAAGCGCATCAGCGCCCAGCACGGCAAAGGCAAGCTCACGGCGCGTGAGCGCCTGGAAGTGCTGCTGGACGAAGGCACCTTTGAAGAATGGGACATGTTTGTCGAGCACCGCTGCACCGACTTTGGGATGCAGGACAACAAAATTCCCGGCGACGGCGTGGTCACTGGCTACGGCATGATCAACGGCCGCTTGGTGTTTGTGTTCAGCCAAGACTTCACGGTGTTTGGCGGCGCCTTGAGCGAGTCGCATGCCGAAAAGATTTGCAAAATCATGGACCAGGCTATGAAAGTGGGCGCACCGGTGATTGGCCTGAACGACTCGGGCGGTGCGCGCATCCAAGAAGGCGTCGCCTCGCTGGGCGGCTATGCCGATGTGTTCCAGCGCAATGTCATGGCCAGCGGTGTCATTCCGCAAATCAGCCTGATCATGGGGCCATCGGCGGGCGGTGCGGTGTATTCACCCGCTATGACCGATTTCATCTTCATGGTCAAAGACAGCTCGTATATGTTTGTCACTGGCCCCGAGGTGGTGAAGACCGTAACGCACGAAGAAGTCAGCGCCGAAGAGTTGGGCGGCGCCATCACCCACACCACCAAAAGCGGCGTGGCCGATCTGGCCTTTGACAACGACGTAGAAGCGCTCTTGATGCTGCGCCGCCTCTACAACTATCTGCCTTTGTCCAACCGCGAAAAAGCCCCGGTGCGCCAAAGCGGCGACCCGGCGCACCGCATGGACATCAGCCTCAACACGCTGGTGCCGGAGAACCCGAATAAAGCCTACGACATGAAGGAGTTGATCGTCAAAACCGTGGACGATGGCGACTTCTTTGAAATCCAACCCGAGTACGCCAAAAACATCCTGGTCGGCTTTGCGCGCATGGACGGTCAGACGGTGGGCATCGTGGCCAATCAGCCCCTGGTGCTGGCGGGCTGCTTGGATATCAAGAGCAGCATCAAAGCGGCGCGTTTTGTACGCTTTTGCGATGCCTTCAATATCCCGGTTATCACTTTTGTGGATGTGCCCGGCTTTATGCCCGGCACCAGCCAGGAATACGGCGGCATCATCAAGCACGGTGCTAAATTGCTCTATGCCTATGCGGAATGCACGGTGCCCAAAATTACGGTTATCACGCGCAAAGCCTACGGCGGCGCGTATGACGTGATGGCCTCCAAACATTTGCGCGGCGACGTGAACTTCGCCTGGCCCAATGCCGAAATTGCGGTCATGGGCGCCAAGGGTGCGGTAGAAATTATTTTCCGCGAGGACAAGGGCGACCCAGAAAAACTCGCGGCCAAGGAAGCCGAATACAAAGCGCGCTTTGCCAATCCATTTGTGGCTGGAGCGCGCGGCTTTATTGACGACGTGATCTTGCCCGCTGAAACGCGCAAGCGTATTTGCCGTTCGCTGGTGATGCTCAAAGACAAGAAGTTGGAGAATCCTTGGCGCAAGCACGGGAACATTCCTTTGTGATTTTTTCGTCGTACCGCGATGTTGGCGGGTATGGAGTACCTGTGCAATTTGCTCCGTGTCCCCCGGCCTTCGGCCTCCTCCTTTACCTACGCAAATCACACAGGCACTCCACGCCCAAGTTGTGTGATTGCCAGTCCGCCAAGGAATACCCATGAAATTCGGCTATGCAATTACCTATGTGAAAGACGTCTCCCAGACGGTTGCCTTCTGGAAAGCCGCATTCGGCATTGAGGCGCGTTTTGTGGTGCCCACGGGCGACTACGCGGAACTGGAAACAGGTCAAACCGCCATTGCCTTTGCCGCCCACACCTTGGGTCGCTCGAATCTGCCGCAGGGCTATGCGCCTGCCGATACATCCAGCCTGCCGCAAGGGCAAGAGTTGGCACTGGTGACGGATGATGTGGAAGCCGCATTAGTCCAAGCTGTCCAAGCTGGCGCGCGGCTACTTGGTCCTGCCAAAGTCAAACCGTGGGGCCAGACTGTGGGTTACGTGTGCACGCCCGACGGCAATCTTATTGAACTGTGTAGCCCCATGCTGGGTGCGACGGCCTAGTCCTCGCACCTTGAGCTTTTAAATCTTGTGAAGGAAATCCACCATGTTCACCAAAATTCTGATCGCCAACCGAGGCGAAATCGCCTGCCGTGTCATCACGACGGCCCGCAAAATGGGCATCGCCACTGTGGCGGTGTATTCGGACGCCGACAAAGAAGCCCGCCATGTGGCCTTGGCTGACGAAGCGGTACGTATCGGACCAGCGCCTAGCCGCGAGAGTTATTTGCTGGCCGATGTGATCATCGCCGCTGCCAAGTCCACCGGCGCGCAGGCGATTCATCCGGGTTATGGGTTTCTGAGCGAGAACGCCGAGTTTTCCAAGCGCTGCGAGGCCGAGGGCATTGTGTTTATCGGGCCCAAACACCATTCCATCGCCGCCATGGGCGACAAGATCGAGTCCAAAAAATTGGCTGGCCAAGCCGGTGTCAATTGCATTCCCGGTGTGAACGACGCGATTGAAACACCCGAGCGGGCGGTCGAGATTGCCAAGGGCATTGGCTACCCGGTCATGATCAAGGCCAGCGCTGGTGGCGGCGGCAAGGGCTTGCGTGTAGCCTATAACGACAAAGAGGCCTTTGAAGGCTTTACCAGTTGCCGCAACGAGGCGCGCAATAGCTTTGGCGATGACCGCGTGTTTGTCGAAAAATTTGTCGAAGAGCCGCGCCATATCGAAATCCAGCTCATTGGCGACGCGCACGGCAATGTGCTTTACCTCAACGAGCGCGAATGCTCTATCCAGCGCCGCCACCAAAAAGTGATTGAAGAAGCGCCTTCGCCCTTTATCAGCGACGCCACCCGCAAGGCCATGGGTGAGCAGGCCGTGGCCTTGGCCAAGGCGGTGAATTACCAAAGCGCGGGCACGGTGGAGTTTGTGGTCGGCAAGGACCAGAGCTTTTACTTTCTGGAGATGAACACCCGCTTGCAGGTGGAGCATCCGGTGACCGAGGCGATTACCGGCCTGGACTTGGTGGAGTTGATGATCCGCGTGGCCGCGGGCGAGAAGCTGCCATTGACGCAAGCGCAAGTGCAACGCAATGGCTGGGCCATCGAGTGCCGCATCAACGCCGAAGACCCGTTCCGTAACTTCTTGCCCTCCACGGGTCGCCTGGTGCGCTTTGCGCCACCGGCGCAAACCATGTTCCAAGCGAACACGGCGGATTTGTTGGGCGTACGTGTCGATACCGGTGTGCGCGACGGCGGCGAAATACCGATGTTTTACGACTCCATGATCGCCAAGCTGATCGTGCACGGCAGCGACCGCTTGGACGCGATTGCCAAAATGCGCGAGGCGCTCAATGGTTTTGTCATCCGTGGTGTCTCCAGCAACATCCCATTTCAAGCAGCTTTGTTAGCGCACCCCAAGTTTGTGGCCGGCGATTTCAACACCGGCTTTATCGCCGAGAACTATGCCCATGGTTTTCGCGCCGAAGACGTGCCGCACCAAGATGCCCACTTCCTTACTGCGCTGGCCGCGTTTGTGCGCCGCAAATCACGCGAGCGCACTGCCGCCCTCAGCGGTCAACTGCCGGGCTACGGCGTGGAGGCAGGTAAAGACTACGTGGTCATCGCCATGTCCGACAAGGGCGCGCATGCTTACACGCCCGTGCATGTGGATGAGTTCGTGGGCGAGACGGGCTCAGCGCGCGTGCGCGTCGCGGATACCAGCTACGAAATCCGCAGCCAATCGCGCTTAAACGACATTGCCATCACCGGCACGGTCAACGGCAAAGCCTTTACCGCGCAAGTAGAGCGCGGTACGCCCAAAAATCCGCTGGCGTTGCGTGTGCAGCACAACGGCACGCGTATCGACGCGCTGGTGGTCTCGCCGCGCATGGCGCAATTGCATCGGCTGATGCCCTTCAAATCGCCGCCGGACATGAGCCGCTTTGTGCTCTCGCCCATGCCGGGGCTGTTGTCGCAAGTGCTGGTCTCCCCTGGCCAGAAAGTGCAGGCCGGTGAACGCGTAGCGGTGATCGAGGCGATGAAGATGGAAAACGTCTTGTTCGCCGGCGCCGATGGCGTGGTCAGCAAAGTCCTGGCCGCCCAGGGGGAGAGCTTGTCGGTGGACCAAGCGATTGTGGAATTCGCATGAGCGCGCGGCCTTTTAAAGTTCTGGGCATCCAGCAAATCGCCATTGGCGCGCCGAGCAAGCAGCGGCTCAAAACCCTGTGGGTAGACATGCTGGGGCTGGAGGTGACGGGTACTTTCCAGAGCGAGCGCGAAAACGTGGATGAAGATATTTGCGCTATCGGCAGCGGCCCGTTCAAGGTGGAAGTGGACTTGATGCAGCCTATAGACCCGGACAAAAAACCGGCCGTGCACACCACGCCGCTCAACCATGTGGGCCTGTGGATTGACGACTTGCCTGCCGCCGTGGACTGGTTGATGCAGCAAGGCGTACGCTTTGCGCCGGGCGGCATACGCAAGGGTGCGGCGGGCTTTGATATATGCTTTTTGCACCCCAAGGGCAGCGAAGAATTCCCGATATCGGGCGAGGGCGTGCTGATTGAATTAGTACAAGCGCCGCCCGAAGTAGTGAGCGCGTTTTCGCGTTTGGCGCTTAACGCTTAACGTTGCCGCGCCCGCGCCATGGCGGCCTCAATCAACGCTTTTTTGCGCGCCAACTCCGATGGATCGCTAATGCGCGAATGCGTGGCCAGGTCTGACAATTTGTCCGCAGCCTCTTGTGCCTTTGCAGCGCGCTTGGTCTGTGTACTTTGCGCGCGGCGGCTTTGCGCGGCAGCGTAGCGTCTGCGCGCCGTCTGTGCAAGTTCGTCCGACCAAGCATCCCAGCCCGTGGGCGATGCCAAGCCAGGTTCCGCGCTATGCACAGGCTCTAGCAAGATGCAATCAACCGGGCAGACGGGGATGCACAACTCGCAGCCGGTGCAATATTCTTCAATCACGCCATGCATGCGTTTGTTGGTGCCGTAGATGGCATCGGTGGGGCAGGCGTCGATGCACAAGGTACAGCCTATGCACCAATCCTCATCGATAAAGGCCACGTTGCGCGGGCCTTCCAATCCAAACGCAGGGTTCAGCGGCTCATTCAGCTGGCCGGTAATGGCCGATAGGCGGGCAATGCCCTGGGCCCCGCCCGGCGGACATTGGTTGATGGGGACGTGTTCCGCCGCAATCGCTTGGGCATAGGCGGCGCAATCGGGGTAGCCGCAGCGCGTGCACTGGGTTTGCGGCAGCGCATCGAGGATGCGCGCCGCCAGTGCGTCGGTGGTTTGCGGCGTGGTGGTCACCGCACCCGAATCAGGCTTTGCGCCCGGCTTTCGCGCGCAGGGTTTTGGTGGCCGCTTTTTTCACCACGGCAGGCGCTTTGGCGGCGACTTTTGCCTTGGGTTTGACGGCTGCCGCCACTTTGGCCGCAGGGGCGGCGACGGCGCGGCGAGCGCTGGCGGGCGTTGCCTTGGCTTGGGGCCGGGCGGCTTCGCTTACCTGTTTGGCCGCCGCTTTGGTGCTGACTGCAACGACGGCCTTGGCCACCGGCGCAACCGGTATTGCACCCGCAGGCTGGTAGCTCTTGATGAAGGCCTTGACGGTTGGGTAGACCACATCGCGCCAGCGACGGCCCGAGAAGATACCGTAATGCCCGGCGCCGGCTACCTCAAAATGCTTTTTGTGTGCCGACGGCACACCGGTGCAAATCTCGTGCACTGCACGGGTTTGGCCTGATCCGGAGATATCGTCCAACTCGCCCTCCACCGACAGCAGCCCGGTGCTTTTGATCGCCGCTGGCCGTACGCGCTCGGCGTCGCCACGGGGGGAGCGCACGTCCCAGGTGCCGTTGACCAGGCTGAAGTCCTGGAAAACCACCTTGATGGTGTCCAGGTAGTAATCGGCATCCATGTCCAACACCGCGTTGTACTCGTCGTAGAACTTGCGGTGCGCTTCGGTGCTGACGTCGTCACCCTTGATCAGGTCTTTGAAATAGTCGTAATGGCTTTTAGCGTGGTGATCCGGGTTCATGGCCACAAAACCGGTGTGCTGCAAAAAGCCTGGGTACACGCGGCGTCCGGCACCGGGGAATTTACCCGGTACGCGGTAAATCACATTGTTTTCAAACCAGTTGTAGCTTTTGTTCATCGCCAGGTTATTGACGGCGGTGGGCGATTTGCGCGCGTCAATCGGGCCGCCCATCATGGTCATGGACAAAGGTGTTTTTTCATTGCGCGAAGCCATCAGCGACACGGCAGCGAGCACCGGCACCGTGGGCTGGCAAACGCTCATCACATGGCAGTTGCCGTATTTGCC